>JAAXQG010000063.1 GCA_012974445.1 Desulfuromonadales bacterium
CCAGTGATCTGGCCTATTTCGGCAGCGTTGGTTATATGGGTGAGGGGTATATGACCGACTGGGTGCTCTCTCTGGAATTCATGGACGAGCTGGAGCCGGAGATTATTGTCCCGGGGTTTGGCCCTGCAGGTTCGGTACTGGACCTTCGGCAGTATAAGAAGTTTTTTCGTGCCTTCATGACCGAGGTGCTCAAGCACCTGGAGCAGGGGGATTCCCTGCGCACCACCAAGAAGGATTTCCGTATGCCCAGATACGCCGATCTTCCGGGTTACGGGCAGTTTCTGGAGGCCAATCTGGAGAGGGCCTACGCCCAGTTGCTGGAGACCCTGTCAAGGTGAGGCGGCGGGCGCTCTGTCCGCTGTGACCAGGTAGAGCGACAGCGCTGCGAAGAGCAGGGATTCGAGCAGCAGTGCCGGAACCGATACTGCGACTTGCGGCGCGATGAATATCCATCGTTCCAGGGCGAAGGCTCCGAGCACCACCGCTGCCACCGCCGATACCACGCCAGAAATCTCCTTCGCTCTTCGGCTCAGAAAGACTCCGAAGGGCAGTAGGAATATCCCCGCGAGAAACAGCAGCGCCCACCCCTGGTAGGGGGCTGTCCATCCCCGAATGAATAAAAATCCCCGTTCCTCGGGAAGATTCCCGTACCAGATCACCAGAAACTGTGAAAAGAACAGACCCGCCCAGAGAATGCTGAAGCCAAAGAGCAGGGTTGCCAGGTCCCGGCGCGCTTCCAGAGTCGATGGCTCTGTAGTGGGGCTGCGCCTTGAGATCGCCAGCAGCAGCGCCGAAAGGGCGATGGCCGCCAGCAGGGCTTCAATGGCGAAGTAGAGTCCGAACAATGTGCTGCGCCAGGGGTAGTCGAGGCTCATGACCCAGTCGAAGGCGATGAAGGATTGGCAGAGGATGAAGGCGAAGAGATAGACAACGGCAAAAAAGCCGGTTTGTGCGCTGCGGCGATTTGAGTGAAGAGCGAAGGTGCGTGCGGCAAGCCAGCACAGCAGACTCAGGGCGCAGTTGCGAAGGATGAAGAAGTCGGGGCTGAGCCAGAAGGTCGGCGCCTGGCTCCAGGGATAGATGGACAGGGACGGCCCCAGCGCGGGAAAGAGCAGTGCTGTGAGCAGCAGCATGGGAGTGAATCGAAGCAGATCCGTCCTTACATACTGGATCCAGCGGGCCCGGGTCAGCTCGCAGGCGGCGACCAGGGCCAGGGCCCCTTGCGCGATGGAGCTCCAGATGGTCAGGGTGCAAAGCAGGGAGGCGCCCCCTCCCGACCAGGTTGCCTGCTCGATAATCAGAACGAGCCCCGCCGTCAGGAGAAGCGCTATGGCCGTCTCCACAGCCTTCATGGCTCATCCGCCTTAAGCACTATGGCGAAACGGCCGTCTTCCTCCCACTGCTCCGCAGCGAAAAGAGCGGGAATCCGTGGTAGGCGACTCAGCCAGAGGAAGCCGAAAAAGCTGGCCAGTGCTCCGAAGAGTATGGTCAGGGTATAGGCGATGATCAGAAAAGGGGGGATGGAAATCAGGGGTTTGCCGCCGATAATCAGGGGCCAGCTCAGGACGCTGTAGATGGTCAGAAAGAGACCGAAGGCAAAGCCGCACAGGGCGCCGGTGAATGCGAAGACTTTCAGCTGGCTCGGCTCAGGGTTCATGAGCTGCTGCGCCTCGGGCAGGGGGTAGGGCATCAGGATGTCGATGACCGATTCGCGGTCCTCGTCCAGGTTGCTGCGCAGGGCATCGAGAAATTCCTCTTTCGATCTGAAACGTTCGATCCGGCTCATGGCTGATGCTCCTTGAGTTCGGTGATGGAGAGCACGGGCAGGGTTTTGAGGAAAAGCAGGTAAAGGCTGAAGAAGAGGCCGAAGGAGCCCAGGGTGATACCGATCTCCACGAAGCTGGGGCTGTAGGTTCCCCAGGCGTAGGGCTCGTACTCGTGGGCCAGGGCACTGACGATGAGCACGAAGCGCTCAAGCCACATGCCGATATTGACGAAGAGGCTCAGCACGAAGAGGTAGCGGATATTCAGACGCAGCTGCTTGATAAAGAGGCTAAGGGGCAGCACCGAGTTGAACAGGATCATGGCCCAGAAGAAGACCCGGTAGTCCCCAAGCGCCCGGTAGCTGAACTGACCTGCTTCGGGGGGCTGGTCTCCGTAAAAGGCCAGGGCATATTCGACGATGTAGGAGTAGCTCACGATGAGGGATGTCAACAGCAGGATCTTGGCGATGGATTCAAAATGGGCAGGGGTGATGTAGGCTTCCAGCTTCAGGATGCGGCGCATAGGGGCCACCAGAGTGATGACCATGGCGGTTCCCGACAGGATGGCTCCGGCCACGAAATAGGGGGCGAAGATGGTGGTGTGCCATCCCGGAACGATGCTCATGGCAAAATCCCAGGACACGATGGAGTGGACCGAGGCCACCAGCGGCGTGGCGAAAGCTGCCAGTAAAATGTAGAGTTTGCCGTAGTGATGCCACTGACGCAGGGTGCCGCGCCACCCCAGGGAGAGGACGCGGAAAATCCGGCTGCGAATCCCCCCGAGCCTGCGCCGAGCCACGGCCAGGTCCGGAAGCATGCCCACGTAGAAGAAGACGGCCGAGACGATCATGTAGGTGGTGACGGCGAAGACGTCCCAGATCAACGGAGAGCGAAAGTTGACCCAGAGCTGACGTTCGTTGGGGTAGGGAAGCAGGTAGTAGAAAACCCATACTCGCCCGAGATGGATGAGGGGAAAGAGCCCCGCCGTCATCAGGGCGATGACGGTCATGGCCTCGGCGGCCCGGTTGAAACTGCTGCGGAAGCGGGCGCGAAAGAGAAAAAGAACCGCCGAGATCAGCGTCCCGGAGTGGGCGATGCCCACCCAGAAGACGAAGTTGGCGATATAGACTCCCCAGCCTACGGGGTTGTTGATTCCGGCAACTCCCAGCCCCCGAAATATCTGATAACCCCACAAAATCAGTCCGCCGAAAAAGAAGAGGGCGCTTGTGGCCAGGGCTATCCACCAGCCTGCGCCGGGGCGTCCCATGGCGGCCAGTACGTCACGCTCTATCTGGTCGTCCCTGTGTTCTATCATCCGGGAGCCTTCTTCCTGAGATAGTAGACCGAGGGCTCGGTGCCCAGGGCCTCAAAGACCCGGAAGGCCCGCTCATCCAGGCTCAGGCGCGCTACCTCCGAGTCCGGATCGAGCAGGTTGCCGAAGACGATGGCTTTTGCCGGGCAACTCTGAGCGCAGGCTGTGGTGAACTCTCCGTCATTAACCCGGCGCCCCCGGGCCTTGGCGTCTTCCTTGGCGGCGCGGATGCGTTGCAGGCAGAAGGTGCATTTCTCCATGATCCCCCGCCCCCGAACCAGCAGGTCGGGGTTGAGGCGTTTGTCTTCGGGCGAAGGCCATTGGGCCTTGAACCAGTTGAAGCGGCGCACCTTGTAGGGACAGTTGTTGGAACAGTAACGGGTGCCCACGCAGCGATTATAAACCTGAACGTTGAGGCCGTCGGGATTGTGGTAGGTCGCGTTGACAGGGCATACCGTCTCGCAAGGGGCGTTGTGACAGTGCTGGCAGAGCATGGGCAGGAAGTGGTTTCCCGTCTCATCGTAATAGGGCTCGATGCGTAGCCAGGACATCTCCCGTCCGTTCAGATGCTCCTGCTGACCGGTGATGGGGATGTTGTTTTCGACATAGCAGGACGCCACGCAGGAGCTGCATCCGGTGCAGCGATCCAGGTCGATGACCATGGCCCAGCGGTAGGGCTCGTGGCTGTGAGGGGGGTAGAGGCTGTGAGACAGCTCGTGCTCCAGTTTGCCCTCCATAGGGATGAGCCCCCGCCCCTGCTGGGATGCTGAACCCGAGAGGATCGCCAGGGTCTCCGAGCTCTGCCCGGTGGGGCGCAGCTCTACGGGGATGGAGCCCAGGAGCAACCCCCCGGATTCGGACTGCCGGTGCGGCAGCCGGTCCAGAGCGTCGCGAGTCACCATCAGGGTCGTATCGTCCAGCCCGGGTTGTATCTTGACGGCAAGGCGGATGCTCCCCGATCCCCAGCGCAGCTCCACCAGATCCCGGTCGGAGAGGCTCCGGCTGCGCGCCAGCCCGGGGGAGATAGAGACGCAGGCTCCGTAACTCACGGTGCTCAGCGGGTCGGGGATCTCCTGCAGCAGGGCCAGAGGACGGCTTCGGCCATCGAAGGTCCGCAGGGAGGGCACAATCATGAGCCGCAGCCCCGATGGAGGGGGATTGGGGGTTGTCTGGTTCAGAAGGGGGAGCAGGGCTTCCAGCTGCAGCTCGGTGCTCTGCTGCGCGACGGGCAGGGCGATGAAACCCGTCTTCAGCAGCTCATGGCGCCCCGTCTCTCCGAGCTCGGCCATCCACTGGTCCGTAAGCATGAGTTCATAACTATCCGGCACTCCGATTTTTCCCCTGATGCGCATCAGATCCAGCAGCAGATCTCCCTGCCCCCGGCTGTCGAACAGGGGGGGGAGCAGCGGTCGGTGGAGGCTGAGGGTTCCCGCTCTGGGCCTCGTCTCCCCCCAGCACTCCAGAGGATGGGAGAGGGGGAGCAGCAGGTCCATCTGCAGCATGGTCTCGTTCGGCACATCCCCCATCCCTATTCGCAGGCGCGCCGTTTCTATGGATCTTACCGCCTCGCCGCCCTCGGGCAGATCATGAAGCAGATTGCACTGGGAGACGAGTACCAGCCCTGTTTTCTCCTGCACTCCTGGCGGATTCATCCAATCCTGCATCTCATGCAGTTCGGCAACGGAAGCAAAGTCTTCTCCGTCTGAAAGATTTACCGAAGTACCCAAAGCCCCCTGGCTGTATTGAATCAGCGCCGTGAGCACCGCCAGCAGCAGTCCCGATTCCCCTTCCAGCGCGGCGCCGCCGGTTATGAGCAGCGGGGCCTCGGCCTTCGAGAGGCGCAGGATCAGCTCTTCGAGCTGCGCGGATGCCAGTCCGGTTGCTTCGGCCACCTCGGCAAGGGCGGGGGCCGGGAGGGTTGTGAACAGTTCGGCAGGGAGGCTGCGCTTTGCATGGGGAGCCGTTTGCTGAAGCACGAAGAGCAGCAGCATCTGTTCGGAACCGGCGCGCAGTCGCAGGGTTCTTTGGGCCCCCAGGGAGCTCAGACTGGCCTCGGGGCCCAGATGCCACCAGAGACTGCCGGGGCGATCCTTGAGTCGGGTGATCTGCGCCGTGTAATCCACGGGGCTAAGCCCCGTATCCAGAAAATCCGTCCCCAGGCTCAGCAGGAAATCGCAGCTCTCCAGCTGGTATCGCGGAACGGCCTCCCTGCCTTGGAGCAGTTGCCAGCTCTGGCGCAGGGCGCGGTGTCCGTAGAGTTCGAATTCCGCTTCGCACCGTATCCCCAGGGCCCGGCAGCATTGCTCCTTGAGCTGCCGCAGGGCTCCGGTGGTGCGGCCGCTGAAGAAGCGGCTGCGCTCCCCGGCGTCGCCGGCCTCATCCAAAGCGGTGGCGATACGCTCGAAGGCCTGCTCCCAGCTGACGGGCTCGAACTGCCCCTGCTCGTTTTTCGCCATGGGCTGGCGCAGTCGCTCGGGATGGTACAGGCGGGTGATGGAGGCCTGACCGCGAATGCAGAGCCCGCCGTCACTGATGGGGTGACCGGGAAGTCCTTCGAGCTTGATGGGCCAGCCGTCACGCATCTTCACCAGCACTCCGCAATGGGCGGGGCACTCCATGCAGGTCGAAGGGTGCCAGCTGGATTCACCGGGGGTGACTGCGTCCTCCGGAGGGACGAGGTAGGAGATGAAGGTCTTGGACCCTTCGGGTTTGCAGGCGGAGGCCAGCCCCGAGCCGGAGAGCAGTCCCATCATTTTGAGGAAATTACGGCGCTTCATCCTGATCCTCTAGTCCTTTACTTGTGGCAGGTGGCGCAGTCCATGGAGGCCTCGTTGGCTCTATGGCAGCTTACGCACCAGCCCATGGAGAGTGAACTGACCTGCGGTTTATCTCTGCCCATTGATCGGTGGCACCCGGCGCAGCGCTCCAGGGGGGGGGCTCCTGCAAATCGGCTGATGTCGGCACTCGCATGGCAGAAGCTGCAGGGCATGGAGAGTTTTCCCGCGTGGATGCTATGGGGAAATTTCACGGGCTGCTCAGGCGCCCTGACGAACCGGTCCCAGTAGAGTCCCCAGGCCCCGATGGCGAGGAGGAAAAAAGTAAAAAATGAAAGAATCGCTGCGTAAAGCAGCACAGTTTTCCATTTCATGGCCCCGCTCCATTTCCTGCGAGGCGATCAAGAAGGTAGGCCGCCACATCCGCAAGCTCCTGCTCCTTGAGCCCCAGCCTGGGCATGGCCGGGAAATCGGGGTTTTTCTTCTGCGGATCCCGAATAAAGCCGATCAACTTCTCAGGTGCTCCCCGGTACGGGATCAGGGCGCTTGAGAGTGCCGGGCCTACGACCCGGTTATCCCAGCGGTGACAGCCCGAGCAGATCTGATCGAACAGCTTCTCCCCCCGCATCAGCTTTGAGGCCGGAGGGGGCGCAGCCGTGGGAGAGCTCTGTGTTTTGGGCAGAATCATGACCCTGCCCGGTGCAGCCTGCTCCAGGGCTCGCACCATGGCCAGAACCCTGGAGGCCGAGAAGGCAAACATCAGTATCAGGCAGAGCCCGAGCAGTACTGGAACGCTCCAGGTTGCCCCTTTGAGAAACCGGGGAGCCAGAAGCGCCCCGAAGAGGCTAAGAGCAACCATGGCTGCCAGCAGCATGAACAGCGCCGGGGAAAGGGCCACTTCGGGCAGAGTAAAAAGGTCAACAAGCAGCGCAGGGGGAAGCATGAAGAGGCCGCCCACCGCGAGGGCTCCCGATAGTCTCGACCCAGGTGGGGCGAAGTAGGCCGTTGCGGTCCCCAGAATGACGAGGCTCAGCAGGAGAAAAAGGGCGAAAACGACAAAACCGTTGGGGCGAATCAGCAGCCAGGGCAGCGCCCCAAGAAGGGGCCATTTCTCCGGATCGGCCAGAAGCGAGCACAGGGCGCTGAGCAGGAGAAGCTCCAGCCCAAGCAGCAGGGCGGCAGCAAAGGCCAGGGGCGTGGCTCTGCGCGGCGCAGCCTCGGGCGAAATGGCCCATACGGCCTTTTTCAGCAGCAGGCAGGCTAGAGTCAGCAGGCAGGCCAGGGCAGCAAAGAATCCCGGAAACAAAGCAGTGATCTGGGCATGGGGATAGAGCAGATGCACTGCTGCCAGGAACAGACCCGCAGAGAAGATGCAGCACAGAACAAAGGAGCTCCGGAGCTCTGGCCAACTGCCAGGTCCCCGGGGCACCTGCACCCATGCGGGGGGGAAGAAGCCGAGCCGTCCTACGGCTTCGAGCAGAACCCCGGTGGATTTCCAGAAGAGTACCCCGACGATACATCCGTGCACCGAGAGGGAAATCGCCAGAACGCAATGCAGCAGCAGGGCTCCGGTGGGATCGGATAAAAAAAATCGAGAGGTCTCTTCCATGTGATCAGGGGGGCTCCCTCCCTTTTTCCGGGACCGGTCAGAGTAAAGACTGCTGCACAACTAGATCACAAATGAGAGGATTTGCAATCGGGCCCGCTGGAAAAGTTCAAGGAATAAGCAGGGTTGTAGCCGGTGACGGGAAGGGGTAAACTCCGAGTTGTGCGCAAGGCAATAAGATTTTCTGTGACTCATTGCGCAAGGGGCTATCTAGCCTGAACGATTTCACCAGGATATGTATTTCAAATGACGACTTATGTGGGATTCTGGCTTCGCCTGTGGGCGAACTTCGTGGATTCACTGCTGCTGGCTCTGGTGACACTGGTTCCTCAGCTGATGTTCGGCGAGGGCGCAGTGACTGAGGCTGAGGCAGCCCGGGAGATGATGCTCTCCTATGGTCTTTCGGCCCTCATCGTCCTGACGTTCTGGTTCACCAGTTCAGCGACTCCGGGC
This sequence comes from Desulfuromonadales bacterium, assembly GCA_012974445.1. GTDB lineage: Bacteria > Desulfobacterota > Desulfuromonadia > Desulfuromonadales > JAAXQG01 > JAAXQG01. The sequence continues at coordinate 7,909 of JAAXQG010000063.1, forward strand.
AAGATGCTGATCCGGGCTCGCATTGCCGATGCCCGCACCGGCGAAAAACCGACGGCCCGTCAGTTTCTGATCCGTTACGCGGCTTTTCTCCTGGCTCTGCTGCCGATGGGGCTGGGGCTGCTCTGGATCCTCTGGGATGAGCGCAGCCAGGGGTGGCACGACAAGATTGCCGGCACCGTGGTCCTGGCCCCCAAGAGAAAGATGGTCGGCATCACCGAGGAGGCGGGTTGATGCCTGTGCGCAGCCTCTTTGTCCTCGATGATCCGGCCCGGCTGGTGCCGGAGACCGACAGCTCTCTGGCGCTGATGCGTGAGAGCTGCCGCCGGGGACAGGAGCTGTTTTTCTGTCGTGTCGATGACCTTTATCTGACCCGGCAGGGAGCCAGGGCCCGTGCGGTGAGAGTCGATTTCGCCCCTGAAGCGCTGAGTTTCAATGAGAAGGAACCTCTGGACCTGGATCTCTCGGGGCTGGATCTGCTCTGGTTCCGGAAAGATCCCCCTGTCGATCAGCATTTTTTTCATGCGACCCTGGTGCTCGACTGGCTTCCCCCTTCAGTGCTTCAGATCAACCCCGTGTCCGCACTGCGCAATCACTGCGAAAAACTCATCCCCCTGCACTTCCCAGAGTTCTGCCCCGAGATGCTGGTCGCCGCCAGGCGCACTCTGCTGGAGGAGTCGCCAGGGCAGAGTGCCCCTTGTGTCATCAAGCCCCTGGACGATTGCAGCGGCCGGGGGGTCTTTCTCCTGCGTGACGAGGACCCCCATCGCTCCAGCTTGATCGCTCAGCAGACGGCCTCGCCCAGGTTTCTGCTGCGTCAGGAGTTTCTGTCCGAAATATCGCAGGGAGAAATTCGCGTACTTCTGCTCGATGGCGAAGTGCTCGGAAGCCTCCGTCGGCATCCCGCTTCGGGGGATTTCCGTTCCAACATCAATGCCGGCGGCACCGTCTCAGCGGTGGGGCTCGGCCCCCTGGAACTCAGGATCTGCCGGGAGGTCGGTCTCTGGTTGAAGCAGAGGCAGATTCTCTTTGCCGGGATCGATCTGGTGGGAGGCAAGCTGCTGGAGGTGAATATCACCAGCGCTTCCTGTCTCATGGAGATGAACGAGCTCTACAGCGCAGCTCTTGAGGAGTCCGTCCTGGATAGGGTCGAGCGCCTGCTGCAGTCCCGAACGGAGCATGGCCGCCAGGGTTGACAGGGGCGGCTGCGGTTTGACAGAGAAGGGCAATGTTGTTATAGATACGCAGTTTTTCCCCTAAAAAATCCAATCAGGAATACCTTCATGTCCGAACACGTTTTAACCCCTCTTTTTTCCCGAGAACGCATCCAGTCCGAAATAGAACGGCTCGCCTCCGAGATTCGCAGTGACTACGGAAACGCCGAGCTGCTGCTGGTGGGAGTTCTCAAGGGCTCTTTTCTTTTCGTCGCCGATCTGGCGCGAGCGGTCGGTTCACCGGCGACCATTGATTTCGTCCGACTTGCCAGCTACGGTTCGGCCACCAAGAGTTCAGGAATCGTTGAGTTTCGTCAGGATCTGGAGCAATCCATCAAGGGCCGTGATGTCATTATCGTCGAGGACATCGTCGATAGCGGCTACACCCTTGAGGCGCTGCAGCAGAAACTGCTTATGCGCCAGCCCCGGAGTCTTCGTGTCTGCACCCTCATCGACAAGAGAGCCCGGCGAGATGTGGAGATCGAAGCCGACTATGTGGGCATTTCCATCGAAGATGGTTTCATCGTGGGATACGGACTCGACTACAACGAACGCTACAGAGAGCTTTCTGCGATTTACACCTTGTCCGGCGTCTGAACAAGTCCAGGGGATATACCATGGTCATCCAGTGCACACATTGCCAGACCCGGTTCAGCATTGCCGATCGATTGATGAAGCCTGACGGCATCAAGATTCGCTGCGCCAAGTGCAAAGAAGTTTTCATGGCCCAGCCTTCTGCGGAGACCGAGGTTCCGCAGCCCCTTTCTGAGATTGAAAGCCCACCGGTTTCTCCGCCAGCTCCAGGCGAAGTATCCGATGAATTTTTCTTCGATGCTCCCGTTGCAGAGGCTGAGAGTTCGGAGCCTGAGGGTGGCGAAGCAAATCCTTTTTTTGCGGATGCTTCAGCCGTAAGTTTCGATGACGATCCTTTTGGGTCCATTGATCTGGAGCCTGACGCCGATCTCACTGAACAGACGCCTGCTCCCACTCAGGAAGATGCGGCCACCGATGCCGGTGAGGAGATGGACCAACTTTTCAAGTCGCTGGCAGAAAGTTCGGTCGCTTCATCCTCCGAGATCGGGGTCGAGGATTCGGCAGAAATCCCCGATCTCCCCTTTGAGCGTGACCTTGACGATTACTCCGATGCCGAAGAATTCAGTTTCGAGGAAGAGACTCTGGAGAGTATCCCCCTTGTGAAGCCTTCGGAGGATCCTGTTTCCGAGGAATCCTCCTACGATTTCGATGAGGACCTCAGCTTCGAAGAAGGGGAGGATGAGCTGACGGAGGATGTGGATTTCTCCTTCGAAGAGGCAGAAGATCCATTCTCCAGTGACTACTCCTTTGACGATTCGGAAGATGAGGCGACCCCGCCCAGTTCCGGGGTTGAGGAATTCTCTTTCGATGAAGCAGAGACCGATGAAAAAGCCGATGAACCCTTGCCTTTCTCCGAAGTTAATATCGGGGTGCAGGGGGGGGGCAGCGCCCCGGAGACTGAAGAGATTGGTCTGAATTTCAAGGATCCCCGCCCTGCCGTTGAACCAGAATCCTTTGACCTGCCTGCGCCCGTGACTCCAACGGTTTCAGGTCGGTCTGCTTCCCATGCCCGGGTTACCGGCTCCCCCGTTGGAAAGAAAAAAAATCGGGGAGCCCGCCCGATGCTGGCCCTTTGCGTCCTGTTGCTTGCTCTGATTTTTGCGGGGGGTGTTTTTTACTTTCAGAAGGGCCCTGCAGGGATGCAGGCGGTTCTGGATCAGCTGTTGGGAACCCAGGCTCCCAAGGTTCATGATGGCAGCATTGCCATCGGTGATCTGAGTGGATTCTATATCGTCAATGTTCAGGCTGGGGAGCTTTTCGTGGTTAGCGGCAATGCCACGAACCGGTATCCCCACGCCCGGGCAAATGTTCAACTCAAGGGGCTTCTCTATTCCTCCGAGGGAGCGCTGCTGCTGCAGCAGACGATTTTTGCCGGAAATCCGATGGATAAGCGGACCCTTCGTTCTCTGCCGTTGGGAAAAATCCAGGAAAACATGAATAACCAGTTTGGTGATTCACTCTCCAACTTCAATCTTCAGCCCGGGCGCAGTATCCCCTTTACCGTGGTCTTTCACGACCTGCCTGATACCTTGTCGGAGTTTACGGTGGAAGTGGTCGACTCCCGACCAGCCGCCGTGGAATAGGTCAGAGTATAAAAAAAGCCGCCCCATAAGGGGCGGCTTTTTTTTCGCTCATCGCCCGGAGTCATCCGACTTCGGGCGATGTTTTGTTTTTGGATCAGGGCCCGGCGATGGCGCTCACGGGACAGCAGTCCACGCAGGCTCCGCAGTCGATGCAGGTTTCGGCATCGATGACCCGGGCAGTTCCTTCGGGGTTTTCGCTGATCGCATCGACCGGGCAGGTCGGATCACATGCTCCGCAGTTGATACAGTCATCGTTGATTGTGTGTGCCATAAGTTTTTTTCCCTTTCCTTGTTTGAGAGCATCCAAAAGGCAGCAGAATCAGATTCTACCCCAGACTTTTTTAGCTGTCCAGAGACTGTCGCGACCCCCGTTTGGACACATTCTCCTTGCAGTTAAAATGTTGTCTTGCTAGAATTCCTCTTTTTTATTAGAGGCTTCAGGCTGTACTGGGTGAGTCGATGAGGCCTCTGTTTTAATTGTAAAAGCCGGGGACAATCTTTTTTGAACGACGAAGGAGGAGAAAAGGAAAACATGGATATTCTTGCACTGAACTGCGGCAGCTCATCGGTCAAATATCAGCTTTTCGACTGGAAGCGTAAAGAGGTCATCGCCAGAGGGATGGTGGAGCGCGTCACCATCGGGGATTCCTATATCATTCATGAAGTCCCGGGGCGGCATATCGCAATTTTCGATACCGCCTTTCATCAGACCATGCCCGCTTACGCCTTTACCTACCCGGTGCCCGCCGAGTGGTATGAGAATCACGGTGTGCGCCGTTACGGTTTCCACGGTACCAGCCATCTCTATGTTTCCAAGCGCGCCGCGGTAATGCTGGGCAAGGCTCCCAAGGATTGTAATATCGTGACCATGCACATCGGCAACGGTGTTTCCCATGCTGCGATCAAGGGTGGTCTCTCGGTAGATACCTCCATGGGCCTCACTCCTCTGGAAGGTGCCATGATGGGGTCACGCTGCGGAGATATCGATCCGGCCATTCCCCTGTTTGTCATGGAGCGCGAGGGCCTCTCCGCAAAGGAAATGGATTCCATACTGAACAAGAAATCCGGTGTGCTGGGCATTACCGGCGCTTTCACTGATCGCCGTGACGTTATCGAAGGCGCCGAAAATGGCTGTGAAAAGTGCAAACTGGCGCTGGAGATCGAAGGCTATCGCCTGAAGAAGTACATCGGAACCTACGCCGCCGCTCTGGGTGGGGTCGATGCCGTGGTGTTCACCGCGGGAGTCGGAGAGATGGGCTGGCTGCTGCGGGAGAAGGCTCTTGAGGGCCTCGAATTCATGGGGATCCATCTCGATAAGGAGAAGAACCGTAACACCATGACCCGCAAGAGGGAAACGGTTATCACCCGGGAAGATTCTCCCGTAAAGGTCTTCGTCATTCCCACCGATGAGGAGCTGGTCTTTACCGAAGATGTGGCCGCCATCCTGGAAGGCACCTATACCGACCACATGAATTTCCCCTACAGTTTTTCAGGCGCCGACTTCCAGCGCAGCTGAGTCTGCAGGCTTTTCATGGAATAAAAAAACGGAACTATATACGAAACAAAGGCTGCTTTAGCTTCCCCTCCCCTTGCGGGAGGGGATTGAGGGGAGGGGGGCTGGTTCAGAGATTCACCCTCACCCCAGCCCTCTCCCGTCAAGGGAGAGGGGGTCCTGAAGTGGCCACGGAAAAGTAGTGAACCTTCTTTTCGTCTATAGTTCCGTAAAAAATAAGGGGGCTGCGATCGTCGATCGGAGCCCCCTTATTCAGGTTACGTCAAATGGCGTAATGGTCCCGTTTACCCCTGGGCCTGAACCGCGGTGATGGCCGTGACGCTGACGATGTCTTCCACGGAGCAGCCGCGGGAGAGATCATTGACCGGCTTGGCCAGACCCTGGATGATGGGTCCCACGGCTTCGGCACCGGCAATACGCTCGGTGAGCTTGTAACCGATGTTTCCCGCGTCCAGTGTGGGGAAGATCAGGGTGTTGGCCCTGCCCGCCACGGAGGAGCCGGGAGCCTTCTTCTCACCGACCTTGGCGATGAGGGCGGCGTCGAGCTGCAGTTCGCCGTCGATCAGCAGGTTTGGATCCTTCAGCTTGGCGATGGCCAGGGCCTCGAGCACCTTGTCCGCATCGGGGTGACTTGCGCTTCCCTTGGTGGAGAAGCTGAGCATCCCGACCCGGGCGTCGACCCCCAAAAAGCTCTTGCAGCTTCCAGCGGTAGCCAGGGCGATTTCTGCCAGAGCCTGGGCATCGGGGTTGGGGTTGACGGCGCAGTCAGCGAAGAGCAGCACACCGTTTTCGCCCAGTTCCGGGTTTTTGGTGACCATCAGGAAGACAGAGGAGACGGTTTTCATCCCCGGAGCGGTTCCTATGACCTGGAAGGCGGCTCGAAGCACGGCACCGGTGGTGTTGTAGGCTCCGGCCACAGCCCCGCCGGCATCGCCGAGTCGAACCATCATGGCGCCGAAGAAGAGATTGTCCTCTGCGGTCAGAAGTTCCAGGGCCTGCTCACGGGTCAGTCCTTTTTTCTTGCGGACTTCCATCAGCTCGGCCACGTAGGTCTCGAGCTTGTCCGAGGTTCCGGGATACACCAGTTCTACTCCGGCGAGGCTGCAACCCAGTTCGGCCGCTTTGGCCAGCAGGGCTTCCCGATTGCCCAGAAGCACCACGCGAGCCAGGCCTTCGGCTACAATTTTTTCCGATGCCTGAATCATGCGGTCGTCGTACCCTTCGGGCAACACCACCGTCTGAAGACTCGTCTTTGCCTTTGCCTTGATCTGCTCAACCAGATGCATTCAAACCTCCACCCCTTGAAAAAGATTGACTTCAAAACGCTTTTATAGCGAACAAAGTGAATAGTGGTCAACTTCTTTCGTGTGTACAAGGCTCAGGTTCTGTCCCTGTCATGAGGCTGGCTCCGGGAGTCCCCCTGGGTTATAATGACCCCCCTGTCAGGCACGTTGAGCTTCTCGTCCGGCCTGCTTGAACCCGCTTTGTCGCCAACAGCATTGGACCCTCATGGATCGCACCCCCGAGAAATTTCCCTATCTGTTTCTTTTTATACTGCTCTCGGTTTCGGTGCATCTTCTCGTCCTGTTTCTCTTCCCCGCCTACCGGGGCGCGCCCCCTGGCCCTCGGCCCGAACCGATACAGGTGGAGATGCGGGAGCTGTCACAGCCCAGAGAGCTCGAGGCGCTTAGGGCCCCCCCGACCAAGCCCCGGGAGGATCCCGCTCGGCGCCTCGGTCCCGAGGATCAGGTGGCCGAGAGGGAGAAGGCTCCCAAGGGAAGCGACGCCGAGGAGCGCGCTCCGTCTCCTGCAGCACCATCGACGGTTGAGCCTGCCGAAGCCACGACTCCGACCAAGGCGCAGAGCGAGGCTCCCCCTGAGGTCAAGAGCCCGCCCGAGTACCGGATGCCGCAGGCTCCGTCTCCTTCTCCTTCTCCTGCGCCCCGCAGCCTGACTAGGCAGGAGTTGCTTCCCCCCCTTGCGCCTCGCCCTGCCCCCCGGCTCAAGGACCTGCTGGCTCTGGCCCCCTCCACTCTGGAGCGGGAGCTCGAGGGGCTGCGTCAGAAATACCGCAAGGATGTCGAGGAGGGCGACGCACTCTGGCTGGATATGGAAAAGGATCTGCTCCATTCTTTTTTTCAGCGTTTTCGGAACAATATCTATAACGTCTGGAACTACCCCCTGAGCGCGCGTGAGCGCGAGCACGAGGGAACCGCTCTACTTCAGGTCACCGTCAACCGAAGCGGTGAGGTCGAAGAGGTCAAGCTGATGGAGAGCAGCGGCTGGCCCGAGCTGGACCGGGAGGCCATCGAGGCTGTCTACGATGGTGCCCCCTACGGCAATCTGCCCCGGTCATTCAAGAGGGATAACCTTACTGTTTTTGCATTTTTCCAGTATCGCCTGCGAGGGCGGGTCATCTTCTGACCTGCGCCAAGAAAGAGATAATTTAATATCATGTGGACCCGAGTCCTTGAAAAAAACCAGCAGCGTCTCCAATCCGAGACTGGCGCCCGATCCAATCCCTGGGGGGGGCGCCTCAGCGTAGCACTGGTCTATCCCAACAATTATCACACGGCCATGAGCAACCTGGGCTATCTCACGGTCTACCAGCTGCTCAACAGTCGCGAAGACTGCCTCTGCGAGCGCTTCGTGCTCCCGGACCGGGAGGACCTTCCCGGCTGCAGCGCTCAGGGCAAGGGGAAGCTGGGCTCACTGGAGTCTGGCCGTCCTCTAAGTGATTTTGATCTGATCGCCTTCTCCATCTCCTTCGAAGGCGATTATCTGAATCTTCCGCTGATATTCGAGCTGGGGCATCTGCCGCTCTACGCTCGGGAGCGCAGCTCTCACGATCCGCTGGTGCTCTGTGGCGGAGTCTGCAGTTTCCTCAACCCCGAGCCCCTGGCCGAGATCATGGACGCCTTTGCCGTGGGGGAAGCCGAGATGCTCCTGCCCCCCCTCATGGATCTGCTCCAGAGCAGCGATGAGACAAGGGAGCATCTGCTGGCTCAGGTAAGGACGCTGCCCGGTTTTTACGTTCCCGGACAGCATCAGCCCGGAGATGCCCCGGTGCGCCGCCAGTGGGTGCCTGATCTGGAAGGGACGGCCAGCCGGTCCTTCATCTACAGCGAGCAGAGCGAATTCTCCGACATGGCCCTCACCGAGATCTCCCGGGGCTGCGGGCGGGGGTGCCGTTTCTGCGCTGCCGGATTCATATACCTTCCGGCCCGGGAGCGCAGTCTCGCCACTCTGCTTCCTCAGGTGGAGGAAGGGCTCTGTCACCGCACCAAGCTGGGGCTTGTGGGGGCCGCCGTCTCCGACTACAGCGATATTGATGCGCTCAGCGGCGCCATTCTGGAGCGGGGGGGGACCCTCTCCGTAGCCAGCCTGCGTCTTGATTCCCTCGGCGTTGAGGAGATCCGTGCCCTCAAGGCCTCGGGGCACAAGACCATCTCTCTGGCCCCGGAGGCGGGCAGCCAGCGCATGCGCGATCTGATCAACAAAAATCTCACCGAAGCCCAGATCCTGTCGGCGGCGCAGTTGCTGGCGCAGGAGCAGATTCGTAATCTCAAGCTTTATTTTCTTTTTGGGCTTCCCGGGGAAGAGCAGAGCGATCTGGACGAGCTGGTTGCTCTGTGCCGTAAAATTCTTCACCTCTGGCGCGAGGCCGGACGGAGCCAGGGACAGATCGGAACCCTCACCGTTTCGCTCAACCCCTTCATCCCAAAACCCTTCACTCCTCTGCAATGGGCCGGGATGGACGAGCTCAAGGCGCTGGAGAAAAAGAGCCGCTTCCTGCGCAAATGTCTCGACCGGGAGCCCAATTTCAAACTCAACATCGAGCCCCTGCGCTCCGCCCAGATTCAGGCTCTGTTCTCCCGTGGTGACCGAAGAGTGGGGCAGCTGCTGCCCCTGATGCATGCGGGAAAAAACCTCAAGGCCGCCTGCCGGGAGCTGGAGCTGGAGCTGGACGAACTGGTTCACCGCACCCGGGACAAGGATGAAGCCTTCCCCTGGGAGGTGATCGACAACGGTGTAAGGCGGGATTATCTCTGGCAGGAATATCGCAACGCCCTTGAGGGCAAGCTGACCCCCCGATGCGCTCCGGGCTGCAAACGATGCGGGGTCTGCGGCTGATGGGGACCAGGTTAAAGACAGGGGCGCAGCAAGCAGCGCCCCTATCTCATCGGAAATCGTAGGGGCGCCGCTTGCTGCGCCCTATCCGCTAAAAAAACATGCCTGTTTAACGCGGAGGCCGACTTCAAGAATGGTGGCTTCAGATACAGGTTGAAGATTCGTGCTAACAGAAATAACGGAGACTTCCGATATGACCGACATAAAAGCCCCCCCCATGACCGAGCAGAGCGTACGAGAGCTTCTGGAGCAGGCTGGAGTCGGTATGGGGCTGCATGTGGTTGCCCGGCAGTTCAACTATAGCGACCCATGGGAAGCTCAGGGGCGGGTCAACGACATGGTGGACTTGATGCTGCTGCGCGAAGGCCGCTACAGCGAACGGCCTAGAGGGTATGGGTATTTTCAGGGGTGCGACGAGGAGTGCTGTATCGATGAAGAGGGGCTTCAGGAGATAATCCCGATGATGAAAGGGCTCAATCCGAAACTCTACGAGCTGCAGAAGCAAAGGGAACGACCCCCCTCAATCCCCCCTGCGAAGTAGGGGGGAAAGGAGCGCAGCGGAAAGGGGGGTGGGTTTTGGTCATCACTTCCTGAAAAACCGCCCGAGAAATCCCACCTTTCCCTTGAGCTCCTGAAACATCTTGAACATCCGCCCCGAAATGCGGGCGATGTCCTCGGGCTTGCGGGCACCGAAAATGAAAAAAGCGACGCCCAGCAGCAACAGAATTTCCCATAGCCCCGGCATCAGTGTTCCTCCGCGAAGGCGCCGCATCCCAGTAGATGAACATCCACCTCTTCGCCTGCCTTGAAGATTTCCCCTTCGGCGCCGAGCATGGCCAGGCCATCGGCGGCTGCGAGACTACTCAGAATCCCCGAGCTCTGCATTCCCGATCCCCGGACCATATAGCGCCCCTTATCCATGGTCAGGCGTACCCGGGTGAAGTTAAGGCGCCCCTTTTTCTTCCGGAAGTCCTCGGCGAGCACGGCCCGCACCGGTCTTTGCAGGGGGCGGCGGTGCCCCGCGAGTTTAAGGAGGGCGGGGCGAGCAAGGATCTCGAAGGTCACCAGGGTGGCAACGGGATTGCCCGGCAGGCAGAAAACGGGCAGCCCCTCCTTGAGACCGAAGGCAAAGGGTTTGCCCGGTTTGATGGCCACCTTCCAGAGCAGGATATTTGTGCCCAGCTCCTCCAGTACGTCTTTGACCAAATCCCGATCTCCGGCGGACACTCCTGCCGAGGTGATCAGGGCGTCGGCACCGAAGCCAGCGCGCAGTTTCTCCAGATGGCTCTGGCGCTCATCCCGTGCAATGCCCAGAAGCACCGGTTCGCATCCCATCTCCGTCAGGGCGGCGGCCAGCGCCAGCGAGTTGCTGTTGACCAGGCAGCCAGCTTCCAGTTGCTGCCCCGGCTCCACCAGTTCATCTCCTGTGGCCAGCACGGCCACCCGGGGGCGGCGATACGCCTGTACCTGAACCTGCCCCAGCCCGGCCAACATGCCGATCTCGGCAGCCCGAAGTCTTGTACCGGAGCTGAGGACCTCAGTCCCCTTGCGCACGTCCTCCCCGCGGTAGCGAAGATGCTGTCCGGATTTCACCGTCCTGGTCAGTCGTACCGTCGAGCCTTGTTCCGTCGCGTCTTCCAGGGGGACCACCGTATCGCAGCCCGGCGGAATGGGCGCCCCCGTCATGATCTTGATGGCGCAACCGGCTTCCAGAGTCTGGGTTGCCGCCTTGCCCGCCGGAATATAGCCCGTCAGCTGCAGCTGCGCGCCCATGGCGCAGTCGGCAAAGCGAACCGCATAGCCGTCCATGGCCGAATTATCCCAGAGGGGCAGATCCCAGGGGGCGCAGACCGCGCAGGCCAAGATGCGCCCGCTGGCCTGTGCAAGGGGAACGATTTCGGTGTCGATGACCGAAATGTTTTCGAGAATTTTCGATCTGGCATCGAGGAAGCTGATCATGGTGTCTCCGTTTTATTTGTCAGGCGAGAGCGGTTGAAGAGATCCCTCCCCCCAGCGGGGGGAGGTTAGGAGGGGGGGGTGTCAAGGCGAAGCCGGGCGGTATCGTAAATTTTCTGCAGAACGCCCTCTGTGTTTTTAAAGATTTCGGAGTTCCAGAAACGAAGAACAGAGATTCCCGTGGCTGCAAGTTCATCCGTTCGTTCCCTGTCTCGTATCCGGTTTTCATCTGTATTGTGATGCCCACCGTCGTTTTCAACCGCAAGTCGGACTTTGCAGCAATAAAAATCCAATATGTATCTCCCGGCCGGGTGTTGTCGGCGAAACCGAAAGCCACCTAACTGCTGCCTTCTTAAGAGTGACCACACAAGTTTTTCCGCATCAGTCATGTTCTGTCTCAGGTTGCGGGCGGCTTCGAGAAGGGCGGGATGAAGAGGTGCTGGCGTAAATATGTTGTTTTTATCGGTCATAACTGACTTGTGCCTTTGTTGGAGCTTCCCCCTCCCCGACCCTCCCCCGCTGGGGGAGGGGGACTGTAATCAGAGGGTGGAGGTGTCATATTTACCGCAGTATCAACCCCGAGCCTTCCTTCGATCTCACTTGTCCGATGACCGTTGCTCGATCTCCGCCCTGATCCAGCAAACTAAGCAGTCGCTCCAGTCTGTCGGGATGGACGCTCAGCAGCAGCCCTCCTGAAGTCTGGGGGTCGCAGAGCAGGTCTATAAGGGCGGCGTTGCCCCCTTGGACGCCAACCACCTTCGGCAGGTAGTATTTTCGGTTGCGGTGCCCCCCTTCGGGCAGAAGTCCCAGATCGGCCATCTCCAGAGCCCGGGGGTAGGCGGGCAGGGCGGCCAGTTCAATCTCCAGGTTGAAGCCGCTGGCTTCGGCCATCTCCAGGGCGTGGCCCACCAGGCCGAAGCCAGTGATGTCGGTGCAGGCGCTTACCCCGGCTGCAAGGGCGGCTGCGGCGGCGTTGCCGTTGAGGCGGCACATGCCTGCAATCGCATCGGCCAGGTCGGATTCCTGCAGCACCTCGCCCTTGAGGGCCGTGGTGAGCAGGCCGGTGCCCAGCGCCTTGGTGAGTACCAGCGCATCTCCGGGGCGGGCGCCGACGGTGGAGAGCATTTTATCTGGGTGCACCAGCCCCGTGACGCTCAGGCCGTACTTGGGCTCGGCATCGTCCACCGAGTGGCCGCCGACGATGACCGCTCCGGCTTCCAGTACCTTGTCGGCGCCGCCTCTCATTACCTCGGCCAGCACCTCGGGGCCAAGAAGGCAGGCGGGGAAGGCCACCACATTCATGGCGGTAAGGGGTCTTGCGCCCATGGCGAAGACGTCGGAGAGGGAGTTGGCGGCGGCGATCTGGCCGTAGAGATAGGGATCGTCCACCACGGGGGTGAAAAAGTCGACGGACTGCACCAGCGCCAGTTCGTCGCTCAGGCGATAGACCCCCGCGTCGGCGAAAGGGATGGCGGCGGAGAGCAGGGCGGGGTCGTGAAATTTAGGCATTTGGCTCAGAACCTGAACCAGGGTCTCGGGACCGAGCTTTGCAGCTCAGCCCGCGCTGCGTGAGAGGGCCGTGAGACGAATTTTTTCATTCTTCATGGGGTAATCCTTTAGTTGCCGGCAGTTTCCAGGCGACTCGCTGGTCACCGGTGCGCCGAGTGTACTTCAGTTCGTCATAGTGCTCAAGCAGGGCCTGGGTCTGCTTGCGGGCACTGCCGATGAGGTCGCGATACTGGGCCAGGCTGAGGGTGTCGTGATCGGCGAAATGTTTCACCAGTTCAGCCACGGCCGAATCATAGGCCTGGCGGTGCAGGTAGCTCTCTTCGTTGAGCTGCACCAGCCTGTTCGTGGCGCAGAGGTAGGCGAAATAGTCGTCGCAGGGCAGGGCCGTAAGGCCCAGTCGGGTGATTTCCTCGTTGCGATTCTTGGCCAGAGTTCCGCCGGAGAGATAGGTTTTTTCGATGGCGTCGATGGCAGGCTGATCCTCTGCCTCCGGAGTAGGGACCCGTCCCGGAGTGCAGAGGATGTTTTCCCGGCGCTCCAGAACCGCATCAGAGCAGAGCTCGTCCAGAATCTGGTCAAAGGCCTTCTGGGCTAGCTTAGCCGGAAGGGTACTCTTCACCGTAGCCAACGCAATGCCGGGCAGCAGCGGATGACTGCTCTCAAACTGCGGCACCAGAGACAGGATGCGAGCTTTGAAGGCGCGAAGAGCGGCCGCCTCGATGATCTGTGGCCCGAGGCTGCGCACCAGCCCCTGCTCCTCAAGGTACTCCAGGATGGTTGAGAGTTTTCCGGGGGCAAGTCCCGTGAGTTTCTCCAGATCCCGGGGCTTGACACAGGCGAGATCCTGAAGCTTCTGCAGCACGAAGCCCTGCTCCCCCGATTCCAGCTCCGAGAGGCCCTGGAGCACTTCCTTGCGGAACCTCCGATGCTTGCGCGGGGCGCTGTCGATCACGACGCCTCCGCCGATGGTGGTCATGGGGGAGTAGGAGCGGATGATGAAACGATCGGTGCGGTGGGCGAGAATGGGGCGGTCGAGGTGTATTTGAGCCAGGGCGTTTTCCCCCGGCTTCAGGCTGTCACTTTCCAGCAGTGCGACCCGTCCCACCGCTCGACTGGTCCCCAGGAAGAAGTGGACGGGATCGCGAAAACGCAAAGGGCGGGGGGCGCCGGAGAGCAGCTGCAGGCGCACGTCCAGCCGATCGGTGGCGGTGAAAAAACCGGGTGTCGCTACCACCGCGCCGCGTTCGATGAGACTGCGGTCCAGGGAGGCCAGATTGAGGGCCACACGCTGGCCAGCCAAGCCCTGCTCTTCCTTGCGGCCATGAACCTGCAGGTCGCGCACCCGCAAGGAAAGGCCATTGGGGAGCAGCTCGAGGCTGTCACCGACGGCGATGCGGCCCGAGAGCAGGGTGCCTGTGACCACGGTGCCGAAGCCGCTCAGACTGAAATGCCGATCGATGGGCAGCCGGGCCGGGCCAGAAGGATCCTTGCCGGGGCAGCGTCGCAGGAGTTCAACCATCTGGACCTTCAGCTCTTCGATCCCTTCACCGGTGGTGGAGGAGACGCGCAGGATGGGGGCCTGATTCAGAAAGGTGCCCGCCAGGGCCTCCCGGATCTCTTCTTCCACCAGGTCGATCCAGTCGGTCTCGGCCAGGTCGCATTTTGTCAGCACCACCAGTCCTCGGGGGATTTCCAGCAGCTTCAGGATCTGCAGATGTTCCAGGGTCTGGGCACGGATACCTTCGCCTACGTCGATGACCAGCAGCACCAGGTCAAGCCCCGCCGCTCCGGCCAGCATGTTGTGGATGAAGCGCTCGTGCCCCGGCACATCCACCATACCGGCCAGGGTGCCGTCGGGCAGGGGGAAGGGGGCAAAGCCCAGGTCAATGGTGATGCCCCGGCGTTTTTCCTCCCGCAGTCGGTCTGTATCCACCCCGGTGAGGGCTCGGATGAGGGAGGTCTTGCCGTGATCGACGTGTCCCGCCGTGCCGATAATGCTGTACTTGGGAGTCGTCAAAGAGTCGCTCCAGCGCCCAAGGCGCAGGAGAGCGCTTGAAGCAGTTGGGCCTCTTGCGTCTTCTTCACCGTGCGAAGGTCGAGCAGCAAATGGTCGTCCTGAATCCGTCCCATGAGCGCGGGGCGCTGGCAGCGGAGGCGCTCGGCCAGATGCTGGGCACTTAGCCCCTCGGCGGCTATGCGCAGGGCTGGCCCTGGCAGATCGAAGACGGGCAGGGCGCCGCCACCCACCTGGCTCGTGGAGGGGATAAGTTTTACCTCAAGAGCTGTAGAGAGGGCCCGAATACGGCGAGCGAGGGCCCGGCTGCGGCGGCCGAGTTCTGTTTCTGACACAGCCAGCATTCTCAGCGTGGGGATACGTTCCACGGCCTTTTTCTCATCCAGATAGAGCCGAAGTGTCGCTTCCAGAGCTGCCAGGGAAAGCTTGTCGATGCGCAGCGCCCTGGCCATGGGGTGGCGCTTGATGCGGGTGATCTGTTGGCTGCGCCCTACGATGATCCCTGCTTGCGGTCCGCCCAGCAGCTTGTCACCGCTGAAGCTGATGACATCGATGCCAGCTTTGACGGCTTCGCGCACCGTGGGCTCTCTGGGCAGGCCGAAAGAGGTCAAATCCATGAGCATGCCGCTGCCCAGGTCTTCCATCACCGGCAGGCCCGTCTCGCGCCCCAGCGCCACCAGGTCGCAAGCGGGCACGGACTCGCAAAAGCCCAGGATGCGATAGTTACTCGGGTGAACCTTGAGCAGCAGGGCCGTATCCTCGCCGATGGCCTGCCGATAGTCCTTGAGGTGGGTGCGGTTGGTGGCGCCTACCTCATGCAGCTTTACCCCCCCGGCTGCCATCACCTCGGGGATGCGGAAGGAACCGCCGATTTCCACCAGCTCGCCACGCGAGACCACGGCCTCGCGCCCCTTGGCCAGCGCGGTGAGGGCCAGCAACACGGCCCCAGCGTTGTTGTTCACCACCATGGCGGCCTCGGCTCCTGTCAGGCGGCACAGCAGCTCCTCGATGTGGCTGAAGCGCTCCCCCCGTTTGCCCGTGGCCAGGTTCAGCTCCAGATTCGTGTAGCCCGAGGCCGTAAGCGCAATGGCCTCCAGCGCCTCGGCCGCCATGGGGGCCCGTCCCAGGTTGGTGTGCAGCACCACGCCGGTAGCATTGATCACCGGGGTGAAGGAGGGCGCCGTCTTTTTCCGGGCGAGGCTCGCGGCCTCTCTGGCGATCGCATCAATATCCAGCTCCATGTCGCCACCTGGTAACGCTCCTAGAAGCCGTTGGCGCAGGGCTTCGACGGTCTCCCGGGCGGCCTCGGTGAGCAGGACGGCGGGGATCTCTGCTACCAGTTCCTGCAAGGCGGGCGAGGCGAGCAGACGATCGATGGCGGGAAGGCAGCGCAGCAGGCTTCTGGGGTCCATGGGGCGAGTCGCTCCTTAAGGTCGATATGGGATGGGAAAAGAAGGGATTGTAACAGGAACTCTGCCACGCTTTCAACTGCGCAGGGGGGTGAGGGTGCCCTTTACTCTGGCGCGGGGCTCGTGCTAAAAAGAGGCGCCCCGAAGGGGGCTGTCACCACTGGAAAAGGATTGATCGATTCATGGCTTCCGAGCACCGCCCCACCTATGTGGAAATCGACCTTGATGCCCTGACCCACAACTTCCGCCTGCTGCAGAGCCGGGCGGGGGCTGCCCGCCGTATCCTCGCCGTGGTCAAGGCTGACGGGTACGGTCATGGCGCGCTCCCCATTGCCCTGGAGCTGGAAGGGCAGGGGGTCGAGATGTTCGGTGTGGCCATGGTGGAAGAAGGCGTGGAGCTGCGCCGGGCGGGGGTTCGCACCCCCATCCTGGTGCTGGGGGGCGTCTACGACGGGCAGGAAGAGCTGCTGGTGGAGCACGGCCTGACCCCTTGCGTCTTTGATTTCGCCGGAATCGAGCGCCTTGAGCGCATTGCCCGATCCAGTGGTGCTTCGGTTTCTTTTCATCTGAAGCTGGATACGGGCATGGCCCGTCTTGGTTTCCGACCGGACCATCTGCCCGCTGTGCTGGAGCGCCTGCAGGGCTGCCCCGCCCTGCAGATGGAAGGCTTCCTCTCCCATCTGGCGCTGGCCGACGAGAACGACCGCCCGGAGAATGACGCCCAGATCGCCCTTTTTCGCGACGCTCTGGCAAGGGTTCGTCAGGCGGGCTTCGCTCCCCGGTACGTTCATCTGAGCAACAGCGCCTCTTTGCTCAGTCGCGATCTGCCCGAGTGCAACCTGGTCCGTCCGGGGATCGCACTCTACGGGGCGCTGCCCGACCCCTGCTTTGATGGCAGTATCGATCTGCACCCCGTCATGAGTTTTCGAAGCGCCGTGGCCCAGCTCAAGAGCATTCCCGCCGGGGCCGGGGCCTCCTACGGCCACCGCTTTGTCGCAAAGCGTCCGACGCTGCTGGCTGCGGTGCCGGTGGGATACGCCGATGGCTACAGCCGCAGCCTCTCCAGTCGGGCTGAGGTGCTGATCCGGGGGCAGAGGGCACCGGTTGCCGGGACGGTCTGCATGGACTGGATTCTGGTGGACGTGACCGATATCCCCGGAGTCTGCACCGGAGATGTGGTGACCCTGCTCGGGCGCGACAACGGAAATCTGATCTGTGTCCAGGAATTGGCCGATCTGGCCGGGACCATCCCCTATGAGATTTTCTGCCAGATCAGCAAGCGGGTGCCCCGGACCTACCCCGGAATGGCCCTGTCTGAGAACCGCCCATGAGTCGATCCGGCGTGCAGCTCGCCCTCGATCTGGGGACGACGACCCTGGCAGGCGCCCTCATCGACGAGAAAGGGGATGTGCTGGCCAGGGGCAAGCTGCGCAATCCGCAAGGAAGTCTGGGCTCCGATGTAATCCGCCGCCTGGAGGCCGCAGGGGACGGACAGGGTCCCGAGCTTCAGCGCCTGATCGTCGAGGGAATCGATCTTCTGGTCTCTCAACTCTGCCTTGATGCGAACCTGCCCCCTTCGGCCATCTCGCGAGGTGCGGCGGCGGCCAATTCGGCCGTAACCCATCTGCTGCTGGGGCTGGAGGGCAAGAGGCTACTCTTCCCTCCCCATCGTCCGCAGGACTGCTGCGGGCGCTTCGTCTCCTTCGGTTCCCTCGGGGGGCGCATCGATTTTCCTCTCTACATCTTTCCCCTGATCAGCGGTTTCGTCGGGGGCGATCTGGTGGCCTTTCTTTTCTCCCGCAGCTCGGATTCAGGCTGCAGCCTCTACATCGATGTGGGCACCAATGCCGAGATGGCGCTTTGCGCGCGCGGTCAGTGGTGGACCACCTCGGTGGCGGCCGGTCCAGCCTTCGAGGGGGGGGAGATTCGCTGCGGCATGAGCGCATCAAAGGGAGCCATTGACCGTGTTCGCGCAACGCCCCAGGGCTTTGAGCTGCACAGCATCGGCGAGGGAGCACCTTCGGGGCTCTGCGGCAGCGGGTTGATCGAGGCCATTAGCGCCTCGCTCGAGGCTGGCCTGATCGATGTCGGGGGGCAGATTCTTTCTCCGCTTGCGATCGAGACGAATCTCTCCCGGCTCATTGTGGAGACGCCGGATGAGCGCGCCATCCGGCTCTATCTCGATGCGAAGCATGATATTCTGCTGGGCCAGCGCGACCTGCGCCAGTTTCAGCTGGCCAAGGCGGCGGTTCATGCTGGCGTGCTCTGTCTGCTGGAAAAGGCGGGGCTGGAAATATCCTCCGTAGATCGCCTCGTTATGACCGGCGCCTTCGGATTTTCCCTGTCTCTACCCGCACTTAAAAGAGTTGCCATGGTTCCTGAAAGCATGCTAGATAGGGTTCTTTTTGTGCCGGACGGTGCTCTTGACGGAGTCAGCCGTTTTCTGGTCGAAGCGCAAGGAGAGAGTTTGCTTCAGGAGCTCAGCGCACGGCTAAAGCCTTATCCCCTGTCAGGGACGCCCGCTTTTGAGAAGGCTTTCCTGGGGACCATGGGGTTCTGAATTTGTTTGATTTTTGAACCATGCAGAAAGATCAGGGCCGTTCAAGGACCAGACTGGCACTGATTTTCCGCCCTGGTTCTTTTTGTCCGCACCCGTCATGCCCGCGAAGGCGGGTATCCAGAGGCTTTACAGGGGGGGCTGGACTCCCGCCTTCGCGGGAGAGACGACCCGTAAGGATGTCTTCAGGAACAGCGGATGACTCGTGCCAGTCAGGGAACCGAGAGTCCCATTTTTTTGATTTCAGGTTTTTATCTGCGTTTATCGGCGTCCATCTGCGGTTAATGGGTTTTTAGGCTTTTTGACCGCTGATACACGCTGATTTTCGCTGATAAGGTCAAAGGCATATTGACAGGGATAAAGGGGATGAACGGGATGCGCAGTCAAAGGCAGCGAGCCTAGTGTTTTGACTGAAGTGATCTATCCCCTTTATTCCCTTCATCCCTGTAATAGAATTTTTTCTTGAAGCATATCTTCGCGAGTGCTGGTTTCGAACACCAGCGGAAGCTTGGTGCTAATCAGACCACGCTGCTGCGCGCATCGGGGCTGGATGTCAAGGACGTCTCCGATTTCACCGGTTTTCCCGAGATGCTCGACGGCCGGGTCAAGACCCTGCACCCCAAGGTCCACGGCGGACTCCTCGGTCTGCGGGACAACCCGGCACACGTTGCCAAGATGAAAGAGCACGGCATCGAGCCCATCGACATGGTCGTGGTCAACCTCTACCCCTTCGAGGCCACCGTGGCCAAGCCCGACTGCACCCTGGAGGACGCCATTGAGAACATCGATATCGGCGGCCCCACCATGCTGCGCAGCGCCGCCAAGAACAACCGCGACGTCACCGTGCTGGTCGATGCGTCGGATTACGCGCAGGTTCTCGAAGAGATGCGCGCAGGCGCAGGCGCCGTCAGCGCCAAGACCAACTTCGGCCTGGCCGTCAAGGTCTATCAGCACACCGCCGCCTATGACGGAGCCATCTCCAACTGGCTGGGCAGCCGCACCGGCGAGGAGGTCGTGGACTTTCCCGACGCGCTGAGCCTGCAGTACAAGCGCACCGAGATCATGCGCTACGGGGAGAACCCCCATCAGAAGGCCGCCTTCTATGTGGAGCGCGGCGCGCTTGAGGCCTCCGTCGCCACCGCCCGCCAGCTCCAGGGCAAGCAGCTCTCCTTCAACAATATCGCCGACACCGATGCGGCTCTGGAGTGCGTCAAGCAGTTTGACGACGCCCCGGCCTGCGTCATCGTCAAGCACGCCAACCCCTGCGGCGTGGCCGTGGGTGCCAGCCTCCTCGAGGCGTACGAGCGCGCCTTCGCAACCGATCCCGAGTCGTCCTTCGGCGGCATCATCGCCTTTAACCGTGAGCTGGACGAGACCACCGCCAAGGCCATCGTCGAGAAGCAGTTCGTCGAGGTCATCATCGCGCCCAGCGTCTCCCCTGCGGCCTCCGCGGTGGTGGCGGCCAAGAAAAACGTGCGCCTTCTGGAGTGCGGCACCTGGTCCGCTTCGGCCCCTCGCCTCGATTTCAAGCGGGTCAACGGCGGACTGCTGGTTCAGGATGCCGATCTCGACCTGCACAGCGAGATCCGGGTCGTGACCAAACGCGCTCCCAGCGAGCAGGAGATGCGTGACCTGCTCTTTTCCTGGACCGTGGCCAAGTTCGTCAAGTCCAACGCCATCGTCTATGGCAAGGACGGCATGACCATCGGCGTGGGTGCCGGTCAGATGAGCCGGGTCAACTCGGCCCGCATCGCCGCCATCAAGGCCGAACACGCGGGGCTGGAAGTCCGGGGCGCCGCCATGGCCTCCGACGCCTTCTTCCCCTTCCGCGACGGCATCGATAACGCTGCTGCCGTGGGTATTGGATCTGTCATCCAGCCCGGCGGGTCCATCCGCGACGAGGAGGTCATCGCCGCCGCCGACGAGCACGGCATGGCCATGGTCTTCACCTCCATGCGTCATTTCCGCCACTAAAGAATCAAAGGCGTATCTCACGCAGAGGCGCAGAGGGCGCGGAGAAAAGCAGACTAGACAAAGCCCCTGCCCACTCTGCGTCTTGAGTGAGTAAAACGAACGGGCGTGATAAAGGTTTTCCTGATTCGCAACAATCCTTCGCCCACATGTTTCTTCTCCCCTGCGTGGGAGGGCTCCTGTCTCATGTTGGCGGAACAATGGTATTAATATTCTGTGTTTAAGTCATAGGGGCTCTCGGGCCCCTGTTCTTTTCGTTTATATAGGAGATTCTCACAAATGAAGGTTCTGGTTATCGGCGGCGGCGGTCGCGAACATGCTCTGGTCTGGAAGATTGCCCAGTCCCCCCTGGTCACCGAGATTTTCTGCGCCCCCGGCAACCCCGGCATCGCTTCGCTGGCCAAATGCGTGAACCTCGAGGTCGATGATCTCCATGGGCTGCTGGCCTTTGCCAAAGATGGATCCATGGATCTGACCGTCGTTGGCCCTGAGCTGCCCCTGACCCTCGGGATCGTGGATCTCTTTCAGAAAGAAGGGCTCGCCGTCTTCGGCCCCGACAAGAGCGCGGCCCGGCTCGAGGGAAGCAAGGCATTCTGTAAGGAGATGATGGTCAAGTGCGGCGTGCCCACCGCAGCCTATGGCGCCTTTACCGATCGCGAAGAGGCCGTGGCTTTTATCCGTAAGCATGGCGCTCCCATCGTGGTCAAGGCCGACGGACTGGCGGCGGGCAAGGGGGTCGTGGTTGCATCTACCGAGGATGAGGCCATTTCCGCCGTAGATCTCTGCCTGCTGGACGAAGCCTTCGGTGATGCGGGCAAGATGCTGATTGTCGAGTCGTTTCTCGCCGGGGAGGAGGCCTCTTTCCTGGCTTTCACCGACGGAGAGCGCATTGTCCCCATGGCCTCCAGTCAGGATCATAAGCCCATCTTCGATGACGACAAGGGGCCCAATACTGGCGGCATGGGGGCCTACTCCCCCGCACCGGTGGTCACCGACGCCCTGCACGACGAGATCATCGACACGGTTTTCGAGCCGCTGGTGGCCGGTATGGCCAAAGAGGGCTGCACCTATCGCGGCATCCTCTACGCCGGGCTCATGATCGATAATGGTGTAGTGAAAGTCCTGGAGTTCAACGCCCGCTTCGGAGACCCTGAGACCCAGCCGCTGCTCTCTCGACTCAAGTCCGACATCGTCCCCGTCCTCATGGCCTGCGCAAGCGGCAGCCTCGAAGGTATCGAGCTGGAGTGGCACGACAAGGCCGCCGTCTGCGTGGTCATGGCCTCCGGTGGCTATCCTGCCGCCTATGAGAAGGGCTTCGAAATCAAAGGGCTCGACGAGGCCGCAAAGATCGACGATCTGGTGGTCTTTCATGCCGGAACCGCCGAGAAAGACGGCCGCATCGTCAACACCGGAGGACGGGTCCTCGGAGTCACCGGGCTGGGCACTACGGTTGCCGAGGCTATCGACAAGGCCTATCAGGGGGTCCGGGTCATCGAGTGGCAGGGCGTTCAGTGCCGCACCGATATCGGCAAGAAGGCCCTGGGGAGGTAGCTGGTCATGCTCGGGGAGGTGCCTGGCAGGGCGTCCCCCGGCCTATTATCTGCTGATAGCAGATTGCTGAAAAATGGCAGTATCTTTGCAGCGATAGAAGGGTTCGCATTTTTTAGTTCTGATTGATGTTTCTGCATTTTGACCCAAGGCTGCGAGGTGCTGTAGGATGAAACGAGTTTTTTGTTCCCTGCTGTTGTTCTGCATTCTGGTTTCTGTCGCTTTTGTCTCTGTCGCCACTGTTCTCTCTGCCATGATGTGGAGCCCGCTGTTCCGCTTCTTAAGGACGCTTTTCACAAGATGTGCAAGGAGTGTCACATCAGTCGCTCGATCCCCACGCTCTGTGGAGACTGTCATAAGCCTTATTGATTATTTCATGAGCCCCGGTCCAGGGGCATGCAAGGAGACTGTCGGTTTTGAACAAGATAGAGAAAAGTTTTATCCAGAGAATCTGGGACTTCGCCTGCTCTTTGAAGCTGACCATTTTCGTACTGATCATGCTTGCGGCAACCTCCATCATCGGGACGATTATCCAGCAGGGACAGTCGCCTGAAAAGTATCTTCAGCTCTATGGTGAGACGACCTTCCGTCTCTTTGAGACGGACGGTTTCTTCAAGAGCCTTTCGAATGTGGCTCAGTACAGCTTCGAAGGGTCAAAAGAGCAGGCCGCCAGCCGTATCGAGGCGGTTTTTGCTGAAAAATTCAAAAATACAGAAACCACCCAGCGCGACGGCGATCTTATTCTTTTCTCTGAAAAAGGGGTCTGGAGCCGCTTTGGCGTCTATGTCACCCATGCCTCCATTCTGATCATCTTTTTAGGTGCCATCATCGGAGCTCAGTTCGGCTACAAAGCCTGGATCAATATCGTTGAGGGTACCAGCAGCCCCGTGGTCTGGCCCCGTGGCGCCAGCGAGCCTATCCACCTGGGCTTCGAGGTGCGCTGTGAAGACTTCTCGGTTACCTACTACGAAGGGTCCTCCCGTCCCAAGGAGTTCAAGAGTATTCTCTCGGTGATCGAAGACGGCAATGTGGTCATCAAGGATCGCCCCGTGATCGTCAACGATCCCCTGACCTAT
>JAAXQG010000168.1 GCA_012974445.1 Desulfuromonadales bacterium
GGTAGGCCTCGTCGAGGGTCTCTATCTCGAAGCCCTGCTCGTCGGCCCTGTCCAGAGACTCGAAAAGAGCGTTCAGCGCAATGGAAGCGATCAGGGGGGTCGAATTTCCGTTGGCGGCGGCCTCCATGGGGTCGGCCATCAGATCATCTCTGGTAAGAGGGTGATCGGCATCGCCGAACATCTGCTGGGCAAACTCGATGGACTCTTCTTCGTTGAGGCCGGAATCCATGAGGTTGGAAAGCAGGGTGGTCAGAGGCGAGACAATGAGCAGTCCGTTGCTGAACCGGATCTTGGTTTTCAGGGTACCGTAATAGGGGATACCGTTGTGGTAGCCGCTGAGAATCATCAGGACCGTTGAGTCGGGAGAAAGGGAGGTGGGAAATCTGAACCGGCCGTTGCGGTCCGAAAGGCTGGACATCTGCCCCGGCGTATGGTCGGAATGGATTTCCTGGAACTTGCCCCCCTCGATGTAGGGATCAACGGCGACGCCTTCGATCCCGTGATTTGAGTTGTTGTCGCAGCCTTGTAGGCACAGGGCACTCAGGATGATCAGCAGCAGGATCACAGAATTAGATTTCATATAGATTCCCCTCTTGTCCGAAAAAATTCCATTGGACTCTCGGTTTCATGGTCAAATGACGCGTTTTTAGATGTTTCTGCTGTGATTAGATGTGGTTTATTTGTTTGTAGATAACTGATTTAATGAAGAAAGCCCTTTTTGTCTGTGCTGTGATTTCAACCATTTAGGTGCGGAAGGTTGTTCTTGAACAGGAATTGCATGTTATGTGCCTGTAAAATCAACTTCATTTGTTGCAGGTGAGGCCGTGGCGCCCCAAAAGGGGCACTGCTGCTGTGCGGTTGCCGCAGGCTGGATCCCGTGGGAAAATCTTGTATGGGGATGGGGCACAAGACTATGAAGCGGGCGCAGTCGCGGGGGGAGGAAATTGCCAACAGCATCAGCCATGGCATCGGGCTTCTGGCCTCGGTGGTCGGGGTCCCTTTTCTTCTGTTCAGGGCTTTTGGGGCGGGGCAGGTCGGCTTTTTTGTCGGGGCGTCCATCTTCTGTCTCTCCATGGTGCTGCTTTATCTGGCGTCGACCCTCTATCATGCGCTTCCCCGGGGGCGGACGAAGCGCCTGTTCAAGACCCTGGAGCATTCGGCGATCTTCATCCTGATCGCCGGAACCTATTCTCCCTTCTCGCTGGGCGCTCTCCTGGGGCCTTGGGGCTGGACCCTGCTGGGGGTGATCTGGTCGCTGGCCGTCACAGGGGTGGTGCTCAAGGCCCGCAGGAAGATGAACCATCCCATCGTCTCGACGGGCCTCTACCTGCTTATGGGGTGGCTTATTGTCGTCGCCGCAGCTCCCCTTTCCGAGGCGATCTCTCCTGCCGGACTGCGTTGGCTGGTGGCTGGGGGGCTGGCCTACAGTCTTGGGGTGATTTTCTTCGCTCTGGATTCGCGCCTGCGCTACGGACATTTCGTCTGGCACCTCTTCGTCATGGCCGGGACGCTCTGCCATTATTTCGCCATCTACTGGCACGCTGTTTGAGCGTGCAGGCACCGCGCCTTTTGGGTGAACCTCTTTTATTTGGACCCATGGTTTCCTCCCCTTTGTTTTGTCTCTTCCCGCCCTTGACAGACCCCCTGCTTTGACCGATTATGCTGCGCTTCGAAACATGCAGATCCGTAAAGATTCCTCTTAGGCAGCGGAGTCTTTTGCAGGAGGGAAATAGGCTGAATCCATGTCAACATCTTTAAACAACGACACGCTGATGCAGGACTTCTTCCGCGAGGGGGTGGAGCTGGGCGACCTTCCGGCGCTCTATCCCCTGCTCCAGGCGAGGGCAGCGGTACAGGCCTTCATCGCCCTCTTTCGCGGGGGGGAGGACGAGGTGCTCGTGCGCCTGCTGGTGCTGCGGGAGATCGGCGCCCGGGGGGAAAATCCCGCCTGGACGACCCAGGAGCTGCGGGCGCATTTCGCCTATCTCGACCCGGTGAAGCTCCAGACCGTGCTTGCGCGCCTGCGGGAGAAGGAGCTGCTGCTCTTTGACGGGGAGCGGGGGCTCCACCAGGTGAGCCCTCAGGGGCGTATGGCCCTGTCGGCCATGGCGACGCTGCTCAAGTTCGGGGCCGATGACGGCGATGATATCGGTTTCATCACCTCGCAGCTGGCCGCAGGCGCCAGCGTGGGGCAGATCGACAGCGGCGATCTGCAGCATCTGCTCTCGCGTCTGAATGAGCTGCAGGAAGAGTTCAATCGCGCCGTGCTCTCAGGCAGTGAACATCGCATCCGGGATGCGGAGAAGCGCCTTCATTCGGTGTGGCGATGGGTGGAGAAGGGTACCGAGGTGATGCGGCTGCTTGCCGCCGACGAGGAGTTGGATCTGGCTACCCACAAGGTTGCCCAGCGCATCGGGCAGGTGCAGAGCCGTCTGCTGCGTATGACCTCGGTCTTCCAGCGCACCCTCAATCAGCTCGAGAGCCAGAAGGTGCACCTGGGGCAGAGCGGACTGACCACCACCGACATCAATCGCTGGCTGCGAAGCCTGAACGCAGAGCGCCTGAGCGCGCTGGCCGATGGGGCAATGAATTTCTCCCCTTCACCGGGCTTTCTGCTTCCGGATATCGCGCTGGACGTGGCCGAGTACGAACTCATTGAGCGTGTGCACGAGGAGGTTCAGGATGTGCCCCTGCCCCAGGCGACCCGCTCTCAGGTCCAGGACGGATTCGGCGCCTCGGAGAGCCTGCCGCTGCTGGGCAAATTCCTCAAATCGCTTACGAGCCTAGATGGCGAAGCATCTCTGGAGCAGACACTGCTGGGGGAGGATTTTGAAACGAGCTCCTACCGCTTTTCGCTGGCGGCTCTGCTGGGCGACCCCGAATCCCAGGCGCTGGAGGGGCAGGTGGCCGAGCTGGCCCGCCTTCCGCTGGAGCTTGTGCTCAGCGGCGCGACCAGAACAATTGATAAAAACGGTGTGGCGGCCATGAGCGAAGGCCTGCTCAAGCTGCGCAGACAGGAGAAGAGTTAGAGATGGAATCGGATGTCAAAATTCTGGCCGGGCGCATTCTGGCCGAGCAGGTCATCTCCAGGGAGGAACCGCTGGTCAAGCGCGCCCTGACCGATGAGGTTTTTCGCCATGAGCTGGACAATCGTCTCGACGGGGTCGGACTGCGCCTGGTGGACAACCCCTACAGCGAGTATGTCACCGTAGCGCTCCAGAGCGCTCTGGAGCACCCGGTTCTGGGGGCTGGAGAGGTCTGGAGTTCCAATACTCTGGGGATTGATCGCAGCGCCATGGCCCTGCTGGTCATCCTCTGGGCGCTGATTGTTCTGCCTAAGCGGCAGCGCCAGATCGAGCGCAGGGAGAAGGGGGGGGATGATTTCCAGACGGAGATGTTCGTTCAGGACACTCCCCTGCCCAAAGGGCGCGCCGTTTCCCCCGTGATTCAGCGCCAGACGCTGATTGCCGATTTCGGCGACAAGCTTGGCCGCAGCACCCGGGTGAAGATGAATCTGGGGTTGCTGGCCCGTCTTGGGTTCATCATCCAGCGCAAGGAGGAGATTCTGGAGGGGCCACTGCTCGACCTGCTCTTCGACTATAACCTGATGGCCGACCGCATTCTCGATGGCGCCCTGGGCGATCTGCTCGGCAGCCAGCTGGCCCAGAACATGCCCGAGCGCAGCCTGCAGGAGGACGAGGATGTTTAATTTCAAGAGTCTCGAAGTTGTTCACTGGGATTACTGGGAGCGCTACAGCCTGCCGCTGGATGCCAACATTATCACCGTGGTGGGTCCCAACGGCAGCGGCAAGACGACTCTGCTCGATGCCCTGCGAACCCTGCTGTGCCTCCCCTGCAGTTCGGGGCGCGATTACAAGCGCTACGTGCGCCGCAACGGCAGCTCCTACGCCTGGCTTCGGGCGGTGGTGGACAACCATCGTATGGAGACGGGCAGTCGTCCCTTTTTCCCCATTCTCAGCGAGACGGTGACCCTGGCCTGCCGGGTGCGCAAGAATGGTGGAGACTGGCAGCGTCATTATCTGATGGCTGAAGGAGATGTGTCCATCGAGGCCCTGGAGCAGCAGGGTGATCTGCTGGGTGTGCGCGACTACCGCCAGCGACTGATCAACGCGGGGCTCACCCCGGCGATCCAGAAGGTGCTCTCCCTGGAGCAGGGGGATACGGACAAGCTCTGTGAGTACAGTCCCAAGGGGCTGCTGGATCTGGTGTTCAGTGTCTTTGGTGATCAGGAGGTGCTGGAGAATTACCAGCAGGCTAAAAATGATCAGCTGGAGATCGGTCGGGAGATCGAAGCGCTGGATGTGGATCTGGCCAACCTGGGTACGCGCCTGCATGAGGCCGAGGCCAGCGTCAACTCCTTCAACGGCTGGAAACAGCTCAGTGACGAGCTGACAGTGCTTCGCAACGAGACCTTGCCCCGGGCGCGCATGGCCGACGTGCGAGACGAGATTCTGCGCGAGAGGCTCCATCTGCGCAAGAAGCGCTTCGAGCTCAAGGAGCAGGAGGAGTCGCGTCGGGTGCTGCTGGTGGAACAGCAGAGCCTGCGAGAGGCTATAGAGGCGAACGCGGGGGCCGAGGGGGGCAGCGAGCAGAGCAGTGCCTCAGCCCAGCAACGCTTTCAGACCCTTCGCGATTTGACCCGGGACGCCGAAAAACTGCTGAAAGAAAAAGCTCGACTCGAGGCTGCCTGTCTCGAGACCGCCAGCGGTATCGATGCCGTCCAGAAGGCTGAAGAGCTGCAGCGCAAGCGCCAGGAACTGGCTCGGTGCGAGTCGCGGCTTGCCGAGATCCGCAGAGAACGCCGGGACATGGAGGCGACCCTGGCCGCGCTACGCTCCGGAAGCAGCAGCGAGCCCCCTTTCGCCCGGGATATGAGGGGCGCCCTGGATCAGGCAGGGATTCCTCACCGGCTGCTGACCGACATCCTGGAGATCCGCGATGCGCGCTGGCAGGCCGCGGTTGAAGCGGTACTTGCACCTTTCGGGCAGCTGGTACTGCTGGAGCGGCCCGCGGACCGTGGCCGGGCCTATGAAATCGCTCAGCAACAGCGCTACCGTCATTTTATTGTCGCCGAGCGCGAAGGGTCACCCGCGCCCCGCAAGGGCTCTCTGGCAGAGGTGCTCAGTTTTCAGGCTGATCCTCCCCCCTGGCTATTTGCCCAGCTCGACCGTATCCGCCGGGTGGAGACGGTGGCCGAGGGCAACGCCCTGCCCGACGATCAGGCCTGGATAACCCGTGATGGCTACCACAGAGAGCGGCGAGGGGGGCGCTACATCGGTGTGGACCGGCGCCGGTATCAGTACGGCGATGGTGCCCGGCGCAGCCGCACCGAGGAGCTGGAGCAGCAGGCCGAGGCTCTGCGCAATGAGGAGACGAGCCTTCAGGGACGGGTCCCGACCCTTTGCCAGAGCGTTGCCGCCGCTCAGCGACAGCTCGAAGGGCAGGATCTGGCCCGTGAACTGGCCGCCCGCAGCGAGGAATTCGCCCGGGCCGCCGCCAGTCTCCCTGAAATGCAGCAGCAGAGCCAGGAGGCTGCGGCGATACTAACCGAGCTGATGACTCGGGGCACCGATGTGCGCGAGCAGCGCCATCGCCTGCAGATGGAGGAGAAGGGGCTTCAGACCCGACTGCTGCTTCTGGAGCGGGAGATCGACCGCCTGCGCCGAATCTTCGACAAGAGCAGGCATGCCCAGGTTGACCGCATCCTGGAGTACCGTGGACGCTGCCTGAAGATGCCCAAGCAGCTTCTGACACGCAAGGCCTTCGACGAGCTGCGGGAGAAGTATGAGTCGGCCGATGCGGTGCGCCGGGATATTCAGCGTCAGCAGCAGCGCCTCGACGAGGGGCAGTGGGTACGCGATCCCAGCGTGCTGATCAAGCGGGACAAGCAGGAGGGCGATTACCACCGGCTGGAGGAGACCATCAAGGTCCGCCGCGTCTACCACGCCCGCCACCTGCGCAGCACCGAGGATGCCCGCGAGAGCTACATCAACGTACTGCGGGCCACGGTGCGTCGCTACGGAAAGAATCTCCGTCAGCTTGGTGCCCTGGCCGGTATCGAAGTGCGGCTCGACCCCCCTCACCTGGAGAACGACGACCGGATCCTCGCCCAGGCCGGACTGGTGGTGAAGTTCGATTTTGACCAGAAGGGGATGATCGGCCTCAATGACGGCGAGGCCTCCGGAGGGCAGCAGGTGATGAAGTCGCTGATCCTGCTGGTGGGACTGCTCATGGACGAGAGCCGCAGCGGCGGGTTCGTCTTCGTCGACGAGCCCTTCGCTCATCTGGACGTGTTTAATATCGACAAGGTCGGCGCCTTCCTTGAGGCGACCCGGGCCCAGTACATCCTCACCACGCCCAACACGCATAACATAAACGTGTTCAAGCCCTCCGATCTCACCCTGGTTACCCAGAAGCGCAAGCACCCCCAGAAGTGGGCCCCGCCCGTGGGCTTTATTCAGAGGAGTAAGGATCAGCCTCTAATCTGAGCGTAGGTTTCATCTGGCAAAAGCCCCCTCCTGTGGAATTAATGAGGGGGCTTTTGCCTTTCCCCCCTCTCTTCTCAGCAGGTTTCTGTTTTTTTTTGATCCGTACCTCATTTCCTTCTGGATTAGTTACTCCTTCTTTAATATCCTGAAATGATGTTTTATCTACAGTAACTGTCCGATCATCGTTTGTGAAAAGAAGGCTTGAGAGGGTATCTTTTGAAAGCTAGAAATCATTTCAGACCGCTGGGCATATTGATCCTGCTGTCTGCCCTTGTTTACCTCGTGGTCAACTTTCTGGTGATCTACCCGCGAGTTGAAGCGGTTTTTGTCGCCAAGGTCGAAGGGGATGCTGAGCGAGTCGCGCGGCATCTTCGCAGTGAATTCTTCTCCAATATCCGCGATCTGGACATTCGGTTGCTGGATCGAGAGGCCGTCCTGGCAACCGAGTCCGATCTGGGCATCCATAAGGTGAAGCTGTTTAATGCCGATGGCGTACTGGTGTATGTTTCCGACGGCAAGAATCTGGGCACGATCAACCGGACGGAATATTTCCGCAATATTGTCGCCATGGGGCAGCCTTACACCAAAATTGTCAAAAAAAACGCCGTCAACACTCACGACTATGTGCTTGATCGTGATGTGGTGGAGAGTTATATCCCCATTATGTCCGGGGGGACCTTTCTCGGGGCCTTCGAGATCTATTACGATGTAACCGCCAGCAAGCAGGATCTGAGTCGTGTGCTTCAATACTCGGCCCTGCTGATGCTGGGGCTGGTCATTGCCAGCCTGACGCTGATCTTCTGGTTCATCCGCTCGGCGCAGGAGAGTGTTCTATGTCTTGAAGGCACGAGACAGGATCTGCAGCGGGCCAAGGAAGAGGCGGAGCTGGCTAACCAGGCCAAGAGCGATTTTCTGGCGAAAATTTCCCATGAATTGCGCACCCCCTTAAACGGAATCATCGGGTTTGCCGAGCTGATCCGCTATTCCAGCGCTCCGCGCAATATTCGCGACTATGCGGGGATGATCCTCTCCGAGTCGGAGAGTCTCCAGGGGCTGATCAGCGAGCTGCTCGACGATGCCAAGATTGTTGCCAACAGGGTCGAGATTGAGGCGCTGCCCTTCGATCTGGGGCGCTCGCTGGAGCGCCTCTCTTCGCCTATGAGGGTGCTGGCTCGAAAGAAGAATCTCTCCTTTTCCTGCGTTCTTGATCCTGAGGTGCCGCTACGTCTGGTGGGAGACCCCACGCGTCTGCATCAGGTGCTGGCGAATCTGGTTGGAAACGCCTTGAAGTTCACAGATTCTGGGCGAGTCAGCATTCATGTACGCATGCTCGAAGAGAGTTCCACCACCACGCGGTTGCATTTCATTGTTTCGGATACGGGAATCGGAATAGCCGAAGATAAGCTTGAGGCGATTTTCGACCGATATACCCAGGCCGAAGGGGGCACCACAAGACGCTTCGGAGGAACCGGCCTCGGCACCAGTATCGCCAAGCAGATTGTGGAGCTGATGGGGGGGCAGATCGGCGTTGAGAGTACGCTGGCAGAGGGCAGCACCTTCTGGTTTGCTCTGCCCTTCGAGAAGCGTTATCGGCCTGATCGCGACCATGCTCAGGATCCCTCCATTGGAACGGTCCCCCGGGGTTCTGGCCGTATTTTGCTGGCAGAGGACTATCTCACCAACCAGGAGGTCGCTCGCTCCCATCTGGAGAGCGCCGGTTACGAGGTGGATATCGCAGAGAATGGACAGGTGGCGCTGGAGCTGGCCCGCAGGAATCGCTACGACCTGATTCTGATGGATATCAATATGCCGGTCATGGACGGCATTGAGGCCACAATTCGCATCTCCAAAGAAGCGATCCGCTGTCAGGGGGTGCCGATTCTCGCTATGACGGCCAACGCCTATGGTGAGGACCGTTCCCGGTGTTTGTCTGCCGGGATGATGGACGTGCTGATCAAGCCCATTCGCCGTAGAACCTTTCTCGAAGCCGTGGCCCGCTGGACGGGTAAAGATGGTTTTGATCCTCCCGAGATCGCGAATGCAAAGGGTGTTATAAATCAACCTCTCGATTATGGCCGCGCACTGGCTGAATTCGAGGGAGACAGATCGACGCTCGATTCGATTCTCAAGGGTTTCATCGAAAATCTAACGACTCACGAGGAGCAGTTGCAGGTCGCTCATGCTACCCGTGACTTCGAGACAGTGCGCCGGCAGGCCCACGCGCTCAAGGGGGGAGCCGGAAATCTGGCGGCCTTTCCTCTGGCTGATGCGGCGCGGGTACTGGAAGAAATGGTGACTCTGGGGCAGCTCGAGAAGGTGGATGATGCCCTGCTTCAGCTCAATGATCGATGTAAACAGTTGCGCGTCTTCGTCGCGCTGCAGGGCGATTCTGCACAGGGGAGTTGAATATGTCGAAATTTCTGGTGGTTGACGATGAGTTTGTCAGCCTGAGCAAGCTCAGGCATTTGTTGTCGCGCTATGGCGAGGTAGATGTCGCCGAGTGTGGACGCACGGCCATGGAGATGTTCCACAGGGCCCTTGAAGAGGCTCTGCAATCTCTTGGCCTCAGCATAGCAACGGAGACCTGCACAGAATGACTACAGGACTGAACATGGAAAACCCCCTGCTCGAAAAGTATCATATCCCTGCTTTCGACCGTATCGAACCAGCTCATGTCGAGGAGGCAATCCGCACCCTGATCGAGCGTCAGGAGCAGGCCCTGAAGCAGCTCGAAGCAACCTGCACACCCGACTGGCAGGGAAGCCTGGAGGCTCTCGAAGCCTTGACCCAGCCACTGGAGACCGCCTGGCAGGCTGTGGGGCATCTGGTTGGGGTGAAAAATTCAACGGCGCTGCGCGACGCGCAGGCCGCCATGATGGACGAGGTGGTGGCTGCCGATCAGAGGGTGCGTCAGAGTCGTCTCCTTTTTGAGGCCTGCAGAGAGCTTCGTGCTTCTGAGGCCTTTGCCGAGCTGGACCCGGCCCGGCAGCGCGCCCTGGAGCTTCGCCTTCGCGATGCCCGGCTGGCTGGAGTTGAGCTTGCGGCAGAGGCAAAGCAGCGTTTCAACGCCATAGAACAGGAACTCTCCAGCCTGGCGCTGGAGTTCTCCAATCACATTCTCGATGCCACCAAGGCGTACGAGTTGATCATCACCGATTCAGGCGGCGCACAGGGGTGGCCAAAAAGCCTCAAGGAGCAGGCGTCCCAGTCCTGGAACCGCTCCCGAAACCTTGCCGAATCCTCTGCCGAAACAGGGCCCTGGCGCATCACCCTGGATGGTCCCAGCTACCTTCCCTTCATGCAGCACTGCCGCAACAGGGGTCTCAGGGAGCAGCTCTACCGTGCTTTTATCAGCCGGGCTTCCAAGGGGCAGGAGAATAACGGTCTCCTGATCCCGAGGATTTTGCGCCTGCGCACCGAGCTGGCAGGGCTTCTGGGCTATGACAGTTACGCCCAGCTGAGTCTCGCCAGCAAGATGGCCCCCGACCTTGCGACCATCCGTACCATGTTTGCTCGTCTCGAGGAGGCTGCCCGGGAGCCTGCGGCGCAGGAGCTCGACCAGCTCCGGGGGCTGGCCAGCGAGTCGGGTCAGACTGAGCCTCTGGCTCTCTGGGACCTGGCCTTCTGGTCCGAGCGGCTGCGGGAGAATCTCTATGATTACAGTGACGACGAGATCCGTCCCTATTTTCCCCTGCCACGAGTTCTTGAGGGGCTGTTTTCCCTGACGGAGCGCCTGTTTGGCGTGCGCATCGAAGCCGCCGACGGCGAGGCCCCCCTGTGGCATTGCGACGTGCGCTACTTCCGCGTTCTGGACCAGGCCGGAGAGGTGCTGGCTCACTTCTACCTCGATCCTTACAGCCGCCCCGAAACCAAGAGGGGAGGGGCCTGGATGGACGAATGTCTCAATCGTCGAAGAGATGCTTCGGGGCTCCAGCTCCCCGTGGTGCACCTGTGCTGTAACGGGACGCCCCCTGTGGGGGATGCTCCCTCGCTGATGAGTTTCTCCGAGGTGGAAACCCTTTTTCACGAATTCGGTCACGGCCTGCAGGGGATGCTCACCGAAGTGGACTGCCCCGATGTGGCAGGGATTCACGGTATCGAATGGGATGCCGTGGAGGTGGCCAGCCAGTTTATGGAAAACTGGTGTTACCATGGTCCCACCCTCTCGGGAATGTCGGGGCATTACCTCAGTGGAGAACCTCTGCCCGAAGAGCTGTTCGCAAAAATCTGCGCGGCGCGCAATTTCCGAGTTGCCAGTTCGATGATGCGGCAGCTCGAATTCTCTCTGACGGATCTCTGGTTGCACTGCGAGCACGACCCCTGTGGCGAGGAGGACGCTTTTGCGGCTCATCGCCGTATCGCCCAGCGCCTTTCGCCCATGGCTCCCCTGCCGGAAGATCGTTTTCTCTGCTCCTTCAGTCACATCTTTGCCGGAGGATACGCCGCAGGTTATTACAGTTATAAGTGGGCCGAAGTTCTTTCCGCCGATGCCTTCTCGGCCTTTGAAGAAGCCGGGCTGGACGACGAGCAGGCCCTTAGTGAAACAGGGAAGAGGTATCGGAGCAGTTTTCTGGCACTGGGGGGAAGCCTGGAGCCTATGGCTGTTTTTACCCTCTTTCGAGGTCGTGGCCCTTCCATCGAGGCTTTGCTTTGTCACAATGGTTTGCAGTGGATCACTGCCGATTAATCAGCCGTCCTTGACGTTGAATATTTGGGGGGTACACTACAAGTGCATTCGATATGGAACGCAGAGGGGGCTGGACGCAGCTCCCTGATTTGCCCTGGAAACCTCCCTCCTGGTTTCCAGGGTTTTTTTTGTCCCTGCCGTCCAAGCTTGTTTTGGCGTCTCGCCCGCACTCTGCTCAAATATTCTCTCTACGCCGGGCTTTATCTGATCCTGACGGGGTTCTCCGCCCCCGGTGAGCGCCAGCAGGCTCAGGAGCGCTGTCGTGAATTTCTCGCCCAGGCTTCCCCGACTGCCCGTCCCCTTGTCCCTCCCCCGGATGAAAGATCCCGCAAGCTCTTCTGCTACGGCTTTCTGGCGCAGGCCTCGCTTCTCGCCGAAGACCATGACCAGGCTCGATCACTTCTAAGCCAGGGGCTCGAGCTGGCTCCGCAAGACCGGACTCTGCAGGAAATTCAGGCGATGTTGCTCTTCCAGACCGGTGATCTCTATGGTGCGGAAAACCTGCTGGATGAGCTTCTGGAGCAGAACCCTTCATCCCGCCTTCTCTCCCGTCTGGGGCGCGTCTACTATCAGCAGCAGCGTCTCGAAGAATCGATCCTCGCTCTTGAGCAGGCACTGGTACTGTCCGGCGTCAACGATCAGAAGGGGCTTAAGGGCTTCCTGCTCAGGGTGCGCGCCGAGCATGAGGCTCTGGCCGAGAAAGATCGGGATTTTACCCAGCATTTCAACATGATTTTCGATGCTGAAGAGAATCCGAAGCTGGGAGCCGCCCTGCTGGACGTTCTGGAGGATGCCTACAACTCCGTCGGAGCCGATCTGAACTTTTACCCCGAGGTCCAGATTCCCGTGCTGCTTATGACCCGGCTCGACTACGCCCGGACCACCGGGGCTCCGGACTGGTCTGGTGGGCTCTATGACGGAAAGATACGCATGCCGGTGGGAGGGCTTGAGCGGCTCGACGCCCGGGTCCGCGCACTCCTTTTCCACGAATATACCCATGCGGCGCTTCGCTATCAGGTCGGCAGCAGGCTTCCCGTCTGGCTGGGGGAGGGGCTGGCTCAGCTTCAGGAGTCGAAGCATCATCCCATGCAGAGCCGAACTCTGGCGGGGGGCGTCGCTAGATCTGTCCTGTTGTCTTTTGATGACCTTGCGCACTCCTGGAGAGACCTCTCGCCCGATCAGGTGCCGCTTGCCTACCGGCAGAGTTATTCGCTGTTGCGCTATTTTCTCGATCTGACGGGGTGGAGTGGTGTCGAAGAGCTGCTAGCCGAAATCCGCGCCGGGCGCAGCACCGTTATGGCCCTGGATCTGGTGCTTGAGGGGTACGGCATGGACTTTGAGCTGTTTCTTGAGCAGTGGCAGGAGAGTCTGTGAGGAAAAAAAGGGCCCGCAGCCTCAGCTGCTGGCCCGGATAGATAGCTCAACCGGCAAAAATATGGGCGCTGAAAATATAGAGGCTGGTATCTGCGTGACTCCAGGCGTCCTGGGGAAGTCCCGCCTTAATACAGGTTTGTTTGAGGAAGGTTTCACGGTCCCAGCCCCGCTCTACCGCTACCTGGGGGAGCAGCACGCCCCGGTAGGTGCTGCGCTCGAGGAAGATCCCGTGAGTTCCAATCTCGATTTCTTCGGAAAACTCGATCTTTTTCAAGGGGGAGAGCACCGAGATCTCTACGTTGAATTCCTGGACATCTTCGGGCCGAAGGGGAGGGAAGCGTGGATCCTTGCTGGCTGCGGCCTCGGCCATCGCGGCGACCTGCAAATACAGGGGACTTTCAGACTCGAAGGTTCCCAGGCAGCCGCAGAGTCCGTCCTGATTCTTGATAGAGACGAAGCAGCCCACTTTATTATTCAGGGTTTTTTCCTCGCGGGGAGGGTGTTCGAGAGGTCGGTTGTAGACTCTGGCTTCGATGGTGGAGCGGGCGATGTGCAGCAGAACTTCTTTTTCGTTATCCGAGAGACTATTGTCCATTGCATAACTCCTGAAGTGACTTTGAAAAGGGTTTCCGCGCAGTATATGATAGGCGAGAGTTTAGTGCAATAATTCAATGAATGAATGCCAAGAGTTTACGGGGCTCCCGTATTGCCCTCAGTTCATGTATAATTCCGATGTTTGTCAATTTATGGAACCTCTCTGAATGTGGAAGGAGAATAAGGGTATGAAATTGTTGAGTAAAAGTTGGATTCTGATGTTTGTCCTTCTGGCCTTGATGGCTGGCTGCTCCGGCAAGCACAAACTGGTGGCCGGAGCGCCTGATTGGGTGAATCAGGGCAGCGGTGCCTTCAAGGACGGAGAGAGCCGCCAGTTCTACGGGGTCGGGGTGGTCACCGGGGTGCCGAGTCAGACCCTGGCGCGCCAGACCGCCGACCAGAGGGCCCGGGCCGATATCGCCCGGCAGTTCGACACCTTCGTCTCCAATCTCTTTCGCGACTATCTCGCCAGCACCAGCAGCAACCTGGGGGAGAAGGTGGTGGAGGAGCAGCACGTGGAGCAGACCATCAAGAATTTGACCAATGTCTCGGTGCGCGGCGCTAAGGTGGTCGATTACTGGAAGGAGCCCGAAACCGGCAGCATCTTCGCCCTGGCCCGTCTCGATCTGGCCGGGGTCAAGGCCACTCTGGACCAGATGGAGCGCATGGATGACCGGATGAAGGGGTATGTGCGCGACAACGCAGAGGCGGCCTTCGATCAACTCAGCTCGAAAGGGAAGTAACCCATGAAATTGCGACATCTATTTTTGCTCGTCCTTGCCTCTGCGGCTCTGACTTTCTCTGGGTGCTCCACCCGCGTGGAGCGTCTCGACGTCTCCGAGGTCCGAGACCTCTCCGGCCGCTGGAACGACACCGACAGCCAGCAGGTGGCCGAGGCCATGGTTCAGGACTGCCTCAATCGCCCCTGGATCAGCCAGTACATCAGCCGCACCGGAAACACTCCCGACATCATCGTGGGGACCATCCGCAACCGCTCCAGTGAGCACATCAGCACCGAAACCTTCACCAAGGATCTGGAGCGCGCCCTGATCAACTCGGGCAAGGCCAATTTCGTGGCCTCCTCCGAAGAGCGCCTCTCCATCCGGGAGGAGCGCCTCGATCAGGATCTCAACGCCTCCCCCGAGACCCGCAAGGCCCCCGGCATGGAGGCCGGCGCCGACTACATGCTCATCGGCACCATCAACTCCATCGTCGACAAGGAGGGGCGCAAGCAGGTGATCTATTACCAGACCAACCTCGAGCTGGTTGACATGGCCGACAACCGCAAGGTCTGGATCGGGGACAAGAAGATCAAGAAGTTCGTCGAGCGCCCCAAGTTCAAGTGGTGAGCTGAGGTACGCGCTTGAGGCCAGGGATACGACTCAGACCGGTTCTCGCCGCGTTGTGCCTGCTTATGCTGCTGGGTACGGGGGGGTGCGCCCGCTATGACGTCCTGATGGAAAGCTGTCTGGCGGAGGTTAGAGATGGCCGGGCGGCTGAGGCTGTGGAGAAGATCGAGAAGTCGTCTCTGGCCAGAAGTGATCGCAATCGACTGCTCTATCTCATGGAAAAGGGGCAGCTCCAGTACCTGGCGGGGCAGTATGACGCAAGCGTGGTGACCCTCGAAGAGGCCGATCTGCTCATCGAGGATCTGGTCAGTCGCAGCCTGTCCCGGGAGAGTTTCAGTTTTGTCAGCAACGACAAGATCATCCCCTACAGCGGGGAGGACTTCGAGACAGCCTACATCCATTACGTGAAGGCTCTGGCCTTTCTGGCCCGCAGCGATCTCAGCGGCGCTGGGGTCGAAGCCCGGAAAATCGATATCAAGCTCAATGCCCTCGGGGATCGCTACGGAGAGAAAAACCTCTACCAGGAGGACGGTTTCTTGAGGCTGCTCACCGGCCTGATCTACGAGGCATCGGGGGATGATAACAACGCCTTTATCGCCTATCGCAAGAGCCTCGAGGCCTATCAGCGCTATGCCGTGAAATATCGACTCAGCGTCCCAGACTCTCTCTGGGCGAGGCTCATAGCCACGGCTGACCGCATGGGTTTTTTCGAAGAGCGCAACCAGTACCGGGCCATGGCTGATCAGGTGGGAAAAGGGGCTTTGGGGCGACAGAGTCTGCTGGTTGTACTGGTTGATAACGGCTGTATTCCCGAAAAGAAGCAGATCAGCTCCGTCTTTCCCGGCAAGCATGGCTTTCCCGTGTCCGTCGCGCTGCCCGAATATCGGGAACGCTCCAGGGGCGCTTCGCAGATCCGGGTAAGGGTGGGGCAGGGCAGCTGGGTTGAGACGCAGCGGGTTCAGTCCCTTGCGGCTATAGCCCGTCAAAGCCTGGAGGATAAGATCGGTCGTCTGCTGGCTAAAACCATCGCCCGGGTTGCCGCCAAACAGATTGCCGCCCGCGCTGCCGAGAAGGAGTACGGCCCCCTGGCAGGGCTCCTGGCCCAGATCGGAGCCCTGATGAGCGAGCAGGCCGATCTTCGGGGCTGGTCGATGCTGCCTGGCACCATCGAGATGGCGATTCTGACTGTCCCTGCAGGGGATATTGAGGTGGATATCAGCGCCGACGGACAACAGCTCCGCCACAGCCTGAATGTTTCTGAAGGGAGCATCGCTTTTGTGCATTCCCGGATTTTCTAGAAGGAGTCCAAACCTATGAACAGACTGATTATGCTGATAGCCGCCTTCGCCTTACTGGCCCTTGCAGGCTGTACTTCCGCCCCGAAACACCCCGCCTGGAGTCTGGGCCAGTCGGCCCAGCACCCCGCCGAAACCCATTTTGTCGGGGTAGGGATCGACAAAAACCGCAACGGCGCCGAGGACCGTGCCCGTGCCCAGATCGCCAAGATCTTTGAGGTGCAGGTGCAGGCGGTTGATCGCAGCAGCGAGTCCTTCTGGCTCGAACGGCTCGGTCGGAGCGATTCAAGCCAGTACCAGCAGAGCGCCTCAACTCAGCTGACCACCCGCACCGACCGCCGCCTCTCGGGGATCCGCATTGCCGAGACCTGGTTTGACGAACGTACGAAGGACTATTACATCCTGGCCGTTCTGGATCGCCTCCACCTCTCCCGCAGCCTCAAGGGGCAGATCGACGAACTGGACGGACAGATCAGCGCCCGGGTGGAGCAGGCGCAGTCGCAGAA
Organism: Desulfuromonadales bacterium; assembly: GCA_012974445.1. GTDB lineage: Bacteria > Desulfobacterota > Desulfuromonadia > Desulfuromonadales > JAAXQG01 > JAAXQG01. The sequence continues at coordinate 16,315 of JAAXQG010000168.1, forward strand.
GGCGGCCATCCGCAGTCTCTCCAATTATGTAACGGCTCTGGCTGATCTGCGCAGCCGCGCCAGTTTCGCAGCGGATCTGGCCGTCGTCTCCCCCAGCGGCTTCGTCCTTCCCGCTCCGCACCTTGCCTCCGAGATCGCCGGGCGCATCGACCGGCTGGCCTCCTCCCTTTCCATCGGGGTCGAGCTCGAAGGGGACACCCAGGATATCGTCCGGGGGGCCATGGTCCGGGCGCTCTCCAATCACTCCCTCTTCATCAACGGCGCAGCCGGTGCGGACATCCTGCTCAAGGGAAGGGTGCAGACCGATGAGTACAGGGCGCAGGACCCCTGGCACTGGAGCCATGCATCGGCCCAGGTGGAGTTCTTCAGCGCCGAAGGGGCTCATCTCGACTCGGTGCGCAAGACGGTGCGCGAAGGTTCCAGAGTCAAGAGCCGCGCCGATACCCTGGCGCGGGAGAAACTCGGCGAGCAGCTGGCGGCCTCCCTGGTGGAGGAACTTCTCTCCCTCGGGGCGGGGCGCTGATTTTTCAATGATCAAGGGGCGGGCAAGCCGCCCCTTTTGTTACCTGAACCAAAGGACAGACCGATGATATTCGATCGTATCGACCAGGCGGCCAGCTACCCCATGGGGTCACTCTGGACCCAGGCTTTCGAGTTTCTTTCGACCCTCTCCGACGAGCTGCCTGATGGCCGTCACGACCTTCAGGGCGACGACCTCTTTGCCATCCTCATGCGTTACGACAGCAAGTCGAGCCAAGGGGCCATTCTTGAGACCCACGAAACCTATCTGGACATTCAGGTTGTGCTGGAGGGGAGGGAAGCCTGCTACTGGGTTCCTGCAGAAGGTCTGGAAGTGCGTGATCCTTATGATCCCGAACGTGACGCAGCCTTTTATAACCATCCCGAAGACTTTCCGGCGAGGGTCCTGCTGAGCTCCGGATATTTCGCCGCCTTCCTGCCCCAAGACGCCCATATGCCCAGCATTCAGGTGATGGATGGGGCGCCTGAACCGGTGCGCAAAGTCGTCATCAAGATCCGCAGAACTCTGGTTGCTGAAATCTAGAACCGGAACGGCTGTCGGCTTGTTTCGAAATGGGAATTCTCAACCATAAAAGGCGAGGCGAGGGGGATGTCTCCCGGATGAAACGCAGCTTCCGGGTCCTGCAGGGGGGGGGCTCCATGACCGCATCGATTATGGGGCCGCCTCAGCTGCGCACCCATTCCTGAATCTGGACCTAGGTTGACGAGCAGTGGGAATGAGTAATGGCTTGTAATCCTGTAGGGTTACGACTGTATTGATGTTGTTTCGCAGAGCCTTCCCGTGCTATAGCTCTGCAATTCATTTATCTTTTGTCAGGACTGAAAACATGGATTACGCAGACGACAAATCCCGGCAGGAAAACCCGACCATTGCCAGTCCCCTGAGGGATCAGCGCCGTATTGCTGTCCTGAAGCATCTGGACGCTATGGAGCAGTTTCTCTCTCCTCAGGTCCTCCGGCTGACCGAGCTGGTGGCTGATCCCGACCATGATTTTCAGGAAGTGATCGATATTGTTCGAACCGATGCGGCGCTGACGATCAGCATTCTGCGGGCAGTCAACTCTCCGGCTTATGGTCTGGTTGAGACCATAACATCCATAGAGCGCGCCGTAGCCTACCTGGGGGAGAGTTTCGTAGTTAATGCCGCAATTCAGGGCAGTTCGGGGGAGCGGTTGCAACTTGAACTCCCAGGTTATCGAAACGATATCGGGACGTTCTGGGACCACAACCTGCGTACCGCCATCGCCTCCCGGGAACTCGCCTCTTTGCACAACCGAAAATCTCCCGATAACCCCCTGTCACTCAATATGGTCTACATCTGTGGCCTGCTGCATGATCTGGGCAAAGTCGTGATCTCCGATTACCTCCAGCAATGCGAACCGGAACTCATCCCCGTTCTGGCAGAGGCCGAGGACTGTCTTGCCGCCGAAGAGAATCTGATCGGCGTCAACCATGTCATGGCAGGAGATTTTCTTGCCAGAAACTGGAAACTCCCCCCCCCCATCCCCACCATCCTTAGATATCATCATAGCCCTCACCATGCCATCGATGATCGTCAGCCGCTGGCCTATGCGGTCTGGCTCGGGAACAAGCTGGCCAATCGTACTTGCTGCGATGAAGATGTGGAAGAGCTCAAAGCGAGTCTCGGACACGCTTACACCTACCAGCTGTTCCTGCCTGCAGACGCTTTCGACAAGGCCCTCTGGCGAATGGAGCAGGAATATCAGCGGATCAGCAAGTCCATGGCACGCTGAGTCTGATGTTTGATTCGGACATATATGGAAAGTGACGACTGAACAAACAGTTTATCCCCCCCTTGCGTCAGCACCCCGGCGGTTTAATCTTTAAGAAACTGTAGCGGGTCGAAAGGGGGCTTCATGTCGACATCGAAAAAAAATGCCGTCTCCGAATCGGAGATTTCGGTTCACTGGCGGGAGGAAGGAAGCTTTATCCCCTCCCAGGCATTTATCGCTCAGGCCAATCTTCGGGATGCAGCCATCTTCGATCGTTTTTCCGCCGATCACTTTCCCGATTGTTTCACCGAATATGCTGAGCTGCTTCACTGGGAGAGGCGCTGGGATCAGGTGCTCGACACCTCAAATCCCCCGTTCTGGCGCTGGTTCACAGGGGGCGTGCTCAATGCCTCGTATAACTGCATCGATCGACATCTGGCCACCTTGCGCAACAAGGCCGCCCTTCATTTTGTTCCCGAAGATGAAGATGAGCCCGTCGTTCATCTGACCTATCAGGATCTTTACGTGCGGGTCAATGAACTGGCTGCGTACCTGCGCTTTGATCTCGGGCTTCGCAAGGGTGACCGGGTGACCCTGCATCTGCCCATGATCCCCGAGCTGCCCATCACCATGCTTGCCTGCGCCCGCCTCGGGCTGATTCATTCCCAGGTATTCAGCGGCTTCAGCGCCAAGGCCGTGGCAGAGCGGGCCACCGATTCTCAAAGCCGGGTGCTGATCACCGCCGACGCCTACCGAAGGAGCGGCAAGCTCTACGATCACAAGGCCAGGGCCGACGAGGCGGTAGAGCTTGCCGCACAGATGGGGCACCTCATCGAGCAGGTGCTGATCTGGCAGCGCTATCCCGGCCACGCATCCTCGGCAAGCCCCATGGTCCCGGGGCGCGACCGGGTTCTGGGTGACGAGCTTCGGGCCTATCGCGGCCGCAGAGTCGCCCCTGAACCGATGGAGGCGACCGATCCCCTCTTTCTCATGTACACCAGCGGCACCACCGGCAAGCCCAAGGGGTGCCAGCACAGCACCGGCGGATACCTCGCCTACGCCGCAGGCACGGCCCGCGCCGTGCTCGATCTGCAGCCGCAGGATGTCTACTGGTGCATGGCCGACATCGGCTGGATCACTGGCCACAGCTATATCGTCTACGGCCCCCTGGCGCTGGGCGCCTCGGTGGTGCTCTTCGAGGGGCTTCCCTCCCATCCCGACGCAGGGCGCCCCTGGCGCATCGCCCGCGACCTCGGGGTGAGCATCTTCTACACCTCGCCCACGGCCATCCGCGCCCTGCGGCGCGGTGGATCCGACCAGCCGGAAAAATACGACTACAGCTTCAAACTCATGGGCACCGTGGGCGAACCCATCGAGCCCGAGGTCTGGCGCTGGTATTTCGAGACGGTGGGCAAAGGGCAGGCGGTGATCATCGACACCTGGTGGCAGACCGAGACCGGGGGCGTGCTCACCAGCACCCTGCCCGCCATCCACCCCGCCAAACCGGGGAGCACAGGGCCGGCCCTTCCCGGCATCTACCCCCTGCTGCTCGACGAGCAGGGGCGAGAGATCCCCGAGCGCTCGGGGCGCGCCGCCAACCTCTGCATCCGCAACCCCTGGCCCGGCATCATGCAGTGCATCTGGAATGATCCCGAGCGTTTCGTCGACACCTACTACGGCCGCTTCTGCCGTGACCGAAAAAGCACCGACTGGCGCGACTGGCCCTACATGGCGGGGGATGCCGCTACTCAGGACGCCGATGGGTACATCCGCATTCTGGGGCGCATCGACGATGTGATCAACGTGGCCGGGCACCGCATCGGCTCCAAGGAGATCGAGTCCGCTGCCCTCACGGCCCCTGAGGTCGCCGAGGCCGCCGTGGTTGCCGTCGCCGACCCCGTCAAGGGAAGGGTGCCCGAGCTCTACGTCTCGCTCAAACCGGGGGAGCAGGGGAGCGCCGCGCTGGTGGCCCGTATCGGCCAGATCGTCATCCACGAAATCGGCAAGATTGCCAGCCCCCGCCACGTCTGGATCGTCCCCGACATGCCCAAGACCCGCTCCGGCAAGATCATGCGCCGGGTGCTGGTCGCCCTCAGCGAGGGGCGGGACCCGGGGGACATCTCCACCCTTGCCAACGCCGAGGTGGTCGAAGAGATCAGAAAACTCATGGGCTAAAAAAGCTGCTTCGGGTTATAGTCGGCGGCGAAACGCATCCCCCCGACTCATACCAAGGAGCACCCATGGCCTGGCTCTATCTTCTACTTGCAGGATTCTTCGAAATCGGCTGGCCCGTGGGCCTCAAGCTCGCCCAGAGTCAAAGCTACCGTGCCCTCGGCGTGCTGATCGCCGTGGTCTGCATGGGCATCAGCGGCACTCTGCTCTGGATGGCGCAGAAGCAGATCCCCATCGGCACCTCCTACGCCATATGGACGGGCATCGGCGCGGCGGGTACCTTCCTGGTGGGGGTGCAGTTTTTCGGGGACAGTGCCAGTCTCGGGAGGTATTTCGGGGTGCTGCTGATCGTCAGCGGAGTGATCATGCTCAAGGTGGCCCGGTAGCCCCAAGGGGGCGGAGCCTTCATTCCTGAACGATGATTCCCTCCCTGAGGCTCACCCCGTGGGAGGAGTGGTCCACCAGCTCGAACAGGTGCAGGTACCGCAGCACTTCTTCGCGGTGCGTGGTCTTAATGCCGAAGTACGGGGCGGGAGCGGAGACATCCACCACCAGCCGCTCGTCATAGGCCCCGAAGTTGTGCGAGCAGTCCTTCGCCCAGCCCGCTTCCCCGCAGGAAGGCAGCTCGTCGCGGTAGATCACCCTCACCTCGATGCCGTCCTCGAAATGGGTCCTGAGCATCTTCTGCACATCCGCCTCGGCCAGTTGGGGCTTCCAGAGCACGAATATCCGGGTGACCTTCACCCCCCGGGAGATGGCCTGAACATTGGATCGGTAATACTTGATGATTGCCCCCCGAGTGTCCCACCCCGGCGTCAGCGGGTTCACCGACTTGAGGGTCCACTCCGCCGCATCGGCCGCCTTGGTCGCCTCCATCATGAATTCCGTCTCGTCCAGCGGAATGAACCCCCTCTGAAGCAGGGTCATGTTCCGGGTCACCCGTTCGAGAATCTGCTTCGCCTTGAGCTGGCAGTCCGCATCCTCGATGCGGTGCATGGCATCGGGCAGCTCATGGAAGTCGCGGTAGACATCCACGATCTTTTCCTGCACCCCGATGATGTCTTCTCTCAGCAGCCAGGTCGCCAGCGAAAGGAGCATCCCTATGCCGAAGATGGAAAGCGCCGCCTCCTTCTCTTCCAGAACCATATGAAAAAAAATGGCGATCCCCGATGCGACAACGAACTCGATCAGCCCCGCCAGCCGCTGCATGGTCGATTTAACTTTCATAATAAGGCTCCTGCGTTATGGGGAAAGTATAGCGAACTCTGCCCAAGGCGATGCCGCCGCGCAAAGAAAAGCCAGGGAGCGTAAAGGTCAGATTCCGTAGAAGTCTTTTTCATTTGCGGCAGGAGCCCTCTTTCAGTAATGTCCCTCTGGGGCGCGACCGATCGAGACGATCCCGGAGAGCTCCGGCAGGATTCGAGAGCCATATTTGCCAAACAAGAGAAAGACGAGACCAGCGCCATGAGTGAACTACCCGCAAAAGACCCGTTGCACGGCGTGAAACTGGAGAGCATCCTCATCGCCCTGGTCGAATACTACGGCTGGGCCGAGCTGGGACAGCTCGTCGAGATCCGCTGCTTCACCACCGACCCCTCGGTGAGCTCAAGCCTCAAGTTCCTGCGGCGCACCCCCTGGGCGAGAACCAAGGTCGAAAAACTCTACCTCCACATGCTGAGAGAGAAGCAGAGAAAAGGCTGGATCGACTGACCCCCCTTGTTTTCGCCCCCGTTTGATCTATGGTTCCTCTATGTCATTTTCCGGATCATGCCCGCGTAATCCTTGCACCGCAGAGCAGCGCGGGGCAGCAGGGCAGGGCGATCAACCCAAGGGAAGGAGGAATTCCATGTCAAAAGACAAGACGAAGATTCCCGGGCACTACAAATCGGTGATGAAGCGCTACCCCGGCGTATCGACCGCCCTCGAAGGGCTGGGCACCGCCGTGCGTGAGGCCGGCCCCCTCGATACCAAGACCGGCCATCTGGTCCAGCTCGCCGCCGCCGCCGGAATCCGCTCGGAAGGTTCCGTTCACAGCCACGTCCGCCGAGCCCGCGAGGCCGGAGCCACCGCCGATGAGATCCGCCACGCAGTGCTGCTGCTGACCAGCACCATCGGATACCCCGCCGTCGCCGCCGCCCTGAGCTGGGTGGAGGATGTGCTGGGAGATCACTGAGCTAGTGCCCGCAGAGTGCGGGCACGACCCTGCGTGAGTCGTGCTAGACGGATTCTATGTGGGGATGTTCACGGCGTGAGCGTCAAAAGGGCCAGACTCCTGCTGGGTCTGGCCCTTCTTCTGTCTACCTCAGCCTCCCATCAAGAAGGCCCTGCTTCACAGAACGGGAAGCAAGGCCATCCAATAAGTTCAGCTCATCCACTCTGATCTCAGAACTTCCCGAAATCCTTATCATCCCGCCGGATGCTGATGCCTCTGCCGCTGGGCAGCTGCTGCTGGGGCAGGGTGTTTTTTGCCGGAGCGTCCCAGCCGCCCTGTTCCTTCTTGAAACGTGGGACACTTCCCCCTTTTTGGATGCAGTACAGGGTGATAACTGAAAATAAGGGCGCAGCAAGCGGCGCCCCTACGACACCCGGGCCATTGCGCCCTGCGATGAGCAATGGGGTAGGCCTTTCTGGCCTTCCTGCCGCAATTCGCCGATCCGGCAAGAGGGTCTTGTCGTTGTTCAGATGTTCCTGCTGGGAGGGCTGTTCGCGGCGTCGTTTCATTTGCAATGTGCCTTATCTTTTTTAGTCCTGGCTAAGAAAAAAGTCCTTAACTTGATTTCCGTCAAGGTTTTGAATCTGCCCAAAGCCTAAGATGGCTCTAATTGAGAAATTAGAATCAATAAATTAAAGGAGTTTTCGTATGGCAGGCAACGCAGTGATTATCAGCGCGAAGCGTATCCGGCACAGCAATGGGCTTCCCAGGGGCTCCATCCCCGTTGCTCCCACTGTTGCGGCTGGCCTGGCCAGGGGCGGGGCTATCGATATTTCGAGACAAACGACAGAAGTTGATACTCATTCCAGAGGGGGAGCCCCATGAAAACAGGCAAGTTCTGGACTTACTGCGCGATTTTGGCCTTCGTCGCTGCGGTGAGCATCTTTGTTTACCTGGTGGTGGCGTCCAAGGCACTCTCGTACCTGTCGAGCGATCCCATCCACTGCATCAACTGTCACGCCATGAACACCCAGTATGCCACCTGGCAGCACAGCTCTCACGCAACCCGTGCCACCTGCGTGGAATGCCATCTGCCCCGAACCGGGTTCATCGACAAGTACATGGCTAAGGCCCGGGACGGGTTCAATCACTCGGTGGCCTTTACCTTCAGCACCTACGGACAGGTTATTCAGATCTCCGAGAACGCGGCGGACCGGGTTCAGGTCAACTGCATAAGCTGTCATGCCACCGTCTCGGAAACCCTGGTCAGCAACAGCGCCCGGTATCATCATTTTGAGTCGGGAGAGCCGACGGTCGACCGTCGATGCTGGGACTGTCACAGGGAAGTCGCTCACGGCAAGGTCAGAAGCCTGACCACGACACCGAACAATCTTGGAATCAGAAAACTCAAATGAAGGGAGTTGGGAAAATGAACAAGTATAAGCTGCTCACCATTGCATCCATCGCCGCCATCGTGCCCATGGTGCTGCTGATCTCATCCATCAACGGTAAGGCCAGGGAGCGTGAGGAAATCAACCGGGGCCCGGTGGTGAAGGAGTCGGGGGTCGAGAGCCGAAACGATGCCTGGGCCAGGGCCTATCCCCGCCAGTACGACTCCTGGAAGAAGACGAGCAAGAGTGACAAGATCGAGGACCTGCTGGAGAAAAAACCCCAGCTCGCCGTGATCTGGGCCGGTTACGGCTTCGCCAAGGATTACAACTCCCCTCGCGGCCACTTCTACGCCCTGCAGAGCAATCAGAATACCCTGCGCACCGGTGCTCCGGTGGATTCGGCCAGCGGTCCCATGCCCACTCCCTGCTGGACCTGTAAATCCCCTGATGTCCCCCGGGTGATGGACAAGGTGGGCGAGCTGGAGTTCTTTACCGGCAAATGGGCCAAATACGGCGACGAGATGGCCAACAGCATCGGCTGTGCCGACTGTCATGACAGCAAGACCGCCGATCTCAAAATCACCCGTCCCCATCTGGTACGCGCCCTGAAGGAGACGGGCATGGATGTCGACAACGCCACCCATCAGCAGATGCGCTCACTGGTCTGCGCCCAGTGCCATGTGGAATACTATTTCAAGAAAACCGCCTGGACCGATGAGCAGGGTAACGAGAAGACCGCCGCCGTTGTGACCCTGCCCTGGGCCCAGGGGACAACCGCCGAGGAGATGGAGAGCTATTACGACGCCATCGACTTTAAAGACTGGACCCACAAGATCAGCAAGACCCCCATGCTCAAGGCTCAGCATCCGGGCTACGAAATTGCCCAGACTGGCATCCATGCCCGTCGGGGTGTAGCCTGTGCCGACTGCCACATGCCCTACAAGCAGGAAGGGGCTGTCAAGTTCACCGACCATCACATTCAGAGCCCTCTTGAGAACATTGCCGGGTCCTGCCTGCAGTGCCACCGCGAGAGCGAGGCGGATCTGGTCGCCGTGGTCAAGGCGAAGCTTGACCGCAAGGAGCAGCTGATGGAGATCGCCATGGACAATCTGGCCAAGGCGCATCTTGAGGCCGGCAAGGCCTGGGAGCTGGGCGCCACCGAGGCGGAGATGAAGGAGATTCTGAAGGATATCCGTCACGGTCAGTGGCGCTGGGACTACTCCATTGCCAGCCACGGCTCTTTTTTCCACGCCCCTGAGGAGACCCTGCGCCTGCTGGCCACGGCCAACGAAAAGGCCCAGACCGCCCGGCTGAAGCTGGTGAAGGTGCTGGCCGGCTACGGCGCTGTGGACTATGTGGCCCCCGACTTCTCCACCAAGGAAAAAGCCCAGGCCATCGCCGGGGTGAATTTCGAGGCGCTGGTGGAAGAGAAGGTGAAGTTCAAAAATACCCTGCTTAAAGAGTGGGAAAAGGCCGCTCTCGAAAAAGGCATCCTCAGCCCCGCGACTCGCAAGGGAATGAGTGACAAGACCTCATATAACTAAGCCGGAAAATGACGAATACGCGCAGAAGCTCGACAGCTTCTGCGCCTGGATGATCAAGCAGAGCCTCATTGAGGCTCTGCTTTTTTTGCGAAACGACCTATTAATTTGCTAAAGTTCGTGTTGACGGAAATAAAAAAATCCCGCCTTTTTACGGGCGGGACTTTGAAAAATCCTAGTTATGGATTTCGTTTAAATCTTTACAACGTTGGCTGACTGGAGGCCTTTGTCGCCCTGAACGGCGTCGAAGCTGACCCTGTCCCCCTCCAGCAGAGTTTTAAAGCCGTCCCCCTGAATTGCAGAGAAGTGTACGAACACATCGGGGCCGTTGTCCTGCTCGATAAAGCCAAAACCTTTTTCTTCGTTGAACCATTTGACTGTTCCTTCTGCCATGTTTACTTTCTCCTTCGGATTGTGCGGCCTGAGCCGTTGTTGAGTTTGTACTGAAAAATCATTCAGACAAAACCCTTGATAAGCTGAAAGCTTCGTGATCAGTAAGGATCAGATTAGCATTATCTTTCTGGAATTCAAGGCAGGAGCTTGGAATTCGGAACTTCAGGATAAGCTAGCTGACGAAGATGAGGGATGGTCGGTGAGGATCAGGTTGCCGTTGAGATTGGTGCTTAATTCCTTGGCGTAGCTGATGGCTTCTTCCATCAGGGTGAATCTAAGAAAAGAACGGGTTCCTCCTCCACGTCGTACATGCCAGGTGCGATCAGGTCCAGGCAGGACATATACGGTGTTGATGGACATAGCCGGCTCTCCTTGGGGGTGGAAGTGATGTTTCTTGGCACTAATTATCTAAGCTTAACGCCATATTGTCAAGGAAGACTTATATTGTTCTATTTATTTGCGAGTCACTATTTATGAGCAGGGAAAGGGTAATGCCGGGGCTCCTTTGTCCTCGCCCTTTTGAGTGGCTGGAGATTCATCCGGGTGGGGGGGCATTTCTGTGCTGTCCGGCATGGCTTAAGCGAAGCGTCGGAAATGTGCTGAACTCCACTCTCGATGAAATATGGAATGGAAAAGTCGCCATAGAGATCCGCAAAAACGTCCTCAATTCAACCCATTACAGTTGCAATCGCAATCGATGTCCTTTTCTGGCCGGTGGCAGGGACAGGTTGCCTGAGGCACATCTTCTGGCCGAGGAAGTTTCAGGTGCGTTAAAGCAGGGGCATTCGAGGCTCGATCATGGTCCCAAAATATTAAATCTGAGCTTCGACCGTGCCTGCAATCTGCGTTGTCCCAGTTGTAGAGGAGAAACCTTTAGAGACGAAGAAGAAAGCGCTGAGGTTGCCCGGCAAGTGGCCGAGAGGGTGTTGGGTTTTGGGGGGGATGTTGAGATGATCCGACTCAGCGGATACGGTGACCCCTTCGCAAGCCCCAGGTATCGAAATTTTCTCTCATCGATTACCCCTGAAAACTTTCCGGTTCTTGAGTCGCTGTCCCTTCACACCAATGGGCAGCTCTGGGATGAGGCGGCCTGGAGGGGGCTGGGGGAGCTTCGGGGCAAGGTGCGGGAGGCCGAGATTTCCGTTGATGCCGCGACCTCAGGCACTTACGGGATGAATCGCGTGGGGGGCTGCTTCTCGCGGCTCATGAAAAACCTGGATTTTGTCTCAGGGTTGCCCGTGAGGACAACCCTGAGTTTTGTCGTGCAGGGTAATAATTTCAGGGAGATGCCCCGCTTTGTCTCTCTTGCGAAACGTCGGGGGTTTCGCGTCTACTTCAGCCAGTTGGTGAACTGGGGTACCTTCAGCCGGCAGGAGTTTCTGGCCCGGGCTGTTCACCTGCCTCAGCACCCGGAGCATGAGGCTTTGATCGACATTCTGAAAAGCCTCAAGGGGGCAGGTAAGGTCGACCTGGGTAATCTCTCTGCTTTGGTTCGCTGAGCCCGTTTTTTAAGGCAGGACTTTTTTCCATTCGTTGATGCTTACGGCCTCAAAGAGCCCCGCCTTGTTGTAGGGGTCATTCGCTGCAAAACTCTCGGCTTCCGAGCGGCTCTCCAGGTCCAGAATGACAATGGATCCATTCATTTCTCCCTGCTCACCCAGAGTGGGGCCGGCGGCATGAAGGCGCTCTTCGTAGCTTTTGAGATGCTCAAGATGGGCGGGGCGATTGTCCATGCGGAGCTGAAGGTGGTTTGCTTTGTCGATGCAATGAATGACGTATAGCATGGGTTTCTCCTGGTTTTTCTCAAGGGTTAGGGAGCGTTTTGTCTGCCTTTTTATGACAGGGCGCTTTTGTAGTAATTGCGGTCTTATCAGTTTTGACTCCGAACGATTTCGATGAGGTAGCCGTCGGGGTCTGATACAAAATAAAATTGGGGTTTGCCTTGCACAAGACCTTTAAGGTCGGTGGGGGAAAGTCCCATCTCCTGGTGCCTCTGGTGTGAGGCTTCCAGATCTTGAACTCCAAGGGCCAGATGAGAGTAGCCGTCACCTGTTTCGTAAGGGCGGTCCCGGTCATAGTTGTAAGTTAGTTCAAGCTCGAAGTCGCCATCCGTGGCCTTGAGGTAGCTCAGGGTGAATCTGTTTTCGGGGAAATCTCTTTTCCTCGAGATCTCTAACTCGAAGGCTCTGGTGTAGAATTTTTCGGATGCTTCGAGATTCATGACACGTATGCAGCTGTGGATCATTCTGAAGTTCATGTCTTTCTCCATTGCGAAACAGTGCTTTTGAATTCGGTCCTTGCTGTCGTAATCCGGCAGGGGGTTCAGATTGTTTTGTTGGGATCCTTGCTTATTCACATGCTGCACAATAGCCTATCGATTCTTTTTTGAGAAGACTCCCCAGAGCCCGGCTTCGCCCACACATCATTTGGGGGGGGACCGGTTTGCTGTACCATGCTGTATACTTAGGAAAAATCTCTGCTGAAAGGTCTCATTATGAAATCATTTGCTTTCCGGTTTTTTGTCTTCATCTGTCTGCTATTGTTTCTGTCCGGTTGCGCCTCACTCTCCCCCGTGATTCCCGTCGATAATCGATCGGTGAACCCTGGTGGAAAAATCACTCGAGGGGGCGCAACAAGCTTCGACCTTCTCGGGACTCCCGTTGCAGTGGGGCAGAAGATCCCATCGGTCAACTTGATCAGCAGGACACTCAAGAGTGTGGATCTGGTTGAGCTCAAGGGGGAGGTTCTGGTGCTGAGCATCGTTCCCAGTCTCGATACTCAGGTATGCGAACGTCAGACGCATCTGCTGGGCGAGGCCGCGAAGTCTCTTCCCGAAGGAATCAGGGTGCTGACCATCAGTCGCGATCTGCCTTTTGCACAAAACCGTTTCGCCGACCGGACCGGCTTTAAGGATATCCTCTATCTCTCCGACTACCAGAATGCAGACTTTGGAAGAGGAACCGGACTTTTGATCGATAAAATCTATCTTCTGGCCCGGGCGATATTCGTTGTGGACCGCGAAGGAACGATCCGCTATCTCCAGGTGGTTCCAGAGCTTTCACACCTGCCGGACATGGATGAGGCGTTGCGTTTTGCTAAAGGGTTGTTGGCTACCGGGATATAATTCGCATCTAGGGTTATGAACAATAAAAGAGTCGATTGGGCAGCGTTGCCCAATCGACTCTTTTCCCAGGATGGCGTTCGAGTTTTTGATTTGCTCAGAATTTACCGAATTCCCCGTCATCTAAAGCGATTATTTCTGAAGCCGAGGTGCCCCAGGAGCTATTCTGTTTCTCGGCCATGTAGGCTGAAGTATGGTCATTTGAGGCGATCTGCATCGGTTTTTTTGGGTTGTTGTAACCGTTTATTTTAAAGCGAGAGAGCATCTGCTTCATCTGTGCCGCCTGTCCGGAAAGTTCCTGAGCTGCAGCTGCGCTTTGTTCTGCGTTTGCGGTGTTTTGCTGGGTCACCTGATCGATCTGGCTCAGGCCTTGACTGATCTGGCCAATTCCTGAGGCCTGCTCGTTGCTTGCTACGGCGATCTCAGCCACCAGATCGGTCATTTTGGTGATAGATCCATGGATTTCATCCAGTGCTTCAGCAGTTTTATTGGCAATCTGCGAACCCTTTTCGGCCTTACAGACAGAGCCTTCAATCAGTTCGGAAGTCTCCTGTGCAGCCTTGGCGCTTCTGGCCGCCAGGTTCCTTACTTCTTCAGCTACGACGGCAAACCCCTTGCCGTGCTGCCCCGCTCGTGCTGCCTCTACGGCGGCATTGAGCGCAAGAAGATTGGTCTGGAAGGCGATTTCATCTATAACTTTAATGATTTTTGAAATGTTTTGTCCTGATTCGTTGATGTCGTTCATGGAGTTGATCATTTCGCGCATTTGGTCATTGCCCCGAGCGGCTGTCGTGCGGACTTCCTCGGCCACAAGGTTCGCTTGAGATGCATTGTCGGCATTCTGTGTTATCTGTGCGGTGATTTGCGCGAGAGAACTGGTGATTTCTTCCAGGGAGCTGGCCTGCTGTGTTGATCCCTGGCTCAGGGATTGACTGGCATCGGACACTTCACCCGAACCCGATGCGATCTGTTCGCCTGCGACCTGTATCTGGCTGATGACTCCATTGAGATCATCGCTCAGCTTTTTAAGAGCGTTTCGAAGCATATCCTG
>JAAXQG010000236.1 GCA_012974445.1 Desulfuromonadales bacterium
CTGAAAAGGGGGCGAGTTTTCCCGGACGAGATAAGTTCGCTTTGATAGATCCGGAGCCTTGTTTCCCGAAACCCTGGCGGGATATGATGTGTAGGGACTCAAAGAGAGGAGGGCCGCAGTGCCCATGCGATATCTGGATGTGACGGGGGTGATTCTTGCTGGCGGGAAGAGTACCCGGATGGGACGCGACAAGGCGACGCTGGACTTTGACGGCATGCCTCTGTACCGGCGAACCTTCGAACTTCTGAAAAATCTCTTTCCGGCCGTGCTTCTTGCCGGTGATCGTCCGGAGCTGGCTCTGCCGGGGCTGAAGGTTGTGCCCGATCGATACCCGGGTAGCGCGCTGGGGGGGCTTTATACGGCACTGAGCAACGCGGAGACGCCCTGGGTTTTCGTGACGGCCTGCGATATGCCTCTTATTGATCCGAAGGTGATTGAGGCTCTGTTGGTTCTGCGGCAGGGGTACGATGTGGTTGTACCTTCGACCTCCGGAGGGCTCGAACCTCTTTTCGCCTGTTATCATAGAAACTGTCTGGAGCCCATGAGGCAGATGCTTGAGCAGGGTCAGTATCGAATTTTCGATTTTTACCAACAGCTTTCGACCCGTTATGTCCTGGAGCGGGAGCTGCCTGAGGGGGGCAGGAAGTCGCTGACCAATGTCAATAATCCCGGTGACCTGCACCATTTGGGTGGCGAGGCGGATGCGAAGTGCTGAATTTCAGGGCCAGCACTGAAAAAGAGAAACAAAACGTATACGTTGCGCCGATGCGGCAATGGGTTTAGAATGATTCCAATTCATGCATAAGGGAGATATTTCATGTTCGGACTGGGAACTCAAGAACTGGTTATTATTCTCGTTCTGGTACTGATTGTTTTCGGTGCCGGCAAGCTGCCTCAGGTGGGCGGAGCTTTGGGCAAGGGGCTGCGCAACTTCAAAAAAGGCATGGGTGATGGTGAAGACGATATTGAAGACGCGCAGGTGGTCGACAAGATCGAGCCCAAGAAGGATGAGAAGGAAGACAAGCAGAGCTGATCTTTTGGCGCCGCGATTGTGCTGTTCGACTAAAAACCCCCCGTCCGAGCCTCAGACGGGGGGTTTAATTTGTTTAGGGTCAAAAAAACGGAATCAAAGCATCAGTTTTATTGAAATGTCGCGATCCATGGGGGCGACGATGCGTGAGGTCTGGCTTTGGCCGACAATGACGACTTCGACCTCGGGTTCGTTCTGCCCCCGGCCGTAGGAGGCGATAATCGCCGCGGCCATCTCCAGGTCCTGCTCGTCGGGGGTGCCGCTGATAACCCCGAGCGGACCGGTGTAGTTTTTGTTGTGAAGCAGGTAGTCCTGTCCGGGGCGGTGGAGCTGCTTGAGCCGGTCGTTGTCATCCTGACAGCGTCCAATTGCCAGCTTGGTCCGCTCCGAGAGCCGGAACTGGCGTCCCGCCTTCAGGATTTCTACATCGACGGGGCCGCAGGAAGGAACATGATCGATCAGGTCGCGCAGGCGGCCGGAGAAGGCGGGCTCGGTCAGCAGGCAGCCCCCACCGGAAGGGGGGTAGTCGGTCAGCCCCCACTGCATGGCGAACTCCTGCTGGCGACGGCGCGATCTTCCCTGAATGTCCAGGAGCTCTGAGCGCTCCACCAGTCCCTGCTTCTCCATCTGCGTTTCGGGCAGCAGCAACGCGCTTAAGGGGCGAAGTACTTTGGCGGAAAAGCCCGAATAGTTCTGCACCGCACGCAGGGCATTGGGGTTCTGGCTCATGGGGCGCTGCCCCAGGACTTCGCCTGAGAAGAGGAAATCGAAGCCCTCTTTCTCCATCATCTCACCGGCCAGCCGGAACATCATGGCGTGACAGTCGATGCAGGGGTTCATGTTTTTGCCAAAGCCGTATTTCGGCTTCTTGATCATCTCCAGGTGGACGTCGCTGATTTCCCAAATTCTCAGAGGAATATCCATCTGGGCCGCCGCTTTTTCGGCCTTTGCAGAACCGAAGAAAGGGGTCACGAAACAAACGCAGGTGACGTCGATTCCCTGTCGCTTGAGCGCGAGGGCCGCTAAGCTGCTGTCGAGGCCTCCGGAAAGAAGACCTAGCGCTTTACTCATTGATTGCCTCCAGTTTTCTTGACTTTGTTACTCGGGAAGGCGTCGGTCTTTTCTGATCGCCCGCCGCAGAAAAGTCATTATGGCCCATCCGCCTGTCCGGCACAACCCCCCGCAGGGGCCCGTCTGACTTGACAGTTAAGCGCCGGGAATGTCAGTATTTCCGCGCAGAAAACTACCTGTAGAATTACCCTTGATGTACCAGCGGAAAAGGATCTCCTCATGGCCAAGATCGATACCCTCTTCAAGATGATGAAGCAGCAGGGCGCCAGCGACCTGCACATCTCCTCGGGCACTCCGCCGATCTTTCGCCTAAGTGGTGAGATGGAAAAGCTCAATTCTCCTCCATTGACCCATGATCAGGCCAAGGCACTGCTCTTTGAGATCCTGACGGAAAAACAGAAGGCGACGATTGAGGAGAATAAGGATCTCGATTTTGCCTACGAACTTCCGGGGGTGGCTCGCTTCCGCGGCAACATTCTCTTTACCTATCGCGGTATTGCCGCCGTGTTCCGGATCATTCCCAGTGAAATCCTCACCGCTGATCAGCTGGGGCTGCCCGAGGGCGTACGCAAGATGACCGAGTTCAATAAGGGGCTGGTGCTGGTGACCGGACCTACGGGAAGTGGTAAGTCCACGACTCTGGCCGCGATGATCGATCTGATCAACAGCAGCCGCCGGGAGCATATCCTGACCCTGGAAGATCCTCTGGAATTCATCCACCCCAACAAAGAGTCCCTGATCAATCAGCGAGAAATCGGGTCCCACTCCCTGAGCTTCGGCAACGCCCTGAAGGCTGCGCTGCGCGAAGATCCCGATATCATTCTGGTGGGCGAGATGCGTGACCTCGAGACCATCAGCCTGGCCATGACGGCCGCCGAGACGGGGCATCTAGTTTTCGGAACCCTGCACACCAACAGCGCTCCTAAGACTATTGATCGCATCATCGACGTGTTCCCTAAGGATGGACAGGCGCAGGTGCGAACCCTGCTGGGGGAGAGCCTCAAGGGGGTCGTCTGCCAGCAGCTTCTTAAAAAAGTCGGTGGCGGTCGGGTGGCCGCCATGGAAATTCTGCTGGGCAATTCGGCCGTGTCCAATCTGATCCGTGAGGGCAAGACTTTCCAGATTCCGTCTATCATGCAGACAGCCAAGGGCGACGGCATGCAGCTGATGGATCAGCATCTCAAGGAGCTGCTGGCAGCGGGAACCATCCGGGGTGAAGATGCCTACCGCTGCGCCATCAATAAAAAAGACTTTGAATCCTACCTGGGCAAATGAGAGCTGTTTTGACGAAGCTCAAGACTTCTTACGGCGGCCCGGTACATAATGGTGAGAAGATCTCGAACCGCCTTTTCCCTATTGCCTGCTGGAGCCTGTCGTGAAAGATCAGTTTAACCGCCAAATTGACTATCTACGCATTTCAGTGACCGATCGCTGCAACCTGCGCTGCCGTTACTGCATGCCCGAAGAAGGCGTCGGCTCCCTTTCCCACCTCGATATCCTCAGTTTCGAAGAAATACTGCGTCTGGCCCGTCTGGCCACAGGGCTGGGGGTGCGCAAAATCCGTCTCACCGGCGGCGAGCCCCTGGTACGCAAGGGGATTGTCTCTCTGGTGCGCGAGCTCAAGGCGCTTCCCCATTCGCCCGATCTGGTGATGACGACCAACGCCCTGCTGTTGCCGGCGATGGCCTCTGAACTCAAAGATGCGGGGCTCTCCAGGGTAAATATCAGTCTGGACAGCCTGCGGGAGGATCGCTTCGAGAGCATCACGCGCAGAAGCGGACTGGCCCGGGTGCTGGAGGGGATTGATGCTGCGCTTGCCTGCGGGCTGACCCCGCTCAAGATCAACATGGTGCCTATTCTGGGTGTGAACGACGACGAGATTGTGGATTTTGCACGATTGAGTCTGGAGCGCCCGCTGGAGATCCGGTTCATCGAATTCATGCCCGTCGGCAGCAGCCTGGGGTACGGTGCCGGGCAGCGATTGCCAGCCGAGTCGATCCAAAAAGCGCTGGAGCAGGTGGGAGAGCTGATGCCGGAGCAAAGAAGCGGGCCTGCGGGGCCGGCGCGAATGTACCGCTATCCGGGGGCGCCCGGGTGTGTGGGCGTTATTCCTGCGGTCTCGGATCATTTCTGCGGACAGTGCAACCGCCTGAGGCTAACGGCCGACGGACAGCTGCGCCCCTGCCTCTTTTCCGAGGGAGAAATCGATGTACGGGGGCCCATGCGTCAAGGGGCGTCCGATGAAGAGCTCGAAGCCCTGCTTCTGGAGGCGGTATGCTCCAAGCCGGACAGGCACAAGATCGGCCAGAAGGATTTCGAGCCCTCCCGGCGCCCCATGCACGGTATCGGAGGCTGAAGCGATTCCGTCCGAGGGCAGGGGCCTTCCGGCTGTTTTTTCCTGTTCAAGCTTTCCCGATTTCCAGGTCAGTTTTTCATGACCCCTCTTTGATGCATCCCTTTGAAACTGTTCTTCACCACGACCACAACTACCGGGACAGCCTCGATCATCAGGGCCAGTTCAGCAGTCTGCCGCGTTGCGATATCTAGCAGGCAATCTTATCCCGGCACTGAGCCCCATGCCAACAAAGACCATTAATCCGGCGAGAACTTGCATCGTATTGAGGCTCTCGCCCAGAACCACTATGCCCAGAATCAGGGCGAAGACCGGGACCAGGTTGATGAAGCTTGCAGCCCGGCTGGCAGGAATGCGGCTGACCCCGAAATTATAGAGTCCGTAGGCCCCGAAGGTGATTACGACGCCCAGGTAGAGTACGGCCAGAGCCGCCGAGGGCACAAATATTGACGGCAGCGATGTGGAGGGCAGAAGCAGGAAGGGGAAGAAAAAAACCGCCCCTATAACTGCCTGTACCGCAGTCAGGAAGAGTGGAGGGTAAGAACTGCTGAGTTTTTTCAGGCAGAGGGTGTAGCCCGCGGCGCAGATCATAGCCAGGAATTCCAGCAGATTGCCCAGCGCGGGGTTGGGAGCGCTCTGGCTGGTGTCGGAGGCGAGGCTCAACCAGAGAGCTCCGGCGATGGCGATAAAAAATCCCAGCAGGGTCTTTGGCTCCAGCCGTTCGCCCAGCACCGGCCTTGCGAAAAGGGCGACCAGAAGCGGCAGGGTGGCCGTGATCATTCCGGCCTGGGATGCGGTGGTATTCTCCAGCGCCCAGGCTTCGAAGATGAAATAGAGGCAGGGCTCGAAGATGGCCATGATCAGCAGGTATTTCAGGTCGCTTCGCCGCAGGCGGACCCCCCGAAACAGGGGCAGGCACAGGGCAAAGCAGAGGCTGGCCACCAACATGCGGCCGAAGATTACCACCATGGGGTCGTAGGCAACGAAAGCGATCTTGAGTGCGACCAGAGAACTGGCCCAGAGCAGCATGGCCAGTACTAGTGCGAATACGGGCATATGGTGGGAAGACATGGGTGCGATCCTTTTTTTGTCTCTTTGTCTCAGGGCGCATAAGATAGTTGCGCACTGGGGCTAAGGCAATTTGTTTTTTTGCGCCTGGCGCGTAGCTGCCTACTTGTCCTTGTGTCCTGGCTTGCACTTTGCTAATTTGAGAGCGGAACGGGAGTGTCCGCAGAGAGGGAGATATACGTATGAAAGCGCTGTTTGTGACCCTGTTGTTGAGTCTGGGGGTGTTTTTGATTTCGGCTTGTTCCACAGAGCCCGAGCCGCCGGCAAAAGTGCTGGACGCATCAAGTTACGAGGCTCTGGAGAAGAGTGCCGAGTCCTTGGCCGGGGGGCTTTCGGAAGAAGAGGCTCGCCGTTTTCGCGAGGCGCTGACTCTGGTTGCCGTGGAGGTCAAGGGGGTGCAGGACAGGGTGCAAAGTGCGATCAATCCTTTCGAGATGGCGCACGCCTTTTATCGCGTCTGTCTGCGCGAAGGCAGCGCGGAGCTGCTGCGGCGTCTGGATGGAAAGAACGCTGCACAGCTGGCGCAGGAAACGAGCGAGCTTCGAAGCACTGTGTCCAAGGCTCCCTAGGAGCCTGTCGGACTATCCATGAGCTGGATTTTCGCTACAGCCCGCATAGTCCGACAGACTCCTAGGATCCCGTACATTGAAAAGTGAAAAACGAAGGGCCACTTCCCTGTCAGTGGGTAGTGGCCCTTCGTTTTTAGCAGATAAATTACAGTTTGTTAGCTGAAGAAGCGCTTGAGCAGCCCGGCAAAGGCCTGGCCGTGGCGGGCTTCGTCCTTACACATTTCATGAACGGTGTCATGGATGGCGTCGAGATTCAGCTCCTTGGCGCGGGTGGCAATTCTCTTTTTTCCGGCGCAGGCGCCATGCTCAGCTGCGACACGCTTCTCAAGGTTGGTTTTGGTGCAGGGTGCGACCACTTCGCCGAGCAGTTCGGCAAAACGGGCGGCATGGTCGGCTTCTTCGAAGGCGATGCGCTTGTAGGCCTCTGCCACTTCGGGGTAGCCCTCACGGTCGGCCTGGCGGCTCATGGCCAGATACATTCCCACCTCGGCACATTCGCCGACAAAGTTGGCGCGCAGACCTTCGAGAATTTCGGGGTCCACGTCTTTGGCCACGCCGATGCGGTGCTCATCGGCCCAGTCCATGGGGCCTTCCTGCTGGAGGCTGAATTTTTCGGCGGGAACGCCGCACTGGGGACAGCTGGAAGGGGCCGTTTCGCCCTCATGGATGTAGCCACAGATCGTGCAGACGAATTTTTTCATGGTAATATACTCCTTCGATTTAGAAAAACAATAGATGACAATTACGGTCGTGATTTTAGTCGTCTGACGAAATATGTCAAGAGTCAATTCAATGATTCCAGCTCGCTGCCTGTTGACGCCCTTCCTTGCAGGGCAAGGCGTTGGCAGCGGAGATGAAAGAGGTCAAGAACTTTGGTTTTTCTAATTGTAGGCGGTACCCCTTCAGACGGTTTCCCTCGCAAGGCCAAGCGCAGCTTCCCTGCGGCCTGAAGAGTGCTGAATTTCTGTTGAGCAACAACTCTGGAGGCTTGTGAATGTTTCGGATCCTGACGCATAACCAGATTTCGGTCAAAGGGCTCAATCGCTTCAGCCGCGAAAAATACGAGGTCGCCAGCTCTCTGGGAGAGCCTGACGCCATCATGCTTCGCAGTCATGTGCTTTGCGCCAGTGACGTAGGGCCATCGGTCAAGGCCATCGGCCGTGCCGGGGCGGGTGTAAACAATATCCCCGTCGATATCTGCGCCGAGAAGGGGATTCCCGTTTTCAACGCTCCCGGTGCAAATTCCAATGCGGTCAAGGAGCTGGTCCTTGCAGGGATGCTTCTGTCCTCCCGGGGAATCCTTAAGGGTATCGACTTTGTTGCCGGGCTCGATCAGATCAAAGATGCCGATGAAATGCACCGGTTGCTGGAGAAGGAAAAGAAAATTTTTGCCGGCAACGAACTGGCCGGGAAAACTCTGGGCGTAGTGGGGCTTGGAGCTATCGGGGCTCAGGTTGCCCAGGCCGGAGCCATGATGGGGATGAAAGTCCTGGGATACGATCCCGCCCTTTCGGTGGACGCCGCTTGGCGTCTCTCCAGCGACATTGAGCGGATGGAAAATCTCCAGTCCCTGCTGAGCAAATCCGACTATATCTCTCTGCACCTTCCTGTTCTGGACGTCACTCGTCATATGATCAACGACAACAGTCTGCGCGCCCTGAAGCCTGGAGCCCGGCTGCTTAATTTTGCCCGTGACGCCATTGTCGACACCGAAGCGCTCATCCGGGCACTGGACAGCGGTAAGATGGACAGGTATGTCACTGATTTTCCCGAGCCCCTTTTGATCGGGCGTGAAGATGTGATTCTGATGCCCCATATAGGTGCCAGTACCGGCGAGGCAGAAGAAAATTGCGCCATCATGGTCGCAGACCAGTTGACGGATTTTCTGGAAAACGGCAATATCCGTAATTCAGTAAATTTCCCTCAGCTTTTTCTGGAGCGCAGCGAGGGCAGCCGCATCGCCATTGCCAACCGCAATGTGCCCAAAATACTCGGCGGTATTCTCTCGGTTCTGGCCGATCGAAATATTAACGTTATCGACATGCTCAACAAGAGCCGTGGGGATCAGGCTTACAACCTCATTGATGTCGAGACCCAACCCGACGCCGAACTCAAGGCGGCCCTTGAGGCCCTCGAGGGCGTCGTGAATGTCCGTATCCTTTAAGGAACGACATTTTCAACAGGAGTAAATGATATGGCCTCACAGATTTTTAATTTCGGTGCCGGTCCGGCAATGCTTCCCCAGCCGGTGATGGAACGGATTCAGAAAGAGTTTCTCAATTTCAACGACATGGGCGTGGGGCTCATCGAAATCAGTCACCGCTCAAAGCAGTTCGGGGAGGTACTTGAGAAGGCCAAGGCACTGTTTCGTGAGCTCAGCGGTGTCCCCGACAACTACAAGATACTCTTTCTGCACGGCGGTGCCCGGATGCAGTTCTCTGCACTTCCCCTGAACCTGCTGGCCCGCAAGCAGCCCCGCCGCGCCTACTATTACGAGACCGGCAACTTCTCGAAGCTGGCGTTCAAGGATGCCCAGCGCTACGGGGATGTCCGGGTCCTTTCCAGTTCGGTATCCACCGACTTCGATCGCATCCCCGATTTTAATCTCGATGAGCTGGACGAAGATGCCTCCTATGTGCATCTGACCAGCAATAACACCATCTACGGAACCCGCTGGAACAGCTTTCCCGATACCGGTGATGTGCCCCTGATTACCGATCAGACCTCCGATATTCTCTCCCGGCAGATGGATTATTCCAAATTCGGCATGGTCTACGCCGGTCTACAGAAAAATCTCGGCCCCTCGGGGATGGCTATTGTAGTGATCCGTGAAGATCTGCTCGGTCACGCTATCCCCACCACGCCTGTGCTTATGGATTACTCTGTCTGTGCCAAGGACAACTCCCTGACCAACACCACCAACACCTTTGCCATCTACACCACCATGCTGGTGCTGGAATGGCTCAAGGAGCAGGGGGGCGTTGCAGCCATCGAGCAGCGCAACAACGAGAAGGCAGGTCTGATCTACGAATTGATCGACCGGACCCCCTTCTACAGCAGTGTGGCGCAGCCCGCTCATCGCTCCATGATGAACGTGACATTCACCCTGCCCAGTGAAGAGATGACCGATAAGTTTCTGAAGGAAGCCGGTGCAGCAGGACTCTACGCCCTCAAGGGGCATCGAAACCTCGGCGGCGTGCGCGCCTCCATCTACAACCCCATGCCCAAGGAAGGGGTCCTGAGCCTGACTTCCTTCATGGAGGAGTTTGAGCGCAAGAACGGCTAACTCAAGCGCAAAATAAGATTCCGCAACAAAAAAGCCCGGTCGAAGATGACCGGGCTTTTTTTGTTGGTGTCCGGGATTAGTAGACCACTTCAGACTTCCCCTACCCTCGCGGGAGGGGATTGAGGGGAGGGGGGCGCCTGTACCATCACCCTCACCCCAGCCCTCTCCCGTCAAGGGAGAAGGAGCTTCCTATATAGATTCATTTTTATGCAAAACAAAGGCGGGCGCCCCGAAGGACGCCCGCCTGTTGTGCCGCAGAGGTTAGGGGTTAGTCATCTTCCATTTCCAGTTCGATCTGGTCCCAAGCGAAGGGAGTG
>JAAXQG010000095.1 GCA_012974445.1 Desulfuromonadales bacterium
GTCTTCATACGCTTACGCTTCTGATCCACCACCCCGCACACGGGACAGGCGCAGCAGATAATCGGCAGCTTGTTGGAGCGGCTTATGGCGATGATATCCGACTCTTCAACGAACACAAGAGGGCGGATCACCGTATGTATCCCGTTGTGCGCCTTAAGCTTGGGGGTCATGGCCCCCAGCGTCCCCTCATAGAACTGATTGAGCAACAGGGTCTCGATGAAGTCATCCATGTGATGCCCCAGGGCGATCTTGTTGCACCCCAGTTTTTCCGCCACGGCGTAAAGATGCCCACGACGAAGCCGGGCGCAGAAAGAGCAGTAAGAGGAGCCGGGGCGACGCTTGCTCTCGATGACCCCGTAGCAGTTGGTGCTGTGCATGTGGGTCTCGAACCCCTCATCCAACAGGTGCTGCTCCAGAACCTCCTTGCGAAAGCCCGGATACCCCGAGTCGATATTCACCGCAACCAGTTCGAAGCGAATAGGCGCCCTTTGCCTGAGTACCTCGAGCATGTGGATCAGGGTATAGGAATCTTTGCCGCCGGAGACGCCCACGGCGATACGATCCCCCTCCTCGATGAGGTTGAAATCGCCAATGGCACGCCCGACCTGTTTCTTGATTTTCCGAAATAATTCGTTCTGTTCTAAAGGCAACTTGAGTCCTCCGCCGGAATCGATTGAATCGTCTCCCGTTTTAACGAAAATACCGATGCATTGCAAGGCCGCGCGACAAAGTTCAAAACCAGGGCGGACACGCAGCTCCGCCCCTACGGCAGCTCCTCCCCTCCATGCCCCTCTTTAATTCCGAAAAGGCGGCGAAAATCTTCCAGCACCAGATAGAGCGAGGGAACCAGGATCAGGGTGATTGCCGTGGCGAAGAGGATTCCGAAACCGAGGCTGATCGCCATGGGGATCAGAAACTGGGCCTGCACACTGGTCTCCAGAATCATCGGGGCTAGACCGAAAAAGGTCGTCAGCGATGTAAGCAAGATGGGGCGAAAGCGTCTTGTCCCGGCGTCAAGCAGCGCCTGATAAAGAGGAGTGCCTTGCCGACGGTTGGCATTGACCTTGTCGATAAGCAGCAGTGAATCGTTGACCACCACCCCCGAGAGAGCCACGATGCCAAAGAGACTCAGCATACTGAGACTGAAGCCCATGACCAGATGACCGAGGATGGCCCCCACCATGCCGAAGGGGATCGCAACCATGACCAGCAGCGGCTGGCTGTAACTGCGAAAGGCAATGGCCAGCAGGGCGAAGATGGCAAAGAGCGCCAGCTGAAACCCCTCCTTCATACTCGCCATGGAATCGCGACGCTCCTTCTCCTCCCCTTCCAGGTCGAAGCTCAGCCCGGGAAAATCAGCGGAGAGAAGCGGGAAAAGACCGGACTTGAGCTCCTGGAGGATCTCCTCGGCATTGGCCAGCTTGCTGTCAACCCGGGCGGTGACATTGATCACCCGCTTGCGGTCGGTGCGGTGAATCTCGCTGAAACCCGGCCCCTGCTCCATGGTCGCGGCCCGCAGCAGAGGAATCTCTCCTCCGGCAGGGGTTCTGATACGCATGGTCTCCAGGTTATAGAGGCTCCTGCGATCCTCTTCGGGGTATCGCACCATGACCTTGAGTTCGTTACGTCCCCGCTGCAGACGCAGGGCCTCAGCCCCGAAGAAAGCGCCGCGAACCTGCCGCCCCAACGACTCCTCGGTAATCCCCAGGGTCTGGGCCTCGGGGCGAAGGCGCAGCTTCACTTCCCGGGTTCCCCGCGCATAGTTATCGGCAATATCCCCGACCCCCGGATACTGGGCTAGGGCCTCACGGATGCGATCACTGACCCTGGAGAGCACGGCAAAGTCCTCGTGGGCAATCTGAACGTCGATATTGGCTCCCATACGCACCACATTGGAGCTGAAGCTCAGGGACTCCACCCCCGGAAGCTCCCCGGCAAGCTCGCGCCAGCGCGCCGAGATCTCCGTGGCCGCAATCCCCCGGTCCTCACTCTCGGTGAGAAAAAGAGCGATATTTGCCAGATTAGATGCGCTGGTGCTGCTACCTCCCCCCGGTCCTCCATCGGCCAGGGTTCCTCCCACCACCGAATAGATATTGCGCAGAATGCTGATCTCCTCCGGACGCTCCAGTTCATATTCACGAACCAGCTCCATCGCCTTGACCACCAGATGCGCCTGCACATCTGCTGTCTGCTCCACCGCCGTGCCCTCGGGCATCTCCAGAGCCGCGATGATCACGTCTCCGTCTACCTCGGGCATGAAACGAAACTTCACCACCCCGCCCCCCACCAGCCCCACAGTCAGTAGCAGCACGGCGATGGAAAAAGCCAGGGTCGGATAACGGTAACGCAGACAGATGCGCAAAAAAGACAGGTAGGGCCCGTCGATGAATCTCTGCAACCTCTTTCCAAAAGTGCGCCGCAGGCGATCCAGCGCGCCGAGAATCCCCCGGGGCGCCTCCCGACGCTTGCCCAGAGCCAGATGGGCGGGCAGCACGAAGAGCGATTCCACCAGCGAGACCAAAAGGATAGCGATAACCACCAGGGGAATGACCTTGATGAACTTGCCCATGATGCCGGCGACAAACACCAGGGGGAGAAAGGCGGCCACGGAAGTGAGAATAGAGAAGGTCACGGGATAAGCCACCTCGCGTACCCCGTCGATGGCAGCTTGCAGATAGGGTTTGCCCATCTGTCGGTGCTCGTAGATATTCTCTCCCACCACAATAGCGTCATCCACCACGATCCCCAGAGCCATGATGAAGGCAAAAAGCGAAATCATGTTGATGGATACATCCATCCCCGGCATCAGAAGGAGCGCGCCGAGAAAGGAGATGGGAATGCCCAGCATGACCCAGAGCGCAAGACGAATCTCGAGAAAAAGCCCCAGCACCACCAGTACCAGCGAAAGGCCGATCCAGGCGTTGCGGGTCAGCAGATTCATCCGGCTCTCCAGAAGCTCAGAAGAGTCGGCCCAGGTCGCCAACTGAAGAGAAGGAGGCAGAGAGGGCCGCCTGGCCTCCACGAAATCCTTGACCAGCTCCGAGATCTCCGTCGGTTTCTGCTCTCCCACCCTAAAGACCTTGATCATGGCTGCGGGCTTGCCATCGAAAACGGCGAACTGATCAGTCTCGGCAAAAGCGTCACGCACCGTCGCAATATCGCCCAGATGCAGCTGCATTCCGTCGGCCTGCTCCAGAATGACAATTTTTTCGTACCCCTGCCCCCGGTAGCGCCGCTCCTTGGTCCGCAGCAGAATCTGCCCCCCATCGGCCTTGATGGTGCCACCGGGCAGGTCCAGGGATGACTGGCGAATGCGCTGGGCCACCTGATCCAGGGTCAGATTGTAGCGACGCAGATTATGCTCGGAGATTTCTACGGAAATCTCATAGGGTCGTACCCCTCCCAGGTCCACCTGGGTGATCTGGGGCAGCTCCAGCAGCTCGTCGCGAAGACTCTCGGCCCGCTGCCGGAGACTGAGCTCGGACAGATCGCCATAGACAACCACCGAGATGACCTCCATGCGATTTAGCAGCTTAGAGATCAGGGGTTTTTCCGCATCCAGAGGAAAAGTACTGATGCGATCCACCGCATTTCGCACATCCTGAAGTACCTCGTCAGGATTCTCCCCCGACTGAACTTCGGCGATAACCGAGCCCAGTCCCTCGCGGGCCACGGATTTGAGCTGCTTGACGCCGTCAACTCCGGTGAGGGCCTCTTCGATCTTGAGTAAAATACCCTCTTCCACCTCTTCGGGCCCCGCTCCGGGATAGGCCACCTGCACCTGAACCCTATCTAGACTGATCTCGGGGAAGACCTCCTGCTTGACGGACAGGGCCATGATGAGCCCTCCGATGACGAACAGCATCATCAGCAGGTTGGCCGCCACATGGTTATTGGCCATCCAGGCCAGAGGGCCTTTCATGGACGCACCGTCGAGCCTACGGCGCGCAACTTCATCCCCTCGGCGGCGCCGGAGAGCGGGGTGAGGATGATCAGGTCACCAGGATCAGGGCCTCGAACAAGAAAAGTTGCGGGAGCGCTGCGAAGAACTTCAACTTCGCGCAGTGCGAGGCCCTGCCGGGCATCCATCAACCAGATGCGCTCCCCGTCACGAAGGGCCCGCCTGGGAATCTCATAAACCTCTTTGAGCATTTTGCCGTCGATGACCCCCTCGACAAAGAGACCGAAGTCCAGCGCGAAGCCATCGGCTTCAGCCGTTTTCAACCCCAGGGGGTCCAGCACTTCCAGCACCACCTGCACCATACGGCTCTTTGGATCAACCTCCCCCAGTCGACGCACCATGCGGGCGTCCAGGACATGAATCTTCTCACCAACTTCGAGACGTACAATCGCCCGGGGATTCTCCTCCAGCCAGCCCAGCTCTTCCAGAGCAAGAGCGATGACCACCTCGGCAGCCTCGGTCCCAGCCATTCGCGCCACCGCCGCTGCGGGGCGCAGATTCTGGCCCAGATCGACTTCCTCCGAGAGGATAATGCCGTCAAAAGGGGCATGAATCCGGGTTCGCTCCAGATCAAGCCCAGCCTTTCGAACCCCGGCCTGGGCCGCGGCCACTTTAGCCCGCTCGCTTTCCAGCTG
The DNA here is from genome assembly GCA_012974445.1 of Desulfuromonadales bacterium. Lineage (GTDB taxonomy): Bacteria > Desulfobacterota > Desulfuromonadia > Desulfuromonadales > JAAXQG01 > JAAXQG01. The sequence continues at coordinate 4,597 of JAAXQG010000095.1, forward strand.
GGGCTCAAAGAGCACCAGGGCGCTGGCCGGAGCGTCGCCCTTGAGCTTTTTCCACTGCTGCCGGGCAATCTGAGCCTGGCTCGTAACCGTCGCAAGCCCCAGTCGGGCCTGAGCCAGAGTCAACCGGGCCTGGGATTGCGCCAGCTCGTAGTCAGCCCTGTCGATGGCAAAGAGCAGATCGCCTTTTTTAAAGAGTCCCCCCGCCGCCAGCCGGGGAGAGATTTCCGTCACCAGACCGCCGACCTGAGGCGCAACGCTGATCTGCTGACGGGGCGTTACCGTTCCGGTGCCCCGGACAAACACCTGATAATTACCCGGTTGCGCCTCAAGCACTTCCACCAGGGCGCTCGGGTCGGGGCGAGCCTCACGGACTGGTGGCTGACGAGAGGAAATCAAAGCCTTCATCCCCAGCACCCCGGCCAGGAGAAAAAGAACGGTCAGAAATAGAGAGAGAAAAATATGTTTGCTGCTCATAACTCAAGTCCTTGTCGTGCATCGTCCTTGCGTGCCAGCGGGTCGGGCATCCAGCCCCCTCCCAGTGCGCGCGCCAGAGCGATGCGGTCGGAGATCAGTTGACGACGGGCAGACAACAGCTGGCTTCGGGTCCCCAGCAGCGCACTATAGCTGCTTAACACCGGCAGATAATCGATCAGCCCCTGGGTATAACGCTCAAAAGCGATCTCATAGGTATCCATTGCGGCGCGACGCTGTTCATCCAGCAGCCCCATCAGCTCCGCTGTGCCCTTTGCCGAGACGAGGGCATCCTCCACATCTTTTACCGCCCCGAGCACGGTTGCCTGATAATCGGCCAGGACCTCTTCGAAACGGGCGCGGCTGCGAAGGACCTCGGCTCGCCTGCGACCGCCATCGATAAGCGGAGCCGTTGCCTCAGCCAGCAGCGACCATACCGTCGCCGTCACCCCTCCGACGGAGGCGTTGCTATGGGTTCGCCCAAATGTTGCCAGGAGATTGATGGCCGGGAGACGCTCGGCGATGGCCTGAGCGATGCGATGATCCTGAGCTTTGAGACGGGAAAACGCCGCCCTCAGATCAGGACGCTGCTCAAGCAGGTCCGCCGGGACCGCCGGAGGAAGCGTCGGCAGCGACTCGGGCAGATTCACCTGTAGATCAAGTTCCAGCTCTCCCGGGGCTTGCCCCGCCAGCAAGGCCAGAGCGTGGAGGGTCTTGCTGAGATTGAGCTCCAGAGTGGGGCGCGTTGCTCTAAAGGTGGCAAGACTCTGCCGGGCCTGAAACAGATCCAGAGCAGAAACCAGCCCCGCCTCATAGCGCTCAGTCACCAGCTCCATCGTCTGCTTAAGAGCCAGCAGCGTCTCTTCGGTAAGTCGCAGCTGCGCACTTTGCTCAAGAGCCAGAAAATACAGGTCCGCCGCCCGGGCGGATAAGGCCAGGAAGATGGCCCGGAGGTCATCGGCAGAGGCTTCGGCGTCGAGCTGCGCCGCCATTGTTCCAGCCTGAAGTCGATTCCAGAGATCCAGCTCGTACCCCGCAGCAAGCGAGAGCCCGTAACGGTTTCCCGCCTGCGCTGTTGCCCCGCTGGAGACGCTCTCCCTTCCCGCCTGAGCATTGAGGTTGACGAAGGGGCGCAACCGAGCACCGGCCACCACCTCCAGGGCGAGATTCTGCTTCAGGCGAGCCCAGGCAGCCTTCAAGCTGGGACTGCCCAGATGCACCTCTTTCAACAGACGCGCGAGCTGGGGGTCTTTGATGGTCTCCCACCAGGGAAGATTGGCCTCATCAGACATCGACTGCTGCGCTGCAAACTGCTGCGGAAGCGGTACCGGTTCATCGGGAATGGCCGAGCGGTAGGCAGAGCACGCCAGAAGCAGAAAGCTGGCAGCGATACAGATAAGAAGTTTCATGGTGCCTCCAGCCCTGAGGTCAGAAAGGGGATAAGACGACCCAGGACAGTTTGCGTATCGACCGACTGAGGAACAAGCCCCTGAAATCCGGGCAGATGTCCCAGACAAAGACTGTGGCTCATGGCCCCCAGACAGAAGTGGACGCGCCAGAGCAGAAGTTCGGAATCCAGATCAGGCAAGACGGCCTGAAGAGCCCTCAGTAGCAGTTCGATGTTAGGGCCCACCAGTTCTGCGAACATCTCCTGCCCGGGTCCGCCGGGATCGGCAAGAATTCTCCCCACGAGCAGGGAGAATTCAGCGCCTCGGGCAGAAGACTCGCACAGTCTCATCGTGGGCCCGATGAACGCCTCGAGGACCGTCTCCACCTCGACGACTTCCCCGGACTCCATCCGGACCAAGAGCCTGTTGAGCTCGGCTTCACGCTCAGCACCCAGGGGGAGCAGTCGCCTCTCCAGCACCGACTGCAACAATGTCTCTTTGCTCCCGAAATGATAATGCACCGCCGCCAAATTGGCACCGGCCTCACCGGTAACCTGCCTCAGCGATGTGCCCAGATACCCCTGCCGGGCAAATAGACCCTCCGCAGCATCAAGAATTCTTGTTTTTGTCTCCACCATGCTCATGCTATCTCCTTGCAGGGGCGATTAAAACAAACGTTTTAAAGACATTCAATAAAATTGTCCTGCATGGGATCATTAAGGATCACGACTATATAGTTTTCAAATGAAATTATTTTTCCTTGAGTATAGTACTCAAGAATAGATAAGGTAGGAATGAAACAGCGTTATTTCATTCAACATTGCAAAAGGAGGCCCTCATGATTTGGACAATTCGAAGAAAAATCACCGCCATCGGAGTCGGTTTTCTCTGCGCCATGCTGATTCAGGGCGCGGTCGTACTGCAGTCCAACGACCATGTCGAAGAGGCTGTCGCCCAGAACAAGATCAGGGCCACTCAACTTGAGACGCTGGGGAAGATATCCGAATCGACCCTTTCTCTGATCCTTGCCGCCATGGATTCCATCGTCGACAAGGACTCGGGGAGAATCGATGCTCAGCGCATGGCCACAATTGAACAAAATGTCGCATACCTGACAAAAGAGGTTGCCCTGCTGCCTGAGCTGGCGGATACCGCCGAGGAGAAAAAAACCTCCGACAGAATCTCCACGGCCGTCAAGGCGCTCTCCAGCGCCATCCGCATCGACCTACCCCAGCTGATCAGCTCAGGCGCACCCGATGATGACTATGCCCGCATCGACGATACCATCGACCGCTACGGCGATGAGCTCCAGACCGACCTTGCGCTTTTCAAAGAGTCCGTCAAGGCCGAGCAGGCCGAGGCAGCAGGGGAAGTTCACGCCACCATCATACGGGCCGATATCATCTTCTTGTCGATCTTCGCCATCGCACTGGCGGTATTGATTCCCGCTTTCATCATGTTCGCCCGCTCCATCCTGGGCCCCATGCGCAGGACCGTGGCCATGATCACCGAAATGGAAAAAGGTCATCTGGATCTGCGCCTGAACCTGAAACAGCAGGACGAAATCGGGCAGATGGCCCACGCCATGGACGCCTTCGCCAACAGCCTCTCCAGCGAAGTCATTGCCACCCTGCAGAAACTCGCCGACGGTGACCTTACCGCCGAGATCTCCCCCCGGGATGAGAATGACTCGGTCAGGGGAGCCCTGAACAAGACCCTAGCAGACCTCAACGACGTCATGGCCCAGATTCAGGTTGCCGGGGAGCAGATCGACATGGGCAGCTCCCAGGTCTCCGATTCGAGCCAGGCCCTCTCGCAAGGAGCAACGGAATCGGCCGCTTCGCTCGAACAGATCACCAGTTCACTCAGCGAAATTACTTCCCAGACCCAGCAGAGCGCCGAGAACGCCACCCAGGCCAACCAGCTTGCTATCAATGCCCGCAGCGCCGCCGAAAAAGGCAACATTCAGATGGGTGAGATGGTCGGCGCCATGGGCGAGATCAGCGCCGCCGGACAAAGCATCTCGAAGATCATCAAGGTCATCGACGAGATCGCCTTTCAGACCAACCTGCTGGCCCTGAATGCCGCCGTCGAGGCCGCCCGGGCCGGTCAGCACGGCAAAGGCTTCGCCGTGGTGGCTGAAGAGGTTCGCAACCTGGCCGCTCGTAGCGCCAAAGCCGCCCAGGAGACCTCAGATCTCATCGAAGGCTCCGTCTCCAAGACAAGTCGCGGCGTAGAGATCGCCCAAAACACAGCCTCTGCCCTGGATGATATCTCTCAGGGCATCGCAAGAGTCACTGACCTGGTGGGCGAAATCGCTGCCGCAAGCAATGAGCAGGCGCAGGGCATCGGTGAAATCAGCAAGGGGCTGTCCCAGATCGACCAGGTCACCCAGCAAAATACCGCCACAGCCGAAGAAGCCGCCGCGGCCTCTGAAGAGCTCTCCAGCCAGGCCGAGCATCTGCAAAGCATGCTCTCCAACTTCAACCTCAAAGGAGCCCTCAAAGCCCCCGCCACTCTCCAGCGAGCCCTTCCCGCTCACAGCTCCCCCCAGCCCCAATCCAGGCAGTGGGGCGCCCCGGTAGCGAGAATTGCCAACGGAGCGAGACCCGTTATCGCTCTGGATGACCATGATTTCGGGAAGTTCTGAACAGTCGCCTTCAGGTACATAGTCAGGACGCAGCAAGCGGCGCCCCTACGGTTTATGCGGTAGGGGCGCTGCTTTTTTGTACCAGGTAACAACCCTGCCACCATCTGACAACTACCTGAACCCTTCGCTTTTCCGGCCAATGGCGAGACAAAAGAACCAGGGCGCAGCAAGCGGCGCCCCTACGATTTATGTGGTAGGGGCGCTGCTTGCCGCGCCCTTTTTCCGACAATCAGCATACCCTTCTTGCATTTGCCGACCACAATGGTAATAGTTTAGCATGGCTCTTAACTTCGAAGTGGAGACCAACCATGAAAACTACCTACGAATGTTCAAAATGCGGCATCGTAAGCGCAGACAGAGAACATCTTTGCGCCCCCGAGCAGAGCAGCGGATATTGTGGTGTTGAGGTGGAAAAAGCGACCAGCATGTGCACGGATATGGGCATCTCCGTCTCCCACGGCTGCTCCGAAACAGGGATTTTCAATCAGCGGGAACGGGATAAATAACCAGGGCGGCCTTTGCCTTGGTCGACCAGCCCTCACGGACATACTGGACCAGGGACAGAAGCTCCTCCTTCTGGTCACCGTTGATGTCGATCAACAAGAAGTCTACCAGGTAACCATTTTCCTTTTTCGTCGACCAGAGCTCTTCCATGTCGAAGCCGTTCCACTTCATGGCAAGCAGCCTGCCGCTGTCGAACTTCTTGGTGTTCGAAAGGTATCGGGACCCTTCATTCTGAGCCAGGAGGAAAGCTCCCTGCCCTAGCGGCTCGATGCGTCCCTCCAGGAAGAAGAAATCGGGAGACCTGATCGCCGAGCCAGCATCATCGTAACGCTCGACATAGATCTCTGAGCCGCCGTAAGCAGGGTTGCTTTGCCACTGGCGCTCACCCTGTGCATCAGTAACAGTAAGCTTGCTGGCATGGCCAATCGAAACATAGAATTTCTGCTGGTCGATAACGTCAATTGCGGTCCCATGGACACTGATGTTCCCAGGGACATAAACCTGCTCACCCTTGGCGACCCTGCCGTCGGAGAGCACCACCTCAAAAGGCTTGCCGCTGTACCCGCCATAGTCCCCGTCATTAAGGGTCTGGCCGATAAGGGTTTTGCCTTTTCCGGGCAGATGCACGGATCTGAAAAAGAACCCGATCGACGTCTCAACAATGCGATAGCCGGAGACATCATGGGTCAGAACGAAAGAAGCAACTTTATCTTCTTTTGAAGCCGTGACGAAGAGACTTGGCTTGTTTTCAGGTGAAATACTTGCGGCATCCAGGGCTAAAACGTCAAGCCCTGCTGGCGCATCGATCCCCGATACCAACTCAAACTCGTCGCCACTAAGGCGATAAATATCGATCCTGTCCTTGAAAGAGACGGCGATCTCAATCTGTCCGTCTGCATCGAAGTCCTCCGCAGCAAGCCCCGTGACCGTCCCCGTCAGAGCTTGGGAGCGAAACGCTCTCTCGATCTCGGTTCTGGCGGTGGCTGTGCTTTGGGACTGCTTCGACTGCTCCGGGGCAAATCGATCTACAGGGGCAGCAAGCTTCGGTTCAACAACCGGAACTCCCGGTACCGCCAGAGCAGCGACAGGCAGTGACACAGCCAGGGCCGGAGTCGGGGTGCTCTGCTGAGTATAGATTTGCACAACCGCGCCATCGGCACCCAGCGCCCTCACCTGGCTGCCCTTCTTGCTGAAGGTAATCCCCTTGAAATCCTCTGCCACCGGGGCAGCCTGCCATGCCAGATGGGGAAGGGTCTTCTTCAACTGCAGATGGAGAATCTCGTCGTCCACGGACGATCCGACAAATCTTGCGGGAACATTCTCAAACCGTCTTACGGCATCACCCTTTTTGTACTCGGACCGGGCCATGGGTATCAGGTAGGAATAACCCGACTTCAGCTCGGCAACCCGAAGCAGCCCCCGAGAGGCATCGAGATACCCCAGCACCTCACCGGTTTTTGGATGAATGATCGGCTCTGCCTTCTCTGCGATGCGAAAGAGATCCCCCTCGCTCAGGCCGTCGTTGGCATCCAGGTCGACAATCCAGCGCCCTCCGACCTCAAGCACCAGCACACCATCCAGGAGAGAGAAATCCTCGGCAATCCGTTGAAAGGGTTCTTCTTGAGCAAAGGCGGTTCCCCATAGGGGGCAAATCAAAACAGAGGCAAAAAAAAGTAGAGCCGCAAGACGCGCCATAACCATGATCCTCGCAATAATTGAAGTAATTTTTCACCCGCCACAGCCAAAGACTCCTCCCCTTTCAAGGGGGAGGTCGGGAGGGGGGTGGGTTTGATTGGTACCAGGGTGCTGGACAGTTATAAATTGAATCGAGTAAAAATACAAATGGCCAGGCGGATGCCTGGCCATTTGTACTGTCCTGTCTAAAGAAACTAGAAAGGCACGTTTACCATTGCAACAACGGTGTAGAGATCGTCGGGATCGCTGC
>JAAXQG010000105.1 GCA_012974445.1 Desulfuromonadales bacterium
CCGCGTCAGCAAAGTGCCCTTTCTCGGCGATCTTCCCCTTGTGGGCTGGCTCTTTCGCTCCAAGAGCGATTCTGAGCGTAAAACCAACCTGCTGGTCTTCATCACTCCCACCATCATCAAGGAGCCCTCGGACCTTGCTCTGGTGACGACCCGCAACCGGAAGATCATGGACGAAGCACAGGCCGAATTCAACGATGTCCATAGCAGCCCTGAAGCACCCGCTGAGCCATCCTCTGAATTCACTCCCGCCGGACAGGAGCAGCTCTGAGATGGCTTTCATCCGCATGCTGGGGGAAATTCTCCGGGTGGATTTCGACCTTTGCGCCGAACTCATCGATGGAGCGCTGGAGCAGCAAAGGACTCTGTCCTCGAACAAGCGCCTGGGACAGATACTGCTTACCCAGGAAGCAATCGATGCGGCAACCCTGGCCAGAGCCCTGGCCAGTCAGCAGGGGCTGTCCTATCTCGAGCGGATCGAAGAGACCCCGCAAACAGCAGAGTTACTGAGTCTGATTCCCATGGGGTTTGCCCGCAGCTACGGGATTTTCCCCCTTGAGCGCCAGGAAAATTGCGTCAGAATCGTTGTCTCCGATCCCCTTGACCTGCGAGCGCTGCAAGACATTTCTACCCTCACCGAGTGCTTCGTTGAACGGATCGTCGCCACCCCCGAAGAGATCTTGAAGGCGACCCACCGTGCCTACGAGAGACATGCAGGGGACGCAGATCAGATGGTGGAAACTATCAGCTCCGGAGAAGAGATCGACCTGGCCGAGGGGTTCGAACCGGAAGATCTTCTCGACACCAGCGACGAGGCACCCATCATCCGCTTCGTCAACCGTCTGGTCACCCAGGCCCTCAAGGAACGGGCCAGCGACATCCATATCGAACCCTTCGAGGACCGTCTGCTGGTGCGCTTTCGCGTCGATGGCATTCTGCACGAGGTGGTACGCCCTCCCCTGAAAGCCCATGCGAGCATCAGCTCCCGCATCAAGATCATGGCCGGGCTCAATATCGCCGAAAAGCGGCTGCCTCAGGACGGACGGTTTCGGGTACGCATCGGCGGCAAAGATCTCGATGTTCGGGTATCCACCCTTCCCGTCGCCTTCGGAGAGCGGGTGGTGCTGCGCCTTCTGGACCGCAGCTCCAACGTGCTGAGCCTTGAAGACCTCGGCCTCAAGGACAACATGCTCTCCCAGGTCAAACAGATGATTCAGAAAAGCCACGGCATCTTCCTGGTTACCGGCCCCACGGGAAGCGGTAAAACCACCACGCTCTACGCCGCTTTGAATCGCCTGAACAGCCCCGACAAAAACATCATTACCGTCGAGGACCCCATCGAGTACCAGCTCGCCGGAGTCGGTCAGATCCAGGTGAACACCAAGATCGATCTGAGCTTCGCCAACGGCCTGCGCTCCATCCTGCGCCAGGATCCCGATGTCATCATGGTCGGGGAGATACGCGACCGGGAAACGGCCGAAATCGCCATTCAGTCAGCCCTGACCGGTCACATGGTCTTCTCCACTCTGCACACCAACGATGCGGCAGGAGGCCTGACCCGACTGGTCGAGATGGGCATCGAACCCTTTCTGGCTGCCTCCTCCATCGTCGGAATTCTTGCACAACGACTGGTCCGGAAGATCTGTCCCGACTGCCGGGAGCCCGTCAGCATCGATGCGCAGACCCTTGCCGAAATGGGCTACAGCGACAGTGCTCTCTCACAGCTGGAGTTTTTCCGGGGCCGAGGATGCGACAGCTGCATGGACACAGGCTACCTGGGTCGAACCAGTATTTATGAACTTCTCATCGTTGATGACGAAGTCCGCCAGCTTCTGCTGGCCAACAAGGACTCGGCCAGCATCAAGGCTGCTGCGGTACGCCGGGGGATGCCGCTGCTTCGCGACTCGGGTCTTGCCGCGGCCAGGGCCGGAAAGACCACCCTCGAAGAGGTCATGAGAGTCACGCAGGAGGACAGCTAGTGCCTCTTTTCAACTATCAGGGCCTAAACACCAAGGGCAAAAACATCTCGGGCACCATCGAAGCCCAAGGGCGCAGGGTTGCGCTGGCCAAGCTCAAGGAACAGCAGATCTACGCCACCAGGATCATGGAGACTACCGCAACGCTCAGAAGTCGGCCGGGGAGCAGGAGTATTTTCCCTCGCAGGAAGGTCTCCTCTTCGGTGCTGGGCATCGCCACCCGGCAACTGGCCATTCTGCTCTCGGCGGGTATTGCCCTGGACGATGCCCTGGGAACAATCCGCGAGCAGATCGAAGACCCCAGGCTTCACGTAGCACTGGCCGAGGTTCGTGATGCGGTCATCCAGGGCGACGCCCTGCACGAGGCCCTCTGCCGGCATCCGCTGGTATTTCCCAGCCTCTTTACCAACATGGTGCACGCCGGAGAGAGCAGCGGGACCCTCGATCAGGTGATGGCCCGCCTGGCAGATTTCCTCGAAGAGCAGGCCCGTCTGCGTAACCGCATTCAAGCTGCGCTGGCCTATCCGATACTCATGGCCCTGGTCGGGGGAGCAGTGCTTTTTTTCCTGATCAGCTTCGTCGTACCCCGGGTGACCCGGATGCTTGATGATATGGGGGAAACGCTGCCGCTGCCGACGCGCCTGCTCATCGCCCTGAGTGACTTCATGAGTCAATACTGGTGGCTGTTGATTCTGATGGGCATCTTTGCTTTTATCGCCTCGAGGCGCTACGCCGCCACCGAGGCGGGACGCCTTTTTTTCGATCGATTGAAGCTGCGCATGCCCCTGTTCGGCAAACTGAGTCTTCAGGTTTCTACGGCCCAGCTCTCCAGAACCCTCTCTACGCTGCTGCACAGCGGCGTCCCGCTTCTGAGCGCCCTGGAGATCACCCGCAATCTGGTCAACAACCGGGTTCTCTCGGACTGTCTCGATGATACGGCAATAGCGGTGCGCGAAGGTGAAGGGCTCAGTTCCCCGCTGGCTCGCAGCGGTGTCTTCCCGCCCATGCTGGCGCAGATGGTCGCGGTGGGCGAGAAGAGTGGTACCCTCGAGGAGATGCTGGCCAAGGTCGCTGACGCCTTCGAAAACCAGGTTGAGACAACGATCGCGGGGTTGCTCTCCCTCCTGGAGCCGATCATGATCCTTGTGATGGGCGTCCTGGTCGGATTTATCGTCCTGTCCATCCTCTTACCCATATTTCAGGCCAGCTCGGGTTTCGGCTGATCATCTGCCGCCCCCATAGGTATAAAAAAACGAAAGGTCAAACAATGAACAAGAAAAGCTCCTTCAACCAGCGGGGATTTACCCTGATCGAAATCATGGTCGTAGTGGTCATCCTCGGCATCCTGGCCGGCCTGGTGGTGCCCAAGCTGCTTGAACGCCCCGATGAAGCCCGCCGAGTGAAGGCTACGGTTCAGCTCAGAAGCATCGGAGAGGCACTGGATCTGTACAAACTCGACAGCGGCTTCTACCCATCCACGGAACAGGGGCTTCAAGCGCTGGTCAGCAAGCCTGAAAACGGCCGGATACCTAAGAAATATCGTGATGGCGGCTATTTCAGATCTATTCCGCTGGACCCCTGGGAAGGCCCCTATATCTACCTGTCTCCCGGCGTGCATGACGACTACGACCTGGCATCCTACGGAGCCGACGGAGAGCCGGGTGGAGAGAAAAAAGATGAGGACATCGAGAGCTGGAATCTCCAGTAACCGCGGATTCACCCTTGTCGAACTGGCGATCATCCTGTTGATTATCGGCCTCTTCTCCGCCCTGACCCTGCCGAATATGATGGGCTCCGGAGAGTCGGACCTGAAAAAAGGAGCCGCCAGACTCCAGGGGCTGGTCAAGTATCTGTACAATGAGGCGGCCCTGACCGGGCAGGAGCACCGGCTGATTTTCGATCTGGATAAACGCAGCTATCATGTGGCCTTTGTCGATGAAGGGCGCAAACTCAGGCGCAAAACAGCCGGACTCGGAAAACCCGAGCAGCTCCCCGGTGATATCATCTTCAGCAACATTGAAGTCTCGGGTCGGGGCAGCTTCAGCAGCGGCGAGGTCAGCACCTATTTTTACCCCGTGGGATGGCTAGATGAGACGATTGTCCATCTGAAAAGCCCCAAGGGAGCCGAACTGACCTTGCGATTTTCTCCCCTGACCGGAGCGATGGAGATTCATGAAGGCGACCATTCATTCAACTGAGGGTTTTACCCTGCTCGAAGTGATGATCGCGATGGCCATCATGGCCACTTCACTGGTCGCCCTGATGGGCCTGGGCAGCAGCTCTGTCCGGACTCACGAACGCCTGGCCCGTATCACCCAGGCGACTCTGCTTGCCCAGCAGAAAATGAGCGAGGCACAAAAGCTGGGCAACACAGGGCAGGATGACGAAGGGGGCTTCGAAGAACCCTTCGAAACCTATCGCTGGCGCATCCGTTACAGCCCCCCTCCGGTGCCCGTAGCCGGAGTTGAAATGATTCAAATCGCAGTTTTATGGGGGGAAGAGGCAAAAAATGACCTGGTGGAATTCACCTCTTTCATCTACCAGTAAAGATCGCTGCAACAGGGGTTTTACCCTGATCGAGTTGATGCTGGCGATCTTCATCACGGCTTTAATGATTTCGGTCCTCTACGGAATTTTCGGATCCATGAGCCGCACCAAGCAAAGACTCGATGCAGATGCACGAGTGCTCCATGGTGCCCGAATATTCTTTGACCGGCTGAGCAAGGAGCTGCGCAGTCTCCATTTCAGCTCCCGGATGAAACAGAGCCGATTCGTCGGCGGAGAGAAATCAGGGCAGCTTTTTCTGGAGTTTTCATCCACCCTGACGACGCCTCATTCCGGAGGGGCCGGAGCCATCACCCTGATCCGCTATGAAACGCAGAAGGGTTCAGGAGAACAGAAGCAGCTGCAGAAAATGACCCGGCAGGAGCAACCGCTGCTCGAATCGTCAGCGAAAGAGGGTAAAGCCTACGTGATGCTGCAGGAGCTCAATAACTTCCAGATGCGTTTTTATCGAAGCAGCCAGGATCGCTGGGAGAACGACTGGGACAGCCGCTCCGGCGGAGCAATCCCCGATCTGGTGGAGATCAGCCTCTGGTTCGAAATCGACGGACGGGAGATCCCTTTTCGGAGCTCCTTCGACCTGTCTTCGAGGTAACCATGACCCGGGCTGGGAACAATCAAAGAGGTTCTATCCTGCTGTTGGTGCTGGTTATCGTGGCGCTGCTCAGTGCCATGATTGTGGAGCTGGCATTCAGCACCCGAGTGGATTTACGCTTGACCGAGACCTTCAGGGACAGCACCCAGGCCTACTATCTGGCCCGGGGCGGCATTGAGGTCGGAAAAGCCTTCATCGCCAGCGACCAGCTGGTCAACGTCGACGCCTTTCCCGTAGAGGATCACTTTATCTCCCTTTCCACAAAGGATCTGGGAGGACGGCTCGATCTCAACCGGCTGGTAACCTCTTCGGGGGTCAATCCCGACTCGATATTTATCGACCGGTTCACCCGACTCTTTACGTCCCTGGGGCTCAATAATGCCGAAATCGATGAACGCATCGATGCCCTTATCGACTGGATTGATACCGACAACCATCCCCGCTCTTCGGGCGCGGAAAACGAACACTACGGCAACCTGAATCCACCCCGCAGCACCAAGAACGCGCCGCTGGACCGGGTGGATGAAATCTCACAAATCAGGGGGTTTTCACCAGAATTCATCGACTCGCTTCGCCCCCATGTCACGGTGTACGCAGAGGCGAAAGTGAACATCAACAGCGCCACGGCTGAGGTGCTCATGGCGCTGTCCGATGATATAGACGCAGCCGCCGCACAAAACCTGATCGAGTACAGGCAGACAACACCACTGAAAAAGTCCGCCGATCTCCAGGACGTAACCGGTCTCTCGACGGCGGCGCGCTCGGCGCTGAGCATTTACGGCCAGTACGAGAGTCGATTTTTCGAGTTGACCACCCGGGCCGAAGTTAATGACGGTCGGCGCACCATCGTAGCTGTGATTCAGAAGGGTTCCGCCAACCCGCTTTACTTGAGGATTCAGTGACATCATGTCCAAAAGGCTAATCGGAATCGACATCGCCCCCGAGATAATGCGTATCGCCATCGCTGAGCAGGGCAAGCAGGGTTTCGTACTGCGCTCCTTCGCTCAAAGGACGGCTGCGACCAACGAGCAGCGCGCCATGGCCATCGCCGAGCTTCTCGGAAACCTCGAAAGCTCAGACCGGGTGGCCGCCGCCCTTCCTGCCTGCGCCGGTTATCAGCGCAGACTGAGCCTGCCCTTTAGCGACCCGAAGAAGCTTGCCTCGGTTTTGCGTTATGAGCTGGACTCTCAGGTGCCTCAGGATATCTCCGACGCCGTTCTGGTGCACTCCAAAGCGGTCAGGAAAGACGATAATTTATTCGAGGTTCAGACCATCGCCGTTCCCCGCGAAAAGATCATCGATTTTCTCGCTCCCTTCGAGCAATCCGGGGCCGTTCTCGCAACTCTGGACATCTCCCCTGCGCCCTTTGTCATGGCGTACGCCGAAAAGAATGCCCAGAGCTTGATCCTGAGCCTGACTGAAACGGAGGCCTGTCTCTGTGCCTGCAACGGCACCGAGATCCTGGAGTTCCGGACCATCGCCAAAGCCCTTCAGCTCGAGGCCCCCACTCTTCACCCCCTGCTGCTTCGCGAACTGGAACAGCTGGCCCGCCAGCATGAGCTCGACAATCCGGCGCTCAAGCTCATCGGCAGCGGGATCACGCAGGCGCTCCAGTCCTTCATGGACGAGCACAGCGACTGGAGCGCCACTGTCCCCGAACTGTTCTGCGAAGGTGCGCCTCTTCCCGCGTCTTTTCTGCCTGCGGCTGCACTGGCCCGCAGGTCGGACCGTTCCCGAGGAGGCTTTAATTTCAGGACCGGCGAGTTCGCCCTTCAGAGTCAGTGGTCAGGACTCAAAAAACCCCTCATTGCCGCTGCCCTCTGCGTGATCTTGAGTGTTGGCGTCTTTGCAACCGATGCCTACCTGAACTACGCTCGCAAATCCCAGAAATCCGACAGGCTCCAGGAACTGATCCATCAGCAGTTTCGCCAGAGCTTTCCCGGGGTCAGAAATATCGTTAACGCCCCGGCCCAGATGCAGGCCAAGCTCAAGGAATCCCGAGAAAGAATGCGTAATCTCGGCCTGCTGGGTGAGGCCTCGGCGCTGAGCGTTCTCAGGGAGATCTCCGAGAAAACACCGGCGGACATGAAGGTCGATATCCGAAACTTCCTCTTCGACCCCGAATCGGTCCGTATTGAGGGAACCACCTCGTCCTTCGAAGCGGTCAACCTGCTCTCGGCAGCGCTGGAAAGTTCCGAGCTGATCCTGGAGGTTCAGATTACCGATGCCAAGATGTCCGTCGACGGCCGCCAGATCAACTTTCGTCTCACCCTGAATCTGCAGCCCAGCCAGGAGCAGTCATGATCTCGCACCTCTCCTTCCGTGAAAAAATAGCCCTGGCTGCCGCAGCCCTGGTGATCGTCCTGACCATTGTCTGGCTGGGTATCTACGATCCTTATCGCAACAGCCTGGTTCGACTCGATAAACGCATCGAGAGTCGCTCCCGGCAACTTGAGCAGGTCCAGGATCTATCGGTCCAATACCAGAAGTTGCAAGAGAAACTGGCTCGGGCGGAGCGTGGGCTTTTAGGTCGAAATGGCACATCTTTATTCTCGAATCTCGAGACCATCATTGCCCAGGTCGGCATCCGGGAAAAACTCAGTTCACTTCGTCCTCAGAAAAACGCGCCTCAGGGAGAGTACCTGGAGGAAAGCGCCGAGCTCAAGCTCGAGCGGATCTATCTCGACGAACTGATCCGTCTGCTTTACGCCATGGAAACGGCGGATATCTATCTACAGATTAAAAACCTGAGAATTAAACCCCGCTTTGAGGACTCCGACCTGCTCGACGCCTCCATGCAGATTGCATCCTACAGGAGAGATTCATGACCCAGGCCATCGCCGTCGAAGCGTCTATCGCTCCCAAAGGGCCTCGTCAACCTTCCCGGCAACTCTGGCCGATCTGGTTGGCAGGAGCTGTAGTTCTGCTTTGTTCTTTTGTGCTCGTCCTGTTGTTGAACTTTCCTCTGGAGAGTCTACGCAAACGCATCGAACAGGAAATCGGCAGGGGTGGCTCGGTCAACATCAGCATCGGGGAGCTTGGCTTTTCTCTTCCACCGGGAGTTGCGGCTAAGCAGATCGTCCTTACCCCGAACCAGCCCGGGGCCCCCGTCCTGAAAATCGAACGACTGGAAATCTCCCCCCGATGGAGCAGCCTGACGGGAGAGAACCCGGCAGCAAATTTCGAGGCAAGCCTCTATGGTGGACGGGTAACAGGCCAGATCGCCCGGAACGGGTCCCTGCAGGCTCGCGCCAAGGGGCTCAATCTTAGCCATTCGTTCGCCGAGCTCTCGGGCGCACAGCTCAGCGCCCTTGCCGAAGCAACGATCATGACCCAGGGACCACTGTTTTCCTCCAGCGGCACCTTGGAGGGGAGTTTGAGTCTTCGGGACTTGAATGCCCAGGGGCTTGAAGCTCTTCCCTTGGGGACCGATTCACTCTCCCTGGGGACCCTCAACGCCAAATTCGCAGGACGCTCCCGCAGCCTGAAATTAACGGAAACGACACTTTCGGGAGATTCCCTTGAGATGACGACCGACGGCTCCATTTTTATCGGAGACTCCCCGGAGAAAACCCGGCTTGCCTTGCAGATAAAGCTTCGCCCTTCGAGCAACCTGCCTTCGGCAGTTCAGGATCTCTTTATTTTTCTACCCAAGGCGGGGCGTGACGGCTTCCATAACCTGCGCATCTCCGGGACCCTGGCAAACCCCTCTGTCAAATAACTGCTATTTTTCAATCAGTTGCCACCCCAGCACTTTTGTGATATAAGCCCGCAAGTTTTAATTACATCTAAGGGGGAAAACAAACAGATGAAGACACCACTTATCTTGGGGACAGCTCTTGCGCTCTGCGCTGCGTTGTACGTCCAGTCGCTGCACATTGGCAGGAGCGGGGAAGCCGTCGCCGCTCTGCCGAAAAACAATCCTGCCGATATTCGTCCGCTGGATATTGCTCCGAACACCTACAAAGAGCTTGAAAGAGTTTTTGCCCAGCACGACTACAAGGCGCAGACTCTGGATAAGGGCATTCCCAAAATAGTTCTGGAAGCCCTCCCCGAAGATCTCTCTGAAGTACAACCGGTGGCCCGCAAGAAAGAGATTTTCTTTCTCAGCGTCCTTCCCATGGCCCTGATCGCCAACGAGTTGATCTTCGAAAATCGTAATTTTCTTCACTCGGTTCAGAAGTCTGTCAAAGATGACCGCAAGGTTACCGACGCCGATAAAATCCGTTTCGAGCAGCTCTCCAAACAGTACGGACTCAATAAGAACATCCTAAACATCAAGGGACTCTCCAAACTGCTGGCTCACGTTGACAGCGTCCCTCCATCGCTGGTGCTGGCGCAGGCCGCCAACGAATCCGCCTGGGGAACCTCCCGTTTCGCACTGGACGCCAACAATCTCTTCGGCCAGTGGACCTT
>JAAXQG010000109.1 GCA_012974445.1 Desulfuromonadales bacterium
GCCCCTGCTCTGCTTCTGGGCTGCGTCTCCAAGGAATCCTACCTGCTCAAGGAGGATGAGGTCTCCCTGCTGCGTAGAACAGTTCAGGATCTGGAATCCGAATATGAGCAGCTACGCAGTCGCAATACCGAGCTGGCGGCGCAGCGCGACGAACTGGGCGAGAAACTCACCCGAACCCTGGAGTCCAACTCCGAGGCCCGGCAGACGATACTGACGGAGCGCGCCGAGGCTGACCGTACCACAAGGGTGGCCTCGACCCGGCTCAAGCAGTCGCAGCAGGAAAAAGAGCAACTGCTGGAGCGCATCGCCAACCTGGAGTCAGAAATCGAGATGCTGCGCCAGAGCCTGGAGACCCAGAGACTGAACCACCAGCAGGAGCAACAGCGGCTGCTGAGCCACAGCAAAGAGCTTGCCGATCAGCTGGCGAAGGAACGTATCGCCCTGAAAGCCCGCGTGGCTCATATGAAGAGTACCTTCGACGAGCTTGTGGGGAAGATGGATGAGGAGATCAAGCGGGGGGAAATTACCATCTCGGAGCTGGAAGGGAAACTGACGGTCAACATGCTGGCTCAGATCCTCTTCGACTCGGGGCAGGCCCACGTCAAGGAGAACGGACTGGCGATTCTGGAGCGGGTTGCCCAAGTTCTCAAGCAGGTCGAGGACAAGGAAATTCGCGTCGAGGGGCACACGGACAATCAATCCATCAGCAGCCGACTCAAGGAAACCTTCCCCAGCAACTGGGAACTCTCCACCGCCCGGGCCACCAACGTGCTTCGCTTTCTTCAGGATCGTGGAGGAATCCCCGGCGATCGACTGAGCGCCTGCGGTTTCGGACCCTACCGACCCGTGGCCGACAACGACAGCCCCGAAGGTCGCGCCCAGAACCGGCGGATCAAGATCGTACTGCTGCCGCTGGAGCCTTAACCGCGGCGATAGTAGATAATCTCAGACAATCTCAGGCGGCGTCTTGCGAGCAATTCCGGGCTCTTGCCCGGACCCAGAGTTTACTCAGATCCAGGGCTTCAGCCAGATCCTCCTCCTGGGCCTCTTCCAGCTCAGGAGTCCAGACGAAGTCGATGAGTGCCCCATCCATTCGAGCCACTGAATTGGCACTGCCGGGACGCCTGGCGATGGTCGTTTCGCCATCAAGTACGAACCCGGTCGGCACCCCCTTACTATAGCGAATAAGGGTGCAGCCCTGCGGGGCGTAGAGACGAAGAAAGCCACTGAGCCCCTCACGCTTGAGCTCGGCCACATACTGCTCAGGATCAATCTCTGCGGCCCGCCGCGGGGAGCTGCCCAGATCACCGTGAAACAGGGAGCAAAGCAAAGTGGCCAGATCGACCTCAAGGGCGTAGATATCCAGCTCGAGACTACCCGCCGATGCCGAGGCGAAGATCTTCTGAACGGCCTCGAACCCACGCAGAACAGCCCTGTCCTCTTCCCAGAGAACCTCGACCAGAGCCCCCTTGACAAACAGGATGTACCCTGGCCCCTGCTGCCCCCTGAAATGCAGATAGCCGCTGAACCCTCCAGAGCGAAGCTTATGGAGGGAGGAGCCCAGATCTATCCTGGCGGGGTTCACCCCTGCACGCACGACTTTGCCTCGCGGTAACACCATCATGGTCAACTATTCTCCCGTATCGAGCTGCCCCAGCTTCTCGGCCAGAGCTTCCCAGCGTTCATAGAGATCGCCGATCTCCTGCTGCATTGACTGGTGCAGGCCATTTGCGGCCATGAATTTTTCGCTCTGCTGATAGAAGTCAGGGTCGGCCATCTGCGTCTCTAACTCAGAGAGCCGGGATTCCCGCTCGTGCAAAGCGGCCTCAAGCTCTGCAACGTCCTTCTCCAGCTTGCGCCGCATCTTCTTGTCTTCCTTGCGGCTTTCGTAGCTGCGGAGGCGACCGTTTTTTTGATCGTCGCTGGCCACCACAGTGGGGCTTTGCTCAAGCGTCTCAACCCGCTGATTGCTGTGCCCCTGATCCCCTGCGGCCTGCTTGGATCGCAGGAAGTCCTCATAGTTACCCAGGAAGGAATCGATCCCCCCCCCACCGACTTCGATAATACGGGTGGCCACCTCATCCACGAAATAGCGGTCGTGGGAAACAAAAACCAGCGTCCCCTTGTAATGCTTCAGCGAATCGAGCAGCACCTCCTTGGACTTAAGGTCCAGATGATTGGTGGGCTCATCGAGCAACAACAGATTGGCGGGGCGCAACAGCAAAATCGCAAGGGCCAGGCGATTGCGCTCGCCGCCGGAGAGTACCGAAATCTTTTTGTGGACATCGTCGCCGCTGAAAAGGAAAGAGCCCAGGATATCTCGCACCCTGGGAACCATCTCGAAGGGGGCACAGTCGGTGATTTCCTGCAACACCGTCTTTACGCCATTGAGCTCCTTGGCCTGATCCTGAGCGAAATAGGCCAGCGCCAGATTGTGCCCCTCGCAGCGCTGCCCCCCGACGGGCGATTCCGTACCGGCCAGCAGACGCATGAGGGTGGACTTTCCGGCGCCGTTGGGGCCGACCAGGGCGATACGCTCGGCCTTTTCTATACGAAGATCTACCTGGTCCAGCACCTGATGGTCGTCATAACGCTGTCCGACCTCCTTGAGCTCAAGGGGCGTCTGCCCCCCCCGGGGAGGGTCGGGAAAACGAAAAACGATAGCCTTGCGCTGAGGAGGGACCTCGATGCGCTCGACCTTCTCGAGCTGCTTGATACGGCTTTGCACCAGCGAGGCCTTGTTGGCCTGATAGCGGAAGCGGGAGATGAAGGCCTCAAGCTTCTCGACCTCATCGTCCTGAGTCTTCTTCGCATCGCGAAGGGCCAGGATGCGCCGCTCCCGTTCGTCAAGGTAACGGCTGTAGTTGCCGGGGTACTCCTCGATGCGCCCGTTCCAGATCTCCACGATACGCGTGACCACCTGATCGAGGAAGAAACGGTCATGGGAAACCAGCACCACGGCAAAGGGGTAGGAGCTCAGGTATTCTTCCAGCCAGTTTCGGGCGGGCAGGTCCAGGTGGTTGGTGGGCTCATCAAGCAGCAGCAGCGTCGGCTTGCACAGCAGCAGCTTGGCCAGAGCAATACGCATCTGCCAGCCACCGGAAAACTGCTCGCAGGGCTTGGAACGGTCGGCGGCTGAGAAGCCAAGACCGTCGAGAACCTTGCCCACCTCGCTCTCCATGCGATAACCACCCCGCAGCTCGAACTGATGCTGCAGATCACTGTAGCGCTCCAGCATCTCGTCGCTCTGCTCACTACCTAGACGGCCCTCGAGTTCCCGCAGCTCCCGTTCCATGTCATTCAGATCGGACAGGGCCGAGCGAACCTCTTCGAACAGAGGAGATCCGGCGTGACTGAGGCCGTCCTGAGGCAGATAACCGAGAGTAGCCCCCCTGGCGACCTGCAGTTCACCGCCATCATGTTCGAGACGGCCGGCCAGAATCTTGAGCAGACTTGTCTTGCCCGCGCCGTTTTCCCCGCAGAGACCGATGCGGTCCTGGGAACGAATATGCCAGTCCACCTGCTTGAGCAGGCGGCGGCCACCAAAATCTTTTGAGAGTTGTCGTAATTGAATCATTCCGCCTTTATAACATAAGCCCACATTCGATGCCCACTGGCAAAACACCCCCAGGGTGGTAAATCACCTGTCAATCCCGTAGAGACTCTGATAGTATTGAAAGGTTAATAAAGAGGTGCCAAAGCCCGCCTGCGCTGCGGGACAATTCGTCAAGGGCGCCCATAACAGTTTCCGACAACATCCTGTCGTTCGGCTTTTTGCCATGCGCTCGGTCAGAGAGAAGATCTCCCGGCCCGACAGGCTGCACCCGGAGAAAATAAAGAAGCCTCTCTTTCGAGAGAGCGAAAGGAATTTCATGAGTAAGAAGATGCTGATCAATGCTCTTCTTCCGGAAGAAAGCCGCGTTGCCATCGTGCAGGACGGTCTTTTGAGTGAACTCGATATCGAGATCGCCGGAAAAGAACAGACCAAAGGAAACATTCATAAGGCGGTTGTAGTCCGGGTAGAACCGGGGCTTCAGGCCGCCTTTGTTGATTTTGGTGCCGAACGCATGGGTTTTCTGCAGATGGGGGAAATCCATCCCGGTCTCTACGGCACCAATCGTGACCACTGGGAAAACAAGGACCACCCCCGCATCAACGAGATTCTTCGCCGGGGGCAGGAAATCCTGGTTCAGATCACCAAGGAAGAACGCGGAGGCAAGGGCGCGGCCCTGACCTCCTACCTCTCCCTGCCCGGGCGCTACATGGTCCTGATGTCGGGAAACGACACCAAGGGAATCTCACGCAAAATCAGCGAAGAATCAGAGCGCAAGGATCTTAAAAAAGCACTGGGCCAGTTCGATATTCCCGAGAATATGGGGGTCATCGTTCGCACCGCTGCCATCGGCAAGGAACCTGAAGAACTCAAGCGCGACTTTGACTACCTCAAAAGGGTCTACAACTCCATTCTCGAGCGCAGCGAGGCGGCCAGGGGCGCGACGCTGATCTACAAGGAATCGAACCTGGTCATCCGCAGCATCCGCGACTACTTCTCCTCCGACATGGAAGAGGTGCTGGTGGACGACCCCGAGGCCTTCGCCGAGGCCCGTGAATTCTTCCGCCAGGTCATGCCCGACTACGCCGGCATGGTCAAACTCCACCAGGAAAACCGCCCCATTTTCTCCCGCTACCAGATTGAGGAACAGATCGCCCTCATTGGAAAGAACCATGTCCCCCTACCCTCGGGCGGCTCCATTGTCATCGACAGCACCGAAGCCCTGGTGGCCATCGACGTCAACTCCGGCAAGGCCAAAGGGGAAGGCGGACTGGAATCCACCGCCTTCAAGACCAACATGGAAGCCGCAGAGCAGGCTGCAAGACAGCTTCGCCTGCGCGACCTGGGCGGCCTGATCGTCATCGACTTCATTGACATGCGCAACCGCAAGCACATCCGCGACGTAGAAAAAACCCTGAAGGATGCGCTCAAACAGGACAAGGCACGGGTCACCGTAGGACGCATCAGCCAGTTTGGACTGCTGGAGATGAGCCGTCAGCGCATCAAGGCCATCCTGGGCGAAGGTGCATTCCTCCCCTGCCCCCACTGCGCCGGAGCGGGCAAGGTTCGCAGCCCAGAATCCCAGGCCGTCGCCTTCATGCGTCGGCTTCACGCCGCGGTAACCAAGGGGCAGATCGGCACCCTCACCGGCGAGTTGCCTCAGGACGTAGCCGCCCATCTGCTCAACCACAAGCGCGAAGAGCTCTACGACATGGAGAAGCGCTACGATCTGCGTATCCTGATTCATGGCCGCGTCGACTTCGCCCCCCACCAGTCGGAGCTCAGCGTCCAGAAAAGAGAGAAAAAAGCCGCCGAAGAACAAAACAGCTTCGAAGTCGGCTTCTCCGACCCCCAGAGCTACCAGCTCGTCGAGCAAGTGTCCGAAGAGGCGAAGCAGCCTCAACATACCTCGGAAGAAGATCTTTCGCAGCCAGAGTCAGAGGGCAGTGAAGAGGGCGCCGCCCCCTCGGGACGCAAGCGCCGCCGTCGTCGCGGACGCCGCTCCACAACTGAGGATTCGGCGCAGGCCACAGCAGACCCGGGCCAGGAGCAGGGTGAGACGGTCTCCGATCAGGAGCCTGCAGACGCACTTGCGGCAACTGAGACTGAGACACCCGCTACCATCGAAGAGCCCAGCGAAAACGCCGAGGCCAACGATACGGCAGAACAGAGCCCGGAGGCTCCTTCGCGTCCCCGTCGCCGCCGCAGCCGCGGACGACGCAGGTCATCGACTGCCGAAACAAATGAAGTAGCGCAAGATGGAGACGCGCTCCCCCAGGGACCAGAGCAAAAGGCTCAGGAGACGGACGACGCTGCGGCGCAAACAGCTGTACAGGCGGCCCCGCAGGCTCAGGAGCCCATGGCTGAGGCGGCAAAGGACGATGGCACCGAGAGCATATCGGAGGAGCCCGCACAGAAACCCGCCAGGCGCAGACGCAGCCGCAGCCGAGGCAAAGCAGCTACCGGGCAGGATGAGACATCTGCCATCGCTGCGGCTCCGGAGTCCGTCGATCAAGCCGCAGCCACGGCTTCAGCTCCAGAGGGCTCAACGCTGCCTTCGGCACAGGAGCTGCCCCCGGTAACGACCGCCGAGGAGAGCCCTGCCTCACAGGAACCAGTCAAGCCCAAGCGCCCCACGCGCCGCAAGAAAGCCACCCCGGCCACCGAAAACCAGCCCCCTCAGCCCGAAATTATTGAGGCAGTCAGGGAAGCCGGGGAGCAGGATCCCACCGAGGAACCTGCCGCTCCCAAACGCCGCCGCAGCCCGGCCAAGAAGACAGAAACCGCTGAGGCAACCACTGCCCCCGAAGCCGCACCCGCTGCGTCCCAGGACCAGCCCGAAGCCGAGGAGAAGAAGCCGGCCCCGCGCAAAAGGCGTACCACGAAAAAGGTGGCCGATAGCGAAGGTGCAGCTCCGACAGACGAAGCTGCTGCTCCGGCGGCAACGTCAACGGATGAGGCTCCGAAGAAAGCGGTGCGCAAAAGCGCCCCCCGAAAGAAGAAAGCCGAGGAAGGGGAATCTGCCGTTGCCACCGAGCCGGCAACAGATACCGAGGCTCCGGAGAAAAAGAAACCGGCACCTCGTAAAAGGGCTCCCCGCAAGAAAGCCGAAGAGCCTTCCGAGGGCTAGAATAAAAAAAAGAGGGTGGCCGTACTGGCCACCCTCTTTCCATTTCGGAACTATATCCAAAACAAAGGCTCAATTTTTTTCCTCTCCCCTCGCGGGAGGGGACTAAGGGGAGGGGGCTTCTCGAGCCCTCACCCTCACCCCAGCCCTCTCCCGTCAAGGGAGAGGGAGCTTACGGCCGA
This sequence comes from Desulfuromonadales bacterium, assembly GCA_012974445.1. GTDB lineage: Bacteria > Desulfobacterota > Desulfuromonadia > Desulfuromonadales > JAAXQG01 > JAAXQG01. The sequence goes on from JAAXQG010000109.1 coordinate 6,863, forward strand.
GAAGAAGTGTCTATTTGTCCAAACCTTCTTTTGGAATATAGTACCTTTCCATTTAACCCTCTCAAACTCAGCGACCGGACTTCTCTTTGAGAAAGACAATCAGCGCCCCGCTGCCGCCATAGTTGCCGGGGGCGCGCGCCCACTCAAGCACCCAGGCCCGTCCACCGCCAGCCAGATATGCCTCGGTTTCATCCCTCAGCACGGCCTTGCCGCCGCTGTGATTACCCCGACCGGTCACAATCAAAACCACCTGCAACCGATTCCAGTGGCTGTCTTCGAGAAAAAAACGAACCTTATCCCGTGCCTCCTGCCGCGTAAGCCCGTGCAGATCAAGCCTTGCCTGAGGGCACAACTTCCCCTGCCGAACCAATTTCATGCGTCTTGGCGTTGCAGGCTCCAGCTCATCGGGCTCATCATGCCATGAATTCTTAAACTGCACATCCAGCTTGCCCAGAGAGCTCAGAAAAAGGTCCTCGTCATCAGGCGGCGAAGCCTCAACGCAAGGAGTCTCGCAGGCCTCGGACTCCTGTGACGAAGGCTCAAGCACGAAGGTCCGGGAGGCCACTTCCTCCACTCCCATGCGCCCCATCTCCAGGGCAAAGAGTTCCCCGTCTTCCATTGCCTGCGGCTCTGGGGGAGCGGGATCCTTGGGTTTGCTGGGAGTCGCTTTCTTCGAAGCGGAAACAGACAACCCCTTCAAATTCTTGAAGGGGTTGTGAAAACTCTTATTTTTTCCGGAGGACACGGACTACCTCACCATCATTTTCCGGCGACCGGTCATTGCCTTTGTCTGCTTCTTGATCAGAGCGCCCGGTTTCTCCAGATGGAACTGATACCACATATCGCCGAAGGCCTGCATCTTGATCTTCTTGCCCTCCTCCAGCGCAGCGATGCCGCTGGCGAGGCGCTCATCATTGGACGTCTTCTTCAGCCCCTTGTTCAGCACCGCGATGGCCTTCTTCTTCTGCCCCGACATATCGAGGCAGTTGGCATAGAGAGCCCAGAGCAGCGGCTCCTTACGGGTTCCTGAAACCGCCTTCTCAAAAGTTTCGATCATCTTGTCGTTCTTGTTTTTCTTCATGTAACAGATAGCCAGCATGGCCATGGCGACCCAGTGACGGACGAATCCCTTTTGAAGATAGCCGAAGGCTTTGGCGAAATCCCGCTTGAGATAGTAGACGCAGCCTATCTGTGAGTTGACCTGTCCAGCCACATAAAACTGCCAGCGCCCGTACTTGAGTCCATCCTGAAGAGTGCGGACGGCTTTTTCGGCATGATTGGCCTGAAGCTCCCGCTGGGAGGTTTCCATCAGGACGGCCACCTTCTTCATGACCAAGCGGGTCAGCACCAGGTAGATGAGGGTGAAAACTCCAAGGGAAATCAGGGAAGCAACCCAGAAAGCCAAACCGGCGAACTGAACCAACAGCACATTAACGACGAAGGAAACCGCCAGGGAAATAATCAGGTTAAGCATTGTATAAATAATTCCTTTCGCTTGATCTTCACAGGATCTTAGGGGCCGTGAGTCTAGCAACAGCACCGGGAATAAGTCAAAGGATATCGAGGCTCAGACCGGAAGGATGCGATGTTCCACCACCCGGTCAATCCCCAGCAAGGGCAGATTCTCCGGCAAATGCTCATTTCTCAGAAACTGGGTGTTGCCAGCCTGGTAGATTCGCTCCTCGAAACGCTCGCTGGTCAGAACCATCACTTCACCGCATTGGCCCCTGGCGCAGCCCTCATCGCCCGAAGGAACAAAGGGGCAATTACGACTGGAGGCCAGCATCAGCCAGGGCATATGAACAGAGCCTCTGAGCCCCGCAGGCAGAGGAGGCAGCCCCTGAAGCAGATTGTCCAGCTCGACTCTTGCAATTCCATGCTGGGCCAGCAAGGAACGCATGGAGGCGCTATCGAAGGCCTGTCGCTGTAAAGCATCCAGGGCCGCCGGGGAAAGTCCATCCCGAAAGAAGAGCCCGCGCTTCTGGCCGCTCAGGGCTCGCCCCACTCCCAGAGAAACGCCCGGGGGCAATTCGGGCAAAAGCTCCAGGGTGCCCCAATCATTGATCTGCAGCTCGTCCCCCGGCTCCATAGTCGGTACCATGGCCCCGAGAAAAGTCGCAAAAGGAGCAAGAAAAACTTCTGAGAGCACAGGGGTTACCAGAGTGAGTCTCAGCTTCCGGTGGCGCAGCCGCTCAATGGTTTTTGCCAGATCGTCCGGACAGGGAAGGCGCCAGGGGCAGAATTCGGCTCCGAGATAGATGCGATCGAACCCCTGCCCAGGCAGGGACTCACCGGGAGGAAGAAAGAGGGCTCGCTCCACCCTAGCTCCGTGGGCGCTGCTTGACATGCAGGGTCAACTTATCACCTGGGCGCAGGACATGGTCTTTAGGCAGATTGTTCCAGCTCATGATTTCCAGGGTCTGGACACGGTACTTTTTGCCGATTTTCCAAAGGCTGTCGCCGGATCGGACCTGATAGACCAGCTTCTCGGTCACGGGAGCTACAGGCCGGGGTGAAGAGCCTGCAGGAGTTTTCCCCTTGCGAAGCTGGACACGGATCTTGTCGCCGGGGCGAAGAATATGACTTGCGGCCAGCTTGTTCCAGCGCATGATATCACGGGTAGGGACGCCGTACTTCTTGCCGATCTTCCAGAGACTGTCACCGGAGCGGACCTCATA
>JAAXQG010000249.1 GCA_012974445.1 Desulfuromonadales bacterium
AACCTATAAACGCCGTAAATTCTTTATCAATTCCGAGTTGCAGGGACGCTATATCCTGCGTTTCTTCATTGTCTCGGTACTGACCATGGGGGTGTTCTTTGCGGTTTTCGGCTACCTCTCCGCCGATAATCTGACCATCCGGTATCAGGACGCCCGGTTGGAAATCGGACAGACGACCACAATGCTTTTTGCCGATCTGCTGCGGGCCAACTGGATCTACATCCTCACCGCAGGGGTTCTCGTCTCCTGGTCGGCGGTACTTCTGACCCACCGCATGGCCGGGCCCCTCTTCCGGTTCGAAAAAGCTCTGGAGCAGATGAACGCTAGAAACCTGACCGGAGGCATCGTTCTGCGCCCCAAGGATGAGGGGCAAGGGCTCGCTAGAGAGCTCAACGATTTTAACGAGATGCTCTCTAGCGATATCCACCAGATGCAGGCACTGGTGGGGGAGCTGTCCCAGATTATGAAGTCGGGCGAAGAGAGTCCGCAGCCAGAGCAGGCCGCAGCCCGATGCGCCAGGCTGCAGGAGATACTGCAGCAGTACCGGACCAAGACAAGGGTCTGATGAAACTTTTTCTTCTTTTCATCTCAGCGCTGATTCTGGGCCTGGGGGCATCGCAGAGCCATGCCCTGGAGCTCGAGTCGACCCTTGTGCATCTGACCTATGAGAATGAGTCTCAGCTCAGAAAGTTCAGCCGCAAGATGGAGCCGGGGGGATTGTTCTATCTCTTCGGCGGGGATTCCACGCAGAGCCTGGATAAGGACGTAGCCGCAAAGCTCGATCTCATCGTGCGCAAAGTGCAGAAAATTCTGGATATGTATCCGGAAAATTTCAAATGCGAGGTCGTACTGCTTGAAACGACGGGGCAGGTTCAGCAGGCCTACCAGGAGCTCTATGGTACCAAGGTGGGGTTCGTCGCCTTTTATTCCCCCGGAAAGCACAGGATTTACCTGGCGCTCAACAAGCTTGAGCTCGCTGTTTTCGCCCACGAAATGGCTCATGCCGTCATTCACAAGTATTTCAGAAATGCCCCGCCGGTCAAGATTCACGAGGTTCTCGCTCAGTACGTGACGAACCAGATGGAAAACTCCAACTGAATCGTTTCGATCCCCCTTGTGGAACAGGGGGGAAGGGAGCGAAGCGGAAAGGGGGGTGTGTGCTGGCTAACCTAATCCCCCTCAGTCCCCCCTACTTCGCAGGGGGGAAGCTATTGAAGTCTCCAGTTTTGCCAGCCTGGTTCGTACCCAGCCCATGCCCGGCTTGATCAACAGGGCGCTCCGGTACTCCTGCATGGCCTGCTGCCTCAAGCCCCTTTTCTCGTAGAGCAATCCGGCATTTGAGCGAAATTCGGCGCTGTTCGGAAACAATTCCACCGCCTTGCGGATGACCTCGAAGGTTTTTTCTTCATTGTTGAGTTCTTTGAAGAAACGGTAAAGCCTCCAGAAGACGTCCCCATCGGTGCCATCGGCCAGCACCAGCGTCCGCCGGTGGGCGAACAGGGCTTGCTGCTCCAGATTTCTGCTCTGCAGTAATTCTCCGTAATTGAGCCATGCCTGGGCGCTCGCGGGAAGAATCCACCCCAGCTCATCGATGGAATGCCCCAGAGCCTCAAGTTGCACCAGTATGGCTGAGCTCAGGGATCCGTCTTTTTCCATGGCTCTTTGAAGTTGCGCGGCGGCCTGGATCATTCGCCCCGTTGCGGCCAGCCACAAGCCGTAACTCTGATGCCGGGCCGGGTTGCTCTGGTCCAGTGTAATCCCCGCCTCAAAAAGTCGGTCGGCACTTTCTCTGTCCCCCTCCAGTCCTGTTGCCAGCGCCAGTTGTTGTACATACTGGGCGTCGGTGGGCAGTCGTCTCACCGCCTGCACCAGATAACTCCTGCCCTGGAGGGGATTTTCATCATGGTCATTCAGGCTGGCCAGCGCGAATCTGTAGGAACCTTCCAGCGGATCAAACCAGGCCGCTTTCTCGGTCAGTGTGCGTGCCGCCTCCAGATCACCCCCCTGCCTGAGCTGAGTCAGGGAGGCTTTTTTAACCCCGGAGAAAGACAGCTCCCCCAGCAGGGCCGAGCCGTAGAGCAGCGATGCTGTGGCGAGGGCGAAAAAGGAGCTCAGGATAAGTTTCAGCCCCGGCCGATCTGCTCTGGGCAGCAGTGAACTGGCTCCGGAGTGCCGGTTCAGGCGGGTATGGCAGGCGCTGACCATCAGGGCAATGAGAAAGAAAAAATAGAGCCCGTTGGCTCCGAGTCTGAGGTTAAAGTCCGTGAGGCTGTGAAACCCTATGCCCACTAGGCCGCTGAGGCTTCCGAGGTAGAGATAGCGGGCTCTGAGGCTCCTGCGTTTGCTGATCTGTTGCCGGCTCTGGCGCAGCACCAGGACCGCGAACCAGGCCAGCAGGCCCGCCCCGACAATGCCCGTTTCAACGAGCTGCTCCAGATAATCGTTGTGAGCGTGATCCACCAGTATCTGGTGTTTGACCGAGCGATAGGCCGGGTAGACGTCCCGGAAGGTTCCGGCCCCCGTTCCCAGGAGGCTGAAGTCCGAGATGATCTCCAGACTGTCAGACCAGTACACGGGGCGTTCATCCCGCAGTTGCCCCGAGGCATCGCGAATGCTGTCGAAGCGCTCGAAAATGCTCCCCCAGCCCACAACGCCAACCAGCATCAGGGTCATGAGTCCGATCCCCCCCACCAGAGTGGCCCGGGATCTCATCTCCCGGTTCATCAGCATCATGGCCATGAAGAAGAGGCTTGAGGCCAGCAGGCTCAGGGTTCCCCCCCGGGAGAGGCTCAAAAAAACCGTGCATCCCGCCAGCAGGGTCGCAGAGCCCAGCAGGACCCTGGAGTTGAATTTGGGGTGCGAGAGTGCTTCAGTGAATTTTTCCCTGAAGCTGCGCCCATAAAGCTGAAGGCGCGTGGCCAGGGTCAATGCCAGCAGCACGGGAAAGAGCATGAGCATCAGCCCCGCGTAGTGGTTGCCGTTGATGTAGGTGGCAAAGGGGTGGGGTGCCCGGGAAGGCCAGTCCCTGAGAATCCAGAGTATCTTCTCTGAAGGCAGCAGGTATTGGAAGATCCCCAGCAGCGAGAAGATGGCGGCGAATACGGCCACAAGATACAGGATTTTTTTCAATCCCTCGCGCCTTGCCATGAGCTGAATGCTCAGGACGTAGAACGCAAGATAGCCTCCATATCTGAGCAGTTCGTGCAAGGTGGCTTTCAGGTTCGGACTCAGGCTCAACCAGAGGTGGGAACTGTCAGCCTTCAGCGCCTGGGCCCAATGAAGCTGAAGGCTTAGGGGGCGGAGTGTTTCCATCAGGGGCTGCGGCAGGGGGACCAGTTGCAGCGCAACGAGCAGAAGCAGGGTGGACAGAGGGACAAGTCCGGGAACCCTGTAGAAGCGCCTTTTCTTCCTGCGGCAATCGATCATGTGAAGGCTCAGCGCCAGAACCGAACCCAGGCAGAGCACCGCTCGGGACCAGGTTTCCACGGAGCCGAAGGCCAGGGGAGCGAAAACCAGTAAACCCAGATAGATAGACAGCACGAGTCTAGACATCCAGCGAAGCTCCTTCAAGCACACGAGTGGGGTTCTCCACCAGCAGACGTCTCGCGAGCGGCTCTCCGCCGAATTTGTGAAGGGCGTCGTAGGCAGCCTTGAGGGTCGGGGGGCGGTGGTTGCAGCAGTGTCCGTCGCTGGCGACAAATTGCACCAGCCCCTTTTTGATCAGGTGCCAGGCGCAGTGCCTGATCCTTGGACCGAAATTCCCCGTAAGGCTTCCGGCCGTGAGCTGCAGCATGAGACCGGCCTCTACAAGGGAGCTCAGGCATCCGGGGTCGGCAAGGACGCTGGCGTTGCGTTCAGGGTGAGCGAGGATGGGCCTGTAGCCCGCACTGCTTATCTGCTCCAGCAGCTCCCTGGCCTGGGTTCCCAGATGGCTCGCCGGGGCCTCGGTGAGCAGGTAGGGACCTTCGCCGAGGGGAACCAACTCCTCTACCGGGGTGAGCAGCAGATGGTTTTCGGCTCCGGGGAAGAGTTCAAGCTCAATACCCTCCTTTTTAAGTTGGGCATTGAGCTGCGTGACCCGACTCTGAATCTGCTCTCTGCCAAGCCCGGTTGCTTTGCGGTGGGGGGTGGCGATCATCCGCCCGATCCCCCCGGCCTCAGCCAGCCGGGCCATGCGCAGCGAATGATCGAGACTGGCGGCCCCGTCATCGACGCCGTGAAGAATATGGCAGTGAATGTCCACAAAGCAAGGCGCTGTTGCAGGCTTCGACCCTGATCTTTGAAAAAGCCTGCGCAGCACTCAGGCTCCTGCTTTTTCCAGTTCGGCATCGTCGTCCACATAGGGTTCGCCGTAGTAACTCTGGTAGAGATCATCACCGCGTTCGGGCTCAAATTCGTTGATCACCACCCCAAGAATCCGGGCTCCCACCCCTTTAAGCCCCTTGATGCCGGCACGGGCCTGATCGTAGGTCGTAATGCGGTGGCGGGTCACCAGAATGGTGCCGTCAAACAGGGGGCTGAGCATTTTACTGTCGGTCACCGAAAGAATGGGCGGGCTGTCGCAGATGATGATGTCGAATTTCTCCCCAGCTGATTCCAGAAGCTTCACCAGGCGGCTGGAACCCAAAAGATCTGAGGGGTTAGGGGGGATGGGCCCGGAGCTGATGATCTTGAGGTTCGGTACGGGGCCGCCCTGCATGGGGCACTGATCCGTCATCCCCGCCAGATAGGAGCTGAGACCCTCATTATTTTTCAGGTTGAAAAATCTGTGCAGCCTGGGCTTGCGCAGATCGCCATCGATGAGCAGCACCTTTTTCTCCGACTGGGCCAGCGCCAACGCCAGGTTGGCTGCAGTGGAGGTTTTCCCCTCGCTGGGACTTGAACTGGTGATCAGGATTCTTTTCGGGGCCGCATCACTGCTTGAGAGCAGCACCGAGGTACGCAGCGATTTGTAACTTTCGGCCACTGCGCACAGGGGCGCATCGAGCAGTACGGTTTCCAGCGAGTGCTGCTCGGGGGTGCTGCGGGCAATGAGTCCCATGATCGGCAGCTCCAGCATCTTTTCGGTATCGTCAGGGCTCTTGATACTGTTGTCGAGGTATTCGAGAAAGAAGGCCAGCCCTACGCCACCGAAAAGCCCGACGATCAGCCCCAGGAGCAGATTCTTGGACTTGCGCGGACTGACTGGATTTTCAGGAATCGAGGCTTTTTCCACCAGCCAGAGGTTCACGGTCTGGTTTTCGTCGGTAAGGCTCTGCTCCTTGATTTTCATCACCAGGGCCTCGTAGAGGTTTCGATTGGCATCCACTTCACGCTTCATCGACCCATACTGAAGCAGAGCCTCGTTGAGGGTCTGTGCTTCGAGCTTCGTTTCGTCCAGCTGCAGGCTCAGGTTGATTTCGTTGGAGCGGGTCAATTCCAGCTCGGTGAGCAGCGAGTCGGTGATGCGCTGGACCTCGGCTGTCTTTTTGCTGTTGAGAATCTCAAGGTCGTTGACGGCCTTGATCATGAGGGGATGCTTGTACCCGTACTTGGATGAGAGTTCCACGATGTGCTGCTCTGCCTTGAGGATCAGCCCCCGGATGGTCTGGAGGGTTTTATCCGAGGCGACCACCGGCATGGTTTCCAGGGTCAGCATGTTCTCGTTGGAACTCTGGATTTTGTCGAATATTGTTTCGAGCTCCTTGCGGCGAGACTCTTCTTTGAGGAGTTTGGAGCCGATTTCCGAGAGTTTCTGAGGGATGATGGCGACCCTGTTCTCCAGGGTGACAATGTCCTTTTCACGCATGTAGTCCTGCATGCGACCTTCGGAGGCATTGAGCTGCAGGCGCTCTTCATCGGCTTTCTTGGTCATCCATTCGATGGTGGTGCGCGTTGACTTCATGCTCATCTCAAGGGTTTCTTCGATATAGGCCCTGGCCACCGTGTTGGCGATAAGAGCCGCAAACTCGGGGTTGGGAGAGCTGAAGCTGATATTGACGATGCGGGTGTTTTTAACGGGGCTGATGGAGATGCCGCCTGCGATAGCAAAAGTCATCTCATCTTGAAGTTCGAGAGCCTCTTCTTCTGGAGTCAGCACCCGTATCTCGCCCAGAGTTTTCCCCAGCCCCAGAGCGCTGAAAACCACGGCTTTGAGCTGGCGTGCCCAGTTCAGGGGAGCCGAAAGGATGGACTCGCGGGTACTGAAATTGCTCAGAGACTGCTCGGGGGTGTCGGTAAGATCCAACATCTGAACCACCCGCCTGGCGACTCCACTGCTCTTGATGAGCTGAAACTGGGTCTCGTAATACTCGGGATCGTAGCGATTCTGGATGTAGCGCCCTGTCAGGTTGCTTTCTTTCACCTTTTCGATCAGCACTTGGCAGTTTCCCCGGTAGAGGGGAGTCGCCGAAAAGGTGGCAAGAGCTGTTACTGTCAGGACGATGAACAGAAAAAGGCAGATGGTGCCGCGGCGTTTGCTGATCACTCGAAGGTAGTCGCGCAGGTGCAGATCGTTATTATCCATATAAGTTCTCCGGAACCAGTCGTTCAGCTCTGAGGCAGGTAAGTGGGGTTAAAAGAAGCTCTCGGGGATGACGATTACATCATCGGGAAGCACGGGTTCATGCATGTCGGCATTTTCGCTGACCTGCTCGACACCATCGATCTTCCTGATCAGTCTTACTTTGCCCTTCGCGGCTTTGTCGGTAAAGCCCCCCGCCTTGCTGATGACCTTGATGATGGTGGAGCCCTCTTCATACTTGTAGGCATCGGGTTTGCGCACTTCTCCGGTTATATAGAAGAGACCTGCCTTGCTGATATAGACGCTGTCCCCGTCGAGTATCTGAACATTGAGGGAGGTATCCCCCTCCTCGATGAGGCGCTTCAGGTCGATGGTCAGAACCTTTTCTTCGCCCTGCTCTTCGATCCTGCGCTTGATGATAGCGCGATCCCCGGCGTCCTTGGTCATCCCTCCGGCCTTTGAGACTAGCTCCAGCAGCGTCACCTTCCCGCTGAGCTCGAAGAGGCCGGGTTTGGTGACCTGTCCCATGATGACCGTCTTCTGGCTTCTGAATTCCTCCACAAAGACCGATACCTGAGGCGAAATGATATAGCCGTCCGCCAGCTGGCGGGCGATCTCCTCCGTAGTCTGGGAGATGGTGAGACCCGAAATGCTGATCTTTCCGATCAGGGGCAGCATCAGGGTTCCATCGGCGTTGATGCGTCCTGTGGTGCTCAGGTCTGCGTGATCGTAAACGGTCAATTTAATGACGTCGCCGTCACCCAGTAGGTAATTTGATTGCTGGCTCAGGGCATGGGTGCTGGTGACTGACAGCAGAAGAAAGGCCAGATGGAACAGGAAGAATTTACGCATATAGATTAAACCGTTTCGGGCCCGTCCGTTACCGGTGGGCCCTAAAGAAGTAATCTGCTGCAGATACCGGCCCCGGTATCTGCAGCAGATTTGTTATAGAAAGAATAACGGTGACCAATGGTCAGATGGCGAGGGTCAAGCTCAGGAACAGGGAATTTCGACTGTAGTCGAAGTCGTTGGCTCCAGGGTTATTGGAGTCACGTTCGGCGAAGCTGTAACCCGCCGAGATATTCATCCATTTCTGCAGGTCGTAACGAAGCGAACCGCCGGCCGAGTAGAGGTTGTCCTTTCTTCCTCCCAAAAAGCCATCACCCCGGTAACTGTCGCGGGTGTAGGAGAGCCACAGGTTCCCCGAGATTTTGCTGTTGAACAGGTGCTGACCGGTGGCGCCGATGCTGTTCGAGAGAATCGATCCGGTGCCCGCCGAGGTGCTTTCCTCCTGGGTTCTGGTGCCTTCGATGCGCAGGGAGGTTCGGCTGCTGATGCGGTGGTCGAGCTGGGCCTCGAGAATGAGGTCGTTTCTGTCGCTCAGGGTCGAGTCGCTGAATTCCTTGTTAGCCAGACCCGCCTTGAAAATACCCCTCGAACGGGAGCTCATGTCCCACTGAAGGCCGACGAAGTAGCGTTGAACGTCACTGTCTGAGAGGGAATCGGCCAGATTGTCTTCGTCGTAATCTACATCGACCAGGTCGTATTCGAGGAATACCGAGGTCTTGGGTTGGAATTTGTAGAAGGCGTAGAAGGCAAGGGACTGATCCTTACGGTTCCAGATTTCATCGCTCTGGTCATCGTAGTTTACATCGTAGAGGGTCGCATCGACCCTCAGGCGGGTTTTGGTCCCGGGCTCGTAGCTGAGGCTGAAACTGCTTAGGTTGTTTTGGTAGCTGTTGAGATCGGTAGCAGCATTGCCCCGAAATGCCCTGGCGTCATGAGAGTCGAGGTACTGATTGATGAGCTCGAGGCTCAGGCCGCCGCGCAGATTGAGTTGAAGCATGCCTTCGGCGCGGTGGCTGACCGTATCCTGAGTGGATTTGTCGAGCTCCTCAATGTCGGCGCGGTACAGGCCGTAGGCCTGGAACCTGCGGTCACTCTTCGTTTTCATACGGGTGAGGCTCAGGCCCCCGGCAGAGGAGGAAGAGGTATTGAGCTCCAGCAGGGGGGTGCTGGTGCCCGGCAGGGAAAGCCAGATACCCGGAGAGTAGAGGGTGATGTTCTCCGACTGCTCGTTTGTCGACTCGTTGAAAAAGTTGTCGGTATAGGTCTGGGTGACGGACATAAAGGGGTGAGCGTAGCCACTTTTCGACCCGAAGAGGTCGTCGGCGCCCTCGGTGGAAAAACTGCCCAGAGGAATGTCGCCTGCGCCGGAGTTGGGGTAGTTTTCCGTCCCCAGGGGGCTGGCTTCGGCATGGACGGGCAAACAGATTAGCCCCATGGCAACCATGAGACAGTAAGAAATTATTTTCACTTTGAGTCTCCTATCGGTTATTGCAGCGGTAGAAACGCACTATCACAGCAAAAAAGGGTATATCAAGGCTGATTGTTGCTGATGCCTTCGGCTGTGGAACGCTCTCCCCCGGGAGCACCGGGAGTTTCCACCGGGGTAGTCATCTCCTCCGGGGTAAAACCAAGACCTTCAGTTTCAGGAAGATTCTGGCAGAAAGAAGCACTCTGCGTACCGGACGATGCACCACCTGAAAAGCCCATGGGATATATGTTTGAACAAATGATCGGTTCACTCACCCCGGCATATTTTGCCGACCAGGCAATGGATTCAAGATCCACTTTGCCCTGAATCAGGTTCTCGATCATCTGGACAACAACCTCTTCCGGAGGGGCTGCGGATGCAGCCAGCGCACCTTGGAATATTTCGGTAAGGGTTGCGCCTTGCTGATTTGCAGCGCCAATGATTTCAGCGATGGGGATTCCCGCATCGATGGCTTCGGTGACAATCTGGGTATAGTTTTCCCCTTGCGCCAGCCCCATGGTAAAGGCTGTTGTGGCCCTTTTGCTGGCCGTCAGGGATATCTGTTGAGTTTCGGCACCGGTCAGCGCGGGTTTGGTGGCCAGGGCCTGTCCGCTCGCACAGAAGCTCAACAGCGCTGCAACCAGGACTATCTCTTTTTTAAATTTCATCGCCCCCTCCTTCATTGTTTGTCTCTGAGTTTGAAAATAGATTCGAATG
>JAAXQG010000255.1 GCA_012974445.1 Desulfuromonadales bacterium
CACGACGCCTCGGCGCTGGCGCTGAACCGGGCCCTGCTGGATGGCGCGCAGCCTGTGGAAGTCATCTACCTCGGATTCAACATGACCGGCGAGCAGATCGCCCTGGCCGCCCTGCAGGAGGGAGCCCACGCCGTTGCGGTCAGCTCCTACAACGGTGGGCATCTTGAGTTTTTCCCCCATCTGATCAGACTCCTGCAACATAAGAAAATTCCCGAAACCCTGGTCTTCGGTGGCGGTGGCGGCACCATCCTGCCCGAGGAAGCAGCCACTCTCGAAGGCGCCGGGGTACAGAAAATCTACGGCCCCGACTGGTCCCTCCAAAGCGTCGCCGCCGACATCTGCGAGCGCATCCGGCTCCGCCGCCCTGCCCCCGCAAAGACAAAGGGCCCCCCGTCACTGAGTCGGAGGTTGACTCTAGCCGAGCAGGGACAGGACGCAGCCCTGCCGCAGGAGCCATCCGGATCCGGCGACAAAACGCCAGGGGCGGTTATCGTGGTCGCCGGCGACGGAGGCAGCGGCAAGAGTACCCTCATCGATGAGCTTGTCCGGCGCCTGCTGGCCACCTTTGCGGACCGGAAAATCGCCATTCTGGCCAACGACCCCACGATCCGGGGAGCCGGGGCTAATGCCGCCCTGCTGGCCGACCGAGTACGAATGAACCACATCTATAACCGGCACGTCTGGATGCGCAGCCTCGCAACCGGCACCCCCTATGCCACTATCAGCCCTGCCCTGCCCCGGATGCTTCGGGTGCTACAGGATGCAGAATTTGACCTGCTGCTGGTGGAGACGCCGGGCACTGGGCAGACGGGCGTCGATCTGGAGGCGCTTGGGGCGGATCTGCTGATCTATGTGAAAACCCGGGAATACGGCAGCCCACTTCAGCTGCAAAAAGACCAGCTGCTTCGCGACGCCGATCTGGTGGTGCTCAACAAGGGCGATCTCGAAGGGGCCACAGCGGCGCTGTCCGAACTTCAGGAACTCGGGGCCGGGATGGTCAAGGCGCCGGAATTTTTTTGCGTCATCGCCAAATCCGCCCGGGATCCCGGTCTGGATACTCTCTTTACCGAGCTGTGCAGCCGCCTTGGCTGGACGGCTGGGGCGGCTGCTCCTTCTTCCCTATCCAGCTCTTCGCCCCCTCGGGACATCCTGGTTCCCCACCGAAGGCGGGCCTATCTTGCCGAAATTGCCGACAAGGTCCGCGCCTACGACAGCTGGGCGAGCACGCAGCTCAGCCTGATCCGTGAGCGTCCCGAGGATTCCGGACGTCTCGACCCGGCTTGCGCCGCGCTGCTCGCTGACTGGCCAGGGCAGTGGCAGCAGCTCAGTCTTCAGGCGGCCGCCCGCCAGGGCATTGAGCCCATCGCCGAGACCCTGGGCGGCCTGCGGATTCCCAGAGTGGCCCTGCCCGATCCGCTGAACCGCCCAGAGACACTGCGCTTTCTGCTGGAGGAAGGGCTGCCGGGGCGCTTCCCCTTCGTCACCGGCCTCTACCCTTACCGCCCTCTGAGCGCCGGGGAAACCACCCGTCAGTTCGCAGGACTTCACGGTCCCGAGGAGACAAACCGTCGTCTGCATCTGCTGGCCAAGGGCGTTTCCCGCCCCCGCCTCTCCATCGCCTTCGACGGCCCGACCCTCTACGGCGCCGACAGCGACATGGATCCCGGCAGCATCGGTAAGATCGGCGAGGGGGGCGTCGCCATCGACAGCTGGGAAGACATGCGGCGGGTTCTCGACGGTTTCCATATCCGGGATATCAGCACCTCCATGACCATCAACGGCCCCGCGCCGGTGATTCTCGCCATGTATTTCGTTGCCGCTTTCGACATTGAAAAAGAGCGCACGGAAAACGAGCAGGGCGCTCCCCTTTCCGAATCAGCCTCCGCAGGGCTCTGGCGCGAACTGCTGGGGGAGCTGCGTGGCACCGTGCAGGCCGACATCCTCAAGGAAGTGCAGGCTCAGAACGAGAGTATCTTCCAGCCCGATTTCGCCATCCGACTCCTGGGAGATGTGCAGCAGTGGTTCATCGACAACGGTGTAAAGCGGTTCTACTCCCTCTCCATCTCGGGCTACCACATCGGCGAGGCTGGAGCGACCCCGGTGCAGGAGCTGGCTTTCACCCTGGCCAACGGTTTCACCTACGTGGAGAACTTTCTTTCCCGGGGGATGGCTCTGGATGATTTTGCGCCCAGTCTCTCTTTTTTCTTCCGGGTTTCCCACGAGGCGGAGTGGCTGGCCTACGGCGCCGTTTGCCGGAAAATATGGGCCATCGCCCTTCGGGATCGTTACGGGGCAAGCCACCGCTCCCAGCACTTCAAATTTCACAGTCAGACCTCGGGGCGCGCCCTGCAGGCCCAGGAATGGGACAGCCTCAACCCGGTGCGTCTGTGCCACCACGCCCTGCTGGGGCTGCTGGCAGGGAGCAACTCACTGCATGTGGATTCAGCCGACGAACCCATGACCACCCCAGGCGAGAAGTGGGTGCGTCAGGCGACCCTGATTCCCAATTATCTGAGGGAGGAAGCCGAGACCTTCGTCATTCAGAATCTTCTCTCAGGTTCCTACGCCTTTGCCGCCCTGATGGCCGAGGTGCAGGCGCAGGTTCTTGCCGAATTCGACCGTATCGATGATCTCGGAGGCGTCGGCCCGGCCATGGAGCTGGGCTATCAGCGACGCTGCATCGCACAGAGCAGCGCCCGGTACGAAGCGCAGCGCAGACGCGCAAGCGCTGCGGAGGCCGCGCCTCGCCGCCGCATCATCGGCTACAACGCCAGCGAGTTGCCGGAGGGGCACCCCGACAAGTATCCCCCCGTGGCTGAACTGGCCCGAACCACCCCGGCGCAGCGGGAGCGGCAGCTTGCCCGGGTGCGGGAGTTCAAGGCACGGCACCGGGTCGATGCTCCCCAGTACCTTGCGCGGCTCAAACAGGTGGCCCTTGAAGGAGGCAACGTCTTTGGCGAACTGCTGGAGACGGTTCGCCACGCCAGCCTCGGGCAGATCACAAGCACCCTGGCCGAGGTGGGAGGACGTTTCCGCAAGATGGTTTGAGCCCCAACGCAGTCCGTGCTTTGACAGTCAAAAGCCCCCTTCGATACTTCCAACAGGGGGGACCGGGAGGTTCAGAATGGATTTCGAACTCAGCCGGCAGCAGCGCAGCCTTCAGCAAAAGGTTCGAGAGTTCGCCGAACAGGAGCTGCGCTCCGGAGCGGAGCGGCGGGACCGCAAGGGGGAGTTCCCCCGCGAGGCGCTGGAGAAGATGGGCCGTGCGGGCTGGATGGGGCTCTTTATTCCGTCCGAGTATGGCGGTAGTGGCAGGGATTTCGCCAGTTACTGCCTGCTGGTGGAGGAGCTCTCCCGGGTCGATGCGGCGGTGGCCATCAGCCTGCTGGGCCACAGCCTCTGCGCCTCCCACATCCTGAGCTTCGGCTCCGAAGAGCAGAAGCTCCGCTTTCTCCCCCCTCTGGCCGCAGGCGAGCAGCTCGGGGCCTGGGCCCTCACCGAGCCAGCCGGGGGCAGTGACGCGGCGGCCCTCAAGACACGGGCGGTGGCATCAAAGGACGGATGGCTGCTTTCCGGCAACAAATACTTCATCACCAATGGCTCAAAAGCGCAGCGTCTCGTGGTTATGGCTACCCGGGATCCCGCTCTGGGGTCCCAGGGCATCTGCGCCTTCATTCTCGACGGAGAAACGCCGGGCCTCAAGCGGGGGAAGAACATCCACAAGCTGGGATTTCAAGCCAGCGACACCACGGCCCTGATGCTCAGGGATGTTCCGGTGGCCGGGGACCTCCTGATCGGCGAGGCGGGTGCAGGGTTTTCCCAGGCCATGCAAATGCTCGATGCCGGGCGCATCGGACTTGCCGCCATGGCCGTGGGCATTGCCCAGGGCTGCCTGGAAGCGGGGCTGAGCTATGCGAAAAAGCGACAGGCCTTTGGTCGCCCCATCGGTGAGTTTCAGACAATTCAGGGGATGCTCTCCGACATGGCGACGGAAATAGACGCAGCGCAGCTGCTGATGCTTCGGGCCGCTGCCCTCAGGGATGCCGGGCGGGTGTTTACCAGGGAAGCGGCCATGGCCAAGCTCTTCGCCTCGGAGACCGCCATGCGGGCGGCAACGAAAGCCGTGCAGATCCACGGCGGCTACGGCTACACCCGGGCCTATCCCGTGGAGCGGTATTTCCGCGAGGCGAAGCTGTGCGAAATCGGCGAGGGGACTTCGGAGATTCAGCGCATGGTCATCGCTCGGGAGCTGCTGGGTGCAGTGAAGGGAGGAATATAGGATGCGACCGGTCTACATGATTACAGGGGGAATCACCAAGTTTACAAAGGCGAACCCGGAGAAGGATTTCAGGCTGATGGTCAAGGAGGCTTTCGATTATGCCCTGGCCGATGTGCCCGGCCTGGGCCGGGAAGACATCGACGGCAGCGTCTGCTCCTATTTCTCCGACCATTTCACCCGCCAGCTCAAGGCCGGAGCCATGGTGCAGGACTATCTGGGGCTCTGCCCCAAGCCCTCACGCCGCGTCGAAGGCGGCGGCGCCACCGGCGGCCTCGGCTTCCAGTCCGCCTGGGAGGCGGTGGCCTCGGGCCGCATGGAGTGCTGCCTCGCCATGGGATTCGAGACCATGAGCCGGGTCAACACCTGGAAAGGCAACGAGTTTATCGCCCTGGCCTCCGACACCAACTTCGACTACCCCGTGGGCGGCTTCTACACCGGGTACTACGCCATGATGGTGCGGCGCCACATGCACGAGTTCGGCACGACGGTGGAGCAGATGGCCAAAGTGGCCGTGAAAAACCACGCCAACGCCCTGCACAATCCCTACGCCCAGAGCCCTGCGCGCCTCTCCGTCGGGGACGTGCGATCCTCCCCCATGGTGTCCACTCCACTGACCATCCTGGACTGCTGCCAGATGTCCGACGGAGCCGCCGTGGCGATTCTGGCCTCGGAGGAAACGGTGAAGCGACTCGGCGTTCGTCCGGTGCGGGTTAGCGGTCTGGGCTGCGGTACCGATGCCATGCGCATGGCCGACCGCCCCCACGGCAAGGTGCCCCTGCTCCCCCATGAGGACGAGGCGGACTACGCGCAGCTCAAATACCCGGGCGTTCATTCCTTCCGAGGGGGGCGAAGCGCCGCCGCCCAGGCCTATGCCATGGCCGGAATCCGGAACCCGGCGCAGGATCTGGATTTTGTGGAACTGCACGACGCCTACACCTCATCCGAAATCCAGACCTACGAGGACCTGGGGCTGTGCCGCTACGGCGAGGGGGGAGCCTTTGTGGATGCCGGGGCGCCCTTCCTGGCGAACCTCGACTATGGCCTGGACTTCTCTGGAATGGAGCGCTTCGCTCGCATCCCCGTAAACCCTTCCGGGGGGCTGCTCGCCTGCGGCCATCCCGTGGGAGCCACCGGGCTGATGCAGGCCGTCTTCGCCTTCTGGCAGCTTCAGGGAAGTATCCAGAAACATCTGGGGGATGGGACACTGCAGTTGCCGGAGCCCAGGCGGGGCCTCATCCACAGCCACGCCGGGACGGGGACTTACATCACGGTATCGATTCTGGAGGCGGAGTGAGGTTGGAAACATGCCACTTGCAATTCTACCCCCTCCCCCCGCTGGGGGGAGGAAAACGTATCATTCGGTATAAGAGGAGGTCCAGATGAACAAAAACGCCAAACTACCTGAGACCGAAGAGGGCACGGTCCTCTTCAACGTCGATCCCATCATGCTCAAATATCACTACGAAATCGACTACCTGCATTCCTATGCTCAGGATTCCCCCTTTTTCGCGGGACTGGCGCAGAAGAAGCTGCTAGGGAGCCATTGCCCGGCCTGCGAAACCACCTATGCCACTCCGCGCAGCCACTGCATGGACTGCGGGGGCGCGACGCACTGGACCGAGCTGCCGCAATGCGGAAGAGTTCACACCTTCACCACCTGCCACTTCGGCGGTGAGGCCTTCCTGAAGGAGACCCCCTTCACCCTCATTCTGGTGGAATTCGATGGGGCCGAGACTCTCTTTCTCTCCCGACTCCTGGGGGCCGATCCGGATGAAGTGCGCATCGGCATGGAGGTGCAGGCGCGCTTCGTGCGCAACAGCAAATTCCTGGCAACGGATGTCTATTTCGTGCCTGCCTGATGGGCCGCCTGCGACTGAGCATTGCAGCGTCCGCAAGGTTCGGCTCGAGTTGCATCGCCTCGGGCACTTTCTCGAACCCGCACAAGCACGCAACTCTCAGCTCTCAAGAAGCATGAGATCAGGGTCTTCGATGTGCTCGATCAGCGCGTTAAGAAAGCGCTGGGCCGTGGCGCCGTCGATGATCCGATGATCGAAGGTCAAAGACAGAGGGATGCTTGGCCGCACCACGACCTGACCATCCCGAACGACGGGAACGTCCTCGATGCGTCCGACCCCCAGGATAGCCGCTTCGGGCGGGTTGATGATCGGCGTGCCCCAGAGACCGCCGAGCGCTCCGTAGTTTGTCACGGTGAAGGTCCCCCCCTTGAGCTCGGCCGGGGTGATTTTCCGATCGCGGGCCCGCTGCGCCAGCCCCTGCAGGGCGGCGGCCAGCTCGAGAATGCTGAGCTTGCGCGCATCTCGCACCACCGGCACCAGCAGCCCTTCCGGCGTATCCACGGCGAAGCCTATATGAATCTGGGGATGCAGAAGAATCTCCCCCTTTTCCTGGTCGAGACTGCTGTTGAGCAGGGGGAACTGTTCGAGCACCAGGGTCAGGGCTTTGACGATAAAGGGCAGCCAGCTCAAGGAGACACCACGCTCCTTCGCGACGGCCTGCTCCCGCATGCGAAGCTTCTGCAGGGCCTGCCCGTCGGCCGTATCCATGGTGGTGACCTGGGCCGCCGCAGAGACTGAGGCCACCATCGCCCTGGCCATGGACCTTCGGATGCCCCGCAGGGGGATGCGCTCGGCTACCTTCTCCGGTTGCCCTTCCACTGCCTGCTGCGCCGCGGCCCGGATGTCCCGCTCGGTGATTCTCCCCTGGGGCCCGCTACCCCTTAACTGTTTCAGATCGACGGCCAGCTCCCGGGCCAGCTTCCGGTCGCGGGGAAGCAGCGTCGACTCTTCACTTTTCTCAACTCTCAGTTCAGGTTCCTGCGCCTCCTCCAGCTCTCCCACGACCCCCACGGCAAAGGGCTTCTTCGGCTCAGGCGATCCGGCGGCAGCGGCTTCCTCGATCCGTGCCAACACGGAGCCCACCGGAATCATTTCGCCAGGGGTACCCTGACACTCCCGAATGACTCCGGCCACCGGAGAAGGCAGCTCCACCATCGCCTTGTCCGTCTCGATCTCCACCAGAATCTGGTGTTCCTCCACCCTCTGCCCCACCTCGACCAGCCAGCGGAGAATTTCCCCTTCGGCGATCCCTTCTCCTATATCTGGAAACCTGAATTCGAACATAAAAGGGCTCCTCCTTGAAAAATGGTAAATTTTGCTGCAACTGCACTCCCGCCAGTGGTGAAGGTTTCTCCTCCCCTTGAAGGGGAGGGAGTGAAGTGGCAGCAGCAAGCTGAATAGTGTGCATAAAAAGTTCGTCTTCCCCTTGCTAGAATTTCAGCAGCTGCCGTGCTGCCCGAACGATCCTTGCCGCATCGGGCAGATAGTGATGCTCCCCCTTGGGCAGAGGCATCACGGTGTCGAATCCCGTGACCCTGGCAACCGGTGCCTTGAGATTCAACAATGCCTCCTCCATCATCAGTGCTGAAATTTCCGCCCCCAGCCCGCAGGTGCGTGGCGCCTCGTGCGTCACCAGGCAGCGCCCGGTACGTTTTACCGAGGAGAGTATGGCATCGGTATCGAGGGGAGAAAGAGTGCGCGGGTCGATGATCTCCGCATCCACCCCCTCTTCAGCCAGTATGTCGGCGGCCCTTTGCGCTTCGCGCACCATGGCTCCCCAGGCAATCAGACTCAGGTCATCTCCGGAGCGCACCACTCTGGCCTCTCCGAGGGGCAGCGGGTTCGTTCCGTCCGGGACCTCCTCCTTGATCGCCCGATAGATCCGCTTGGGCTCCAGGAAAAGAACCGGATCGGGGTCGCGAATGGCGCTCTTGAGCAGTCCGCAGGCGTCCAGGGGACTGGAAGGGACGACCACTTTGATGCCGGGGATATGCACCAGCATGGCCTCAAGGCTCTCGGAGTGATGTTCGGGGGCGTGGATGCCGCCGCCGTAGGGCATGCGGATCACCATGGGGGCACTGTAGACCCCGCGAGTCCGGTTACGAATGCGGCTGATGTGGGAAATGATCTGATCCAGAGCGGGGGGCAAAAAGCCCATGAACTGAATCTCGGCCACCGGGTGAAGGCCCAGCAGGGCCATACCAAATGCGACGCCCACGATCCCCGACTCGGCCAGTGGGGTGTCGATAGCCCGCTCGGCCCCGAAAGCCTGCTGCAATCCCTCGGTGACCCGGAAGACGCCTCCTTCACGACCCACGTCCTCACCTAGGAGCAGCATATCCGGATCCCGCTCCATCTCTTCTTTCAAGGCCAGATTGATCGCTTCCACCATGTTCCGGGTTGCCATCTCACACCTCCTTAAGATCGGCCAGCAACTCGGCCTTCTGCCGAGCCAGATGCGGCGGCACCTCGGCGAACATGTGGTCGAACATCTCTTCCGGGCCCGGTGCACCGTGGCTTTCGGCGCGGCGAATCCCTTCCGCGATCCACCCTTCGATGCCGGTAGTGAGTTCGCGCTCCCAAGCCTCGCTCCAGAGCCCTCGCCCCTTCAGGAAGAGCCGGTAACGTACCATAGGCTCGAGGGGTCGCATTCGCTCCACCTCCTCGGCGGGGCGATAACGACCGGGATCATCGGAGGTGGTATGGGGGCCGAGACGATAGGTGATGGCCTCAATGAAGGTCGGTCCCTCCCCCGCGCGGGCCCGCTCCAGTGCCGTTGCGGTGGCCAGGTAGGCCGCGAAGGGGTCATTGCCGTCGATCTGGATGCCTGGCATGCCGTAGCCGACCCCCTTGGCGGCCAGGGAGCTGGCTGCGCACTGGGCCGCTCTAGGCACGGAAATGGCCCAGGCGTTGTTCTGGCAGAAGAAGATCACCGGCGACTTGCGGACCCCCGCAAAGGTCAGCGCCTCATGGAAGTCGCCCTCGCTGGTGGCGCCGTCGCCGAAGACGCAGAGCACCGCGTCCTGCTCTCTGCGGTACTGAATGGCCATGGCGATACCCGCAGCATGAAGCGTATGGGACCCAACGGGAATGGACACGGGAAGAAAGCGCAGGGAACGGGGGATTCGGCTGCCATCCTCATGCCCCATCCAGTAGAGCAAAATCGTCTCGAGCTCAATGCCTCGAACGAGCGATACTGCCAGCTCGCGAAAGGAAGGAACGACCCAGTCCTCCTTGCGCAGCGCAAGAGCGCTTCCCACCTGGCAGCCTTCCTGCCCTTCCACCGGAGGGTAGGTCCCGATGCGCCCCTCGCGCTGAAGCGTCATGCAGGTGCGGTCGATCATCCGCGCCTCCAGCATCCGGCGAAATATCAGCCGCAGGGTCTCATCGTCC
>JAAXQG010000262.1 GCA_012974445.1 Desulfuromonadales bacterium
GGGCCCCTTCATCAAAGTCAACTGCGGCGCCATCCCCGAGACCCTCATCGACAGTGAACTCTTCGGCCATGAGAAGGGAGCCTTCAGCGGCGCCCACAGCAGGAGAAAAGGGCGTTTCGAACGGGCCCAGGGCGGGACTCTTTTCCTGGATGAGATAGGGGAGCTGCCCCTGCAGGCCCAGACCCGGCTGTTGCGGGTGCTCCAGACCAATGAAATCGAACGGGTGGGGGGCACCATGTCCATCCCTGTAGATATCCGGGTGGTCGCAGCTACCCACAGAGACCTCGAGGCCATGGTAAAAGAGGGTCGCTTTCGCGAGGATCTCTGGTTCCGCCTCAACGCCTTTCCCATCCAGGTCCCCCCCCTGCGGCAAAGACTCGAGGACATCCCGGGCCTGGTCCGCCACTTCCAGTCCAAGAAGGCCAGGGAACTGGGGCTGCGGCTACGTCCCAAAATTTCACGGGAGGTCATAAATATGCTCTGCGACCTGCCCTGGCCCGGCAACGTGCGGGAGCTGGAAAATCTCGTTGAGCAGGAGCTGATCCGAACGAGAGGGAAAGAGTTGAGCTTCCAGAGCCTCTTCGTCGACAAGGAGAAGGATTCCAAGCTCCCGACCCAGACGGACAGCTCCCCCCTTCCGGGCGCATCTCAGGACTGCCGCCCCCTCCCCCTGGAAGAAGTCCTTTCCGGGCACATACAAAAGACGCTGAAAAAGACCGAAGGCAAAGTTCACGGCGCCCAGGGAGCGGCCAGGATTCTTGGGGTCAATCCTAGCACTCTGAGACACAGGATGAACAAGATGGGGATTACCCATGGAAGGACGGTCTGAATTGGGGAATCAAGAGAGACATGACACCAGAACAATTAAGCTGGACGAGGACGAGTTTTTTCGTCAGGTCACAATGCGTATCTGCGGCAGCCTCGACATAGGGGACGCCCTCTGGCAGAGCCATCTTTACCTGAAAAAGTTCTTCCCTCTTGATGAAATGTTTCTCGACATCTGGGACAGAGAGAACAGCGAAATCAGGAGGGTCGCGTGCAGCACCTCAGCGCAAGGGGGCGTTTCGAAGCTTCGAATACCGATCCCTGAAAAGGTGATGAAGCTGGTGGAGAAGGAAACCATATCGAACTCGGAGCGGATCTATTACAACTCCGAACAGAGCGAGCTGGGCAAATTGATCGCTCCCTATGTCGGCCTGCACAACGTCTCAGACCTCTGCCTGACCCTTAAAATCGAGAATCAGCATCTGGGAGGGCTCATATTCAGGGCAAAGGGGCAACACCAATACAATGCCGAGCATGGCCGCCTCATCTCCCTGATCCATGACCCCTTTGCGGTTGCCATGGCCAATGCCCTGACCCACAGAGAGGCCCTGGAACTCAAGGATCAGCTCACCGAAGAAAACCAGTTTTTAAACGAAGAGCTGGAGAAACTCTCCGGGGAGGTCATCGGTGCCGACGGGGGACTCTCCCATGTGATGGAAATGGTCCACCAGGTCGCGCCACTCTCCAACACCCTGCTACTGCTCGGAGAGACGGGCGTGGGCAAGGAAGTAGTCGCCAGCGTAATTCATCGAACATCGTCCCGCAAAGATGGTCCCTTCATCAAGGTGAACTGCGGCGCTATCCCCGAATCGCTCATCGACAGTGAACTCTTCGGCCACGAAAAGGGGGCCTTTACCGGGGCTATCGCGCAGAGACGTGGGCACTTCGAGAGAGCACAGGGTGGAACCCTCTTTCTGGACGAAATCGGAGAACTCCCCCCGGCCGTTCAAGCCCGGCTCTTAAGGGTTCTTCAATTCAAGGAAATCGAACGCGTCGGTGGTACCCGGACGATCCCTGTCAACATCCGGATCATCGCAGCCACCCATCGGAACCTGGAAGCTATGGTCGCAGGGAACCGGTTCCGCGAGGATCTCTGGTTCCGTCTTAACGTCTTTCCCATCATCATCCCTCCCCTGCGGCAAAGAAGAAATGACATCCCCCAATTGGTGGAACATTTCAGGGAGAAAAAAACCCTTGAACTCGGCATCGGCGAAGCTCCCCCCGTAGATTCCGCCGCCCTCCAACGCCTGTCCAGGCACCATTGGCCGGGTAACGTCCGGGAGCTGGAGAACCTGATGGAGCGGGAGTTGATCCGCTGCCAGGGCGCCTCCTTGAATTTTTACGACCTTCCGGAGCTGGAGGAATCAGTGCCATACCTCGATGAGCAGCTGATTTCGCTGGCACAGGCAGAAGCAGGGCATATCGAAAGAGCGCTGGAGTATTGCGGAGGAAAGGTCCACGGTTCCGGGGGGGCCGCAGACATTCTGGGGCTGAACCCAAGCACCCTGCGTAACAGGATGAACAAGCTCGGCATCCGGTATGGCAGAGAGAGGGCCAAAGATAGAGAGTTCAGAGAGGTTGATCGACAAAGGGGTTAAGCTGCGCCTTATCCTGCCCCATCCGAAGGGCATGGCCCCGGAATTCTGACGCTGGCATCGGGCGTCCGAACTTGAACCCCTGCATCTTGGTGCATCCGAGCGATTGGAGCGACTGCTCCTGACTTCCATCCTCCACACCTTCGGCCAGCACCTCCAGGTTCAGGGCCTGAGCCATGGTGATGATCGCCTTGGCCATCATTCCTCCGTTGCCGCCTGCGCCTATATCGCTGACAAAGCAGCGATCGATCTTCAACACATCAATGGGGAAATGCTTCAGGTAATTCAGGGAGGAATATCCCGTTCCGAAATCATCCACGGCGATCTTCAACCCCAAATCCTTGAGCAGATGAAGATTCTCCGACGCCCTGGCGACATCATTCACCAGCATACTCTCTGTGATTTCCAGCCCGAGGGCTGAAGGCTCAAGCCCGGTTTCTCCAAGAATATCCCGAAGCACCTCAACCAGGAATGGTTCATGAATCTGCTTGGCTGAAATATTCACCCAGATGCGGTGTACCTCCAGCCCCTCCTGTTGCCAGGCCAGTACCTGCCGACAGACCTGACGAAGTACCCATTCCCCGATAGGAATAATCAGCCCCGACTCCTCGGCCAAGGGAATGAATTCGGCCGGAGAGACGCTCCCCAGTACCGGATCGTTCCAACGAAGAAGCGCCTCGGCCCCGATGATGCCCCCGGTTCGACTATCCACCTGGGGCTGGTAATGCACGCTCAGGTGGCCCAGTTCCATCGCAAAGTGGAGACGGTCCTCCATCCGGAGAAGCTCTGCGCGCTTGCCGTCCTGATCCGGGCGATAGAGATGATGAACACCAGGGCCCCGCTTCATCGCCTCATCCAGAGCCACAGAAGCCCTCTGGACCAAATCCTGGGCGCCGCCCACATCCTCGGTCCAGAGGGCACTGCCGATGTTGGCCTGAATCCGTATTTCACGGCCATCGATATATAATGGGGCCCTGAGCAGATGAAGAACCTTGTCCGAGACGCCTCCTAAGGCATCGACGGATTTCATGCCCGGAACGACCAGTGCAAAACAGTCCTCCCCCAACCTGGAGACCAGGTCGTACTTTCGAAGCCCGCAGGAAAGTCTATTGGCCACTTCCCGCAAGGCCCTGTCCCCCACGATTGGCCCATGGAGAATGTTTACGTTTTTAAACTGGTAGAGATCGACCATCATCACTGCCAGCTGAGAGCGGGAAGACCGGGAACCGCTCAGAGCTCGCTCAAGAGCCTTTTCAAAAACCCACCGTGTCGGCAGCCCCGTGATGGAATCATGGTTAATCGCAAAATCAATTTCCCGCTCTGACCGAACCCTATGGGTCCGGTCCTCAACTATTCCCAGAAGCCCCTCAGGTTGCTCCGAAGGCCCCGGAAGGGGATGGATATCCACCTTGAGGTTGATCGTCTCTCCATCCTTCATCCGAAGGTCTTGAAAGTCGACAGCGGATCGCCCTTCTCGCAACACCTGCAGACCGATTTCCCTGCATTTTGAGGCCTGCGCAGCACTTCCGAAGAGATCGAGGTCAATCCGTCCGACAATCTCCCGAGGGTCATCGAGGCCCACGAGTTGGGCGAAGCGATCATTGCAACCCCGGTAACCAAGATCGGCGTCTTTCCAGAAGACGCCGAAGGGGAGATTCTTCAACAGAGTCTCCAGCAGGCCCTGCTGAGGGCTGAATTCCACAGAGCGGCGTGCCCCCTGCCCCTCACTTAACCAACCTGTCACCATGGTTTCGGTATCTTGCACTGGTTCGAAGGTAAAGATTTTCGGCCCTGCGGCCCCGATTTTATCGTCCATCACCACCCTCTTCACCTCCGCAATGGTCAAGAATGTCCCAGTCTTATATCGCCCACGACATAGACGGATGGCTGCCAGATGAATCGGGCCTCCCCTCCGGTTGGACCGGGAAAGATAGAGCCGCATGTTCAACAGGGGAGTCTCCCAGCCTGAACTTCATCAGCATGGATCTGAGATTCTCCGCCTGTCCCGAGAGTTCCAGGGACGCGGCGGCGCACTCTTCTGCGGTAGCCGTGTTTTGCTGTACCACCCGGTCCAGCTGCCCTGCGCCCTGATTGATTTCGGCGATCCCCTGCGCCTGCCCCTGGGAAGACTCGGCGATCTCCTCACCTAGCTCGTTGGCCCGGGAGAGCCGGTTCAGAATCTCCTTCAGGGCTGCTGCCATCTCTTCGGCGATCCTTCCACCTGTGTTCGCTTTCTCCACGGACTCGGTAATCAAAACGGCTGTCTCGCCAGCCGCCCTGGCGCTTCGCTGAGCCAGATTTCGGACCTCTTCGGCCACCACGGCAAATCCCTTGCCGTGCGTTCCGGCCCGGGCCGCCTCCACGGCGGCATTGAGGGCCAACAGGTTCGTCTGAAAGGCAATCTCGTCGATGGCCTTGATGATGCGGGAGATTCCCAGGCTTGCCTCAGTAATCTCTTTCGTCGCATCGACCATCCCGCCCATCTGATCGTTCCCCTTGTGGGCCAGCTCCCAGGTATTCGAGAGTAGATCATTGGCCGATCCGGCGTTCTCAGCACTGTGTCGAGTCTGCTCGCTGATCTGCTCAATGGAGCTGAACATCTCCTCCAGCGAACTGGCCTGGTGCACAGCCCCTTCCGACAGGGATTGAGAGGCGGAGGCGACCTGCGATGCCCCGGAGGCGATCTGCTGACCGGCGGTCTGGACTCCGGAGATCAATTCCCGGAGATTGTCCGTCACATCCCTCAGGGCTCCCCGGATTTCATCCTGCCCGTCCCGGGGATTGATCTGAACGGAGAGATCGCCCTGGCCTATTTTTTTGAGCGTCGCAACCATCTCCTGCTGCAGGCTCTCGGCAAATCCGTTGACGGCATTGCCCATGCGGCTGATCTCCTCGCACTGACCCTCCACATTCAAGCGACTCGACAGACGCCCGGCGATCAGCTCGCTCATCATCCCCCCCAGATCGTTCAGAGGACGCTTGATCCAACGTCCCAGCAGCCACCAGACGCTCCATGAGGCCAGCAGCAGACCGAGCAGTCCGGTGGCCACTG
Source organism: Desulfuromonadales bacterium (assembly GCA_012974445.1). GTDB lineage: Bacteria > Desulfobacterota > Desulfuromonadia > Desulfuromonadales > JAAXQG01 > JAAXQG01. The sequence goes on from JAAXQG010000262.1 coordinate 5,473, forward strand.
CGGACACTAAATTCTTTTCCACGGCTCCATCCAGCTGCGCCACCATCTGACGCTCGACCGTTTGAAACTTCTCCAGGCCGGAACGAACGAAGAGAACTCCTGCGCTCTCCCCTTCATTGGCCTCCATATGACAGCCCAGACAGTCGCCCTCGAAGACCAGTGACCGGGCCACCCAGAGCCCGGATGCATCCTCTCCGGTCATGAGTTCATCGCTCCCTAGGGTCCGGCTTAGAATCTGCGCGTCGCCCTGCTGCTCCAGATTCGTTTCGACGCTGGAGAAGGAGATGGCCCCGTCCGGTTTCACCAGCCCGATTTCCTGCACCCCTTCGAGCCGCCCCAGGTCGACCAGCAGCGTTCCGAAGGCCTCCATGTCCCCTTGATTCATGAATTGGAGCAGGCCAGCCTCCAGCCCCAGGAAGATGCCGTAGGCCTGATCCCTGCCCGCCTCCTTGAGGGCGGTGCCTGACAGCTCAAGGGAGCGTTCAAGCAGCTCCGCCGTCTGCCTTGTCGATTGCCATGACAGAGCCCCGACGACCAGAGCAAATGTCACCAGAAGAAAACCACCTACCTTGAACTGAATACCTTTGCGCCGCATCGCAGGGGCTCCCTTTCGATTCATTGACCAGAAATTAGTTTACCGATTAACTGTCTCCAGAAAAAAAACCGACCCCCGAAGGGGCCGGTCATAGCTTGCCCCAATGGGGCTAGGGACGGGTCACCGAACCGTCATCGCCAAGGTCAATGTTGCCGTCGAACCACTCAGCAGCATCCGGAGCGCTACTCAGATCGATGGTGCCATCGAGGTTTCCGTCGTCCAGGAAGTCGATGGAATCGAAAATCAGGCGCTTGCTGTAATAGCGGTTGTGAGCGAAGGCGCCGGGCTCGTGATGCAGCATGTCGTAGTTAAAGGCTGCACCCAGGGTCTGCTCATCGGCCCAGGCGGTTAAGGGGGTACTGAAGGTCCCGTCGGTAAAGAAGTAGGGATAGCTCGGTGCGAAGAAAACCCCTTTAGCATCGAGTTGGGCCTTCAGCTCATCGAGGGCCGCATGGAAACCTTCCTTCTCGTGATCGATGAAATCCAGGGTCAGTGCGTAGTCGCCGGCATGGCAGTTGGTGCAGACGGTGGCAATGCCGGTGGCGCTGCCCTCGCTATCGGCGGCGAAAGGTGTATAGAAGTGGTTCGGAACACCACCGTCATTGCTGTCGTTCATGTGACAGCTGACGCAGGGACCGGCATCCCCGGTACCAGGTTTAACCTCGTTGCCATCTGCGTTCAGAGTGCCGATCTGGTCATGGCCGAAGTAAGGGGCGTTGGTGTAGTCTGCTCCGTCGAACTCGTAACCGACGGTCTTGTAGAGGACGCCGGCGGCGGTCAGGTAGTGGGCAGTGAAGGTTCCGAAGTTCTTTCCATCGACGTTGAGCGCGAAATCGGTCCGTGCTCGATCCTTGATGGACTGGCCGTTCTGGCGTCCGGCGTGGCAGGGGATACAGACGTTGGACTGGTTGACATCGGCGAAGACGATGTCTTGCCCCGCGGCATCCTTATAGTTGGGCTCCATGGCGGTAGTAAAGGCATTGTCCTTACGCAAACCACCGGCATTATCGGTGTGACAGGTACCGCAGTAGAGGACCTCGTTTTGACCGGCAATCAGATTGTAACTGTTGGTAGCCGGATTATAGCTCGAGCTGCCACTGCTCAACAGGTTGCTGGCCCCGGTCGCGGTATGGCAGCGCTGGCACTGAGCTGCCCCACCCCAAGGGATATTTTCCCCGCCTACTTCGTCGAAGTTGTAGTAACTGAAAGCCCCGGCATCGCGGTCGCCGTGGCCCGACTTGGCCCATTGCTTGTTGATAGTTGTGTCAGCGGCATGGACATTGTGGCAATCACGGCAGGCACGGTCATTGGTGGGATCGATGTTGTAGCCTTCGACAATATTGGCGGTCGAATCCGTTACATCGACGGTGGAAACATCGTCAAAGTGAGTGTCGTAGATGATGCGGCCGCCGTCAAAGGCGCCGGATCCCACTACCCTGTCCGACCAGGAGTACTTGCTGTTCTCGCCGTGGTAGGCGTCGGTGGTCTGGTGACAGTTGGTACAGGTGTTAAACTCCGCAGAAGCAGCTCCGACGGTTTCATCTTTGAGCAGCTTCTGGGGGTTGTGGGCATTGTGGCAGGTACGGCATTGAACCGGGCTTGCATCCACAACGGCAGGAGTCCCGTCGGGGAAGGCCTCGCCCAGGTCGTCGTAGCCGCCTGCTACGTTCTTGTAAAGCTTGGCGCCTTCGTCGGTGTGGCATTTGGAGCACTTCGCAGGAGTTTCCGGGGCATAGACGACGGAAGTTGCGTGCGGCGATGCCTTATAGTCCTCCAGAATATTGGCGCTTTCGGCATGCTTCGAATAGGTCTTTTGATGATCGAAGCTGCTGTTATGGCACTGTCCACAGCGCTCGAAGTCGGGCGCTGCATAAGGGAGGGGACCGGTCCCGTAGTGCAGGCCGCCGCCACCGTGGCAGGATTCGCAGCTGATGACCGGCCGCGCAACGTTGCCAGTGAGTTCGGCAGTCAGACGCTGTCCGTCGCCGAGCTGGTCATGACAGCTGGCACATTCCACTCCGTTGGAGTTCTCCCCGCCTTCCCCCAGACCGTAGTACCCGTAATTGGGAAAGCCTACATTTTCCATCCCCCGGGTATCCGATGCTATGTAAACGGCCGGATCCCAGGTTTCATAGTTTGCATGAACCCCACCCATCCACTGGGCGGTCTGTCCGGCATGACAGTTGGTGCAGACGTCGACTCCGACGGTCGCAGCTTTCTCGATGCTGCTGTTGGGACCACCATCGGGCGCAGCGCTCTGATCGCCGCCGCTGCCGGCGTTGCTTCCGCAGCCGTACAGGGCGGTGGACAGAAGCATCGTCCCCAGAAGTAATGCGTTTTTGACTCTCATTCTTTCCTCCTTGTTTATGTTTCTCGCCACCCTCTAGTGGCACTTACGGCAGGTCTTGCCGTTGCTGGCCCGATCGAGTCTTCCGCTGAAGTCATCCCAGTCCTTGGGGTGGGGGTTCACCCCCAGCCCCGTCTTGGCGCTGTGACAGCTCAGGCAGATATCCCCTTGCGGGTGACAGGCCTGGCAGGTTGCAAGGTTCTTCCGCGCCTCCTTTGCGTGGCGGTTGTGCCACTCCTGGGAAGTCAGCACCGAGTCTGGGTGACAGGTCTGGCAGTTGGTCAGATTATCGTGGTCGTGATTGAGGTTCAGGCTCTGCCAGCCGCGGCGGTGGGAGTCGAAAGTAGTGTCAACCCCGGCGTCGCGGAAGTCGTCGTGACAGCTGGAGCAGAACTGGGGCTCATGGCAGGTGGCGCAGAGCTGGGGATCGGTGCGGGCGATGATGGGGTGGGTCACCAGAAACTCGCTACGATGCACGTTGCTCATGTTGTTGCCGAATTCGCCGAACTCGCTTGCGAAGCCCGCCTGGTGGCACTGCATGCAGTCGCTTTCCTGGTGGCAGCTGCTGCAGTCGATTTTCTCCCGCTTGGCTTCAAGGCTGTGACTCAACGCCCAGGTGGGGCCGTGGGTGCGCGTTCCCGGAAGCTCAAAGCTGTCCACATCTTCCTGCTCGTGGCAGTTCAGGCACTGGGCCAGATCGGGGACGATCTCTTTAGCCCCTTCCACGTGACAGTTCACGCAGACAGGCTCGTCGAAGCCTTCGAGGTATTGGAGATGGTCGTCGTGGACGAATTGAACCGCCCAGGCCGGCGCCGCGAAAAGCAGGGCGAGGGCTATCAGTAAAATGATTTTACGCATCAGTCTCTCTCCCTTTTAGAATGAGTAGTTCACCCGAACGCGGCCACGATAGTACTGGTCGTACAGTTCGCTCTCGGCTCGCTCGGTGAGCAGCTGCACGTTGAGGTCGTCGGTGAGATAGACGGTAGCGTCAGCCCAGAGGCGCGAGCTGGTGGTGTCGTCGAAATTGTCTTTGCCGCCGCCGAAAGCATCGAGGCTGCGCTCGAGTACGTCCACTTCGGCGCCGATTCCGGCCTGAA
>JAAXQG010000177.1 GCA_012974445.1 Desulfuromonadales bacterium
GGGCAGCCATGGCGGCATTGATCGATTGGAGCTTGGAGCTGTCTCCGCCGATGTCGGGGTGGTGCGCTTTGACCAACTCTCGGTAGCGTGCCCGGATCTCTTTCGGGCTGACCGGGTCGCACAATCCCAGCGTTTCCAGGGCGTCTCTGCGCTCATCGGCGGAGAAAAACATGCACCAGAAGCTGGAGAGTAACTCGTCGATCTGCTGCTCGGAAAGGCAAAGATGGGCGAGATCCAGGTAGTAGTCCCGCAAGGGGTCGGGCAGGGTCAGTCCCGCAGGGCAGTCGATCCAGGGCAGGAGTCGAATGCGGATCGGGTCGATATCCAGGTGTCCCAGCTGTTGATGTCGAAGGCGGTCGCGCAAACGGTAGAGGGCATGCAGCAGCAGGAAGTGGGTGCGGTAAAGCAGATTCTGGTCGTGCAGGCTGCCTTGGGGAAGCAGTTCCTGTTGCATCTCCCGAAGTTGTACGATGAGGTCATATTCGCTGATCCCATCAGGGTGGCTCTTCAGGATGTTGAACAGGCAGTCGGTGCCATGGTTCATGTTTCCGTCCCTTTTCCAGTTGAAAGGGAACATAGCATGGCGCGGCGGCGGGGTGAAGAAGCGGATGGGACCATGGTTGTGCCTGCCCCGCTTTTCTTGACAGTTTTCAGGGATTAGTGCTAGCTTTACCAACTTATTTCCTACCTGGAGCTGCCATGTATTTTCCCGCCCTGGACGACTTTCTCGTTCTGGCCGGCAGGGGCAACCTGATACCGGTTTACCGCGAAATTCTTGCCGATATGGAGACACCCGTCTCCGCCTTCAAGAAAATTGATGATGGGATGACCTCCTTTCTTCTCGAGAGTATCGAGGGGGGAGAGAAGTGGGCCCGCTATTCCTTCCTGGGCAGTGGTCCTTCACGGATCTTCCGTTCCCGGGGCAACCGGGTGGAAATCCTGGAACAAGGGGAGCTGGTCGAGTCCTCCGAAGTCGCCGATCCCATCGCACGGCTCAGGGAACTGCTCTCGGTCTATGAGCCTGTCGAGGTTGAGGGGCTGCCCCCTTTCAGCGGCGGCGCCGTAGGTTACCTTGGCTACGACATGGTGCGTTTCGTCGAGACGCTCCCCGATGAGAATGCTCGGAGCATCGGAACCTACGACAGCTGTTTCCTGCTCACCGACTGTCTGCTGGTCTTCGACAACAAACGTCACACCATCAAGGTGGTGGCCAATGCTCACCTCGAAGCCGGGGGCGACCCGAAGCAGGCTTACCGGGATGCTGTGCGCAAGATCGATGCACTGATCGAAAAGCTGCGCCAGCCCCTTCCACGTACCGCATCGACTCCCGTTGAGGACCCCAGGGAGCTGGAACCCAATTTCACTCCAGATGCCTTTCGGGAAGCCGTGGAGCGCTGCAAGGAATACGTCCGCGCCGGTGATATCATCCAAGTGGTGCTCTCCCAGCGTTTCTCCGGGGACCTGGATGTGGACCCCCTGGATATCTACCGGGCTCTTCGAACTCTGAATCCTTCCCCCTATATGTTTTTCCTGCGCTTCGGCCAGACCCTGGTGGTGGGTGCTTCCCCCGAGGTGCTGGTGCGCAAGGAGGGTGACCTGGTTCAGGTGCGTCCCATCGCGGGCACCCGACCCCGGGGGCTCACCGATGCCGAGGACCTGCGTCTGGAGCAGGATCTGCTGGCCGACCCCAAAGAGTGTGCCGAGCACATCATGCTGGTGGATCTGGGCCGCAACGATCTGGGGCGCGTCTGTACCACCTCCAGCGTCAAGGTCAGCGAGCTGATGATGGTGGAGCGCTACAGCCATGTGATGCACATCGTCTCCAACGTTCAGGGGCAGCTGCGGCCGGACTGCGACGGTTTCGATCTCTTGCGCGCAACCTTCCCGGCGGGCACCCTCTCCGGCGCCCCCAAGATCCGGGCCATGGAGATCATCGACGAGCTGGAACCCAGCCGCCGGGAGATCTACGGCGGCGCCGTGGGTTACGTATCCTTCGACGGCAACCTGGATCTGGCCATCGCCATCCGCACCCTGGTAGTGCACGAGGGGAAGATTCACCTGCAGGCCGGTGCCGGAATCGTCGCCGACTCCGACCCCGAGGCGGAATACCAGGAGACGATCAACAAGGCCAAGGGCGTCGTCAAGGCCATCGAGATGGCGCGAGGAGGGCTGGACTGACATGCTGCTGATGATCGATAATTATGATTCCTTCACCTATAATCTGGTCCAGTATTTCATGGAGCTGGGGCAGGAGGTGGTGGTGCACCGCAACGACAAGATTACCCTCGGGGAGATCGAGAAACTCTCTCCCCGGCAGCTGGTCATCTCCCCCGGTCCTTGCTCTCCTGCCGAGGCGGGGATCTCCGTGGAAGCGATCAAACATTTTGCTGGTAAGATTCCCCTGCTGGGGGTCTGCCTGGGGCATCAGTCCATCGGGCATGCCTTCGGTGGCAAGGTGGTACGGGCCTCGCGCCTGATGCACGGCAAGACCAGCCCCGTAGAGCATGTGGACACGGGTATCTTCAGAGGGCTCAGCCAGGGCTTCGACGCTACCCGTTATCACTCCCTGATCCTGGAGCGCGAGAGCCTTCCTGAGTGCCTGCGGGTGAGCGCCTGGACCAGGGAGCAGGAGATTATGGGGATTGAGCATCGTGATCTACCGGTCTGGGGGATGCAGTTTCACCCCGAGTCGATCCTGACGGTCGAGGGGATGAAGATTCTGGAAAACTTTATTGAGCTGTCGCAGGAGGGGTAATGATGACCATTAAAGAGGCGATTGCTCAGGTTGTCGAGGGGATCGATCTTTCCGAGGCGCAGATGATCGACGTGATGGGTGAGATCATGGGCGGGCAGGCCACCGACGCCCAGATCGGCGCCTTTATTACCGCCCTTCGGCTCAAGGGAGAGACGGTGGCTGAGATCACCGGCGCGGCAAAGGTGATGCGCGAGCGGGCGACCCCCATCCGGGTGGGTTGCGCCGTCGACATCGACCGCGAAGATATCAATGTCGATCGCGAGACGGTCATCGATACCTGCGGCACCGGCGGCAGCGGAACCAAGAGTTTCAATATCTCCACCACCGTGGCCTTCGTGGTTGCGGCCTGCGGTGTCAAGGTGGCCAAGCATGGCAACCGCAGCATCAGTTCGGCCTGCGGCAGCGCCGACGTGCTGGAGGCCCTTGGTGTGAATCTTGCGATTTCCCCCGAGCAGGTGGAGCAGTGCATCCGTGAGGTGGGGCTGGGCTTTCTCTTTGCTCCGGCGCTGCACGGGGCCATGAAGCACGCCATCGGCCCCAGGCGGGAGATCGGCATCCGCACCATCTTCAATATTCTGGGGCCGCTGACCAATCCTGCAGGAGCCGACCGGCAGATGCTGGGCGTCTTCCGGGAGGATCTGGTGGAGCCGCTCGCGCGGGTGCTGCTGTCGCTGGGCTGTCGTCGGGGTTTCGTCGTTCACGGAGAAGACGGCATGGACGAGGCCACCCTGACCGGCTCGACACTGGTTGCGGCCATCGAGAACGGATCGGTGACCCTGAGCCGCATTACACCCGAGGGGCTGGGGCTTTCGCGTTGCTCTCTGGAAGATCTGCAAGGGGGAGACGCCCGCCAGAATGCAGCCATTGTCCGCAGCATTCTGGCAGGAGACAGGGGGCCAAAGCGCGAAGTGGTGCTGCTCAACAGTGCTTTTGCTCTGGTTGCGGCTGATGTGGCGCAGGACCTCGGCTCGGGCCTTGCTCTTGCGGGCGAGGCCATCGACAGTGGCGCGGCTCTTGCTAAACTCAATGCATTGATCCAGGCGACGGAGGGGTAGACCCATGGCACAGATACTCGAGAAAATACTCGCTCGCAAACGCGAAGAGGTGGAAGCGTTCAAGCAAGAGACCCCCCTCTTTGAGCTCAAAGCCCGCATTGCCAATATGGGGCCTACACGCGATTTTGTCGGTACCTTGAAGCGCCGGGCCGAAGTGGGAACAGCCATCATCGCCGAGGTGAAGAAGGGCTCCCCCTCCAAGGGAATTATCCGGGAGGATTTTCATCCCGTGACCATCGCCAGAGGGTACGAGCGTGCAGGAGCAGCCTGCCTTTCGGTGCTGACCGACAGGGACTTCTTTTACGGAGATATTCAGTATCTGCAGGATATTTCCAAGGCGGTTTCTCTGCCGCTGTTGCGCAAGGATTTCATCATCGATGCGTATCAGATTCTCAAAGCGCGAGTTTACGGTGCCGACGCCATTTTACTCATTACCGCGGCCCTCGAAGACGAACAGCTGCTTACCTTCTGCTCTCTGGCTCACACCCTGAAGATGGGGGTGCTGCTAGAGGTTCATGACGAGGCGGAGCTTGAGCGGGCGCTGCACACCGATGCGGAGCTGATCGGCATCAACAACCGTAATCTCAACAGCTTCGAGACCGACATCGCCGTGACCGAGCGACTGCTTCCCATGATTCCGAAGGACCGTCTGGTGGTCTCCGAGAGCGGCATTCACCGCCGCGAAGAAATCGAGCGACTCAAGGGCGCCGGCGCCGGTGCTTTTCTGATCGGTGAGAGCCTGATGCGCGAGGCCGATTTCGAGGCGAAACTGAAGACTTTTTTGTAATTACTTATTCTGCAATAAGATTTCGCATTTTTCAGGAGAAGCGATGCAAACCAAGATTCTGCTTAATGACTACCAGATTCCCAAGCGCTGGTACAATGTGGTCCCCGACATGGGAGTGGCCCCGGCATCGGTGATTCACCCCCAGACCCTGAAACCTGTGGGACCCGAGGATCTGTCCTCCATCTTTCCCATGGCGATCATCGAGCAGGAAATGAGCGCCGAGCGCTGGATCGATATTCCCGAGCCCGTTCTGGATGCATACCGTATGTGGCGCCCCTCGCCCCTCTACCGGGCTCACCGCCTGGAGAAGCTGCTGGGGACCCCGGCGAAAATCTATTACAAGTACGAAGGCGGATCTCCTGCGGGCAGTCATAAGCCCAACAGCGCCATCCCCCAGGCCTACTACAACAAACAGGCGGGGATCCGTCGCCTGGCCACCGAGACGGGAGCGGGGCAGTGGGGCAGCTCCATCGCCATGGCCAACAGTATCTTCGGGCTGGAGACCACCGTTTATATGGTCCGCGTCTCCTGCGAGCAGAAGCCCTATCGGAGGAACCTGATGGAGGTATGGGGCGCTACGGTAATCCCTTCTCCCTCGACCCTGACCAACGTGGGGCGTAAAATCCTGGAGCAGACCCCCGACTCTCCCGGTTCACTGGGCATCGCCATCAGCGAAGCGGTGGAAGATGCCGCAGCCCATGCCGACACCAACTACGCCCTGGGCAGCGTGCTCAACCACGTCTGTCTGCATCAGACGGTAATCGGGCTGGAAGCCATGGAGCAACTCAAGATCGCAGGCGACTATCCCGATGTGATCTTCGCGGCCTGCGGCGGTGGCAGTAATTTTGCCGGGCTGGCCTTTCCCTTCGTGCGGGACAAAATCAACGGCAAGGATATCCGCCTGGTGGCGGTGGAGCCGGCCAGTTGCCCGACCCTGACCAAGGGGGTTTACGCCTATGATTATGGCGATACGGCCAAGCTGACTCCCATCACCAAGATGTACACCCTGGGGCACGATTTCATGCCTCCGGGCATTCATGCCGGGGGGCTGCGTTATCATGGTGACAACGCCCTGCTCAGCCAGATGCATCACCAGGGGATTATCGAGTCGGTGGCTTACGGTCAGAATACTTGTTTCGAGGCCGCGCTCAAATTTGCCCGCACCGAAGGCATCGTTCCGGCACCCGAGTCCTCCCATGCCGTGAAGGCCGCCATCGATTCGGCGCTGGAGGCCAAGGAGGAGGGCAAGGAGAGGACCATCCTTTTCTGTCTTTCGGGGCATGGTCACTTCGACATGAGCGCCTACAGTGCCTACCTCTCGGGTGGCCTCGAGGATTACGCTTATCCCGAGGAGATGATTCAGGCCTCCCTGAAGAATCTCCCCCGGGTTCCGGCCGAGGGTTGAAGTTGAGGGTTCGGACGAAGATCTGCGGCATCACCCGTCTCGAAGACGCCCTGCATGCGGCCTCCTGCGGAGTCGATGCTCTGGGGTTCGTTTTTTACGACAAGAGTCCCCGGTATATCGCACCGGATGCGGCCGCTCGGATCATTGCGCAGCTGCCCCCCTTCGTCTCGGCGGTGGGGCTGTTCGTGAACGAGACACCGGAGCTCATTCGCAGCACCGCTGATCTCTGCGCCCTCGACCTGATTCAGCTCCACGGGGATGAAACACCCGAGCACTGCCATCTGCCGCCTTACCGGGTGGTCAAGGCGCTGCGGGTCAAGGATGCTTCGAGTCTGGCGCAGGCCGAGAGCTACCCTGTAAATGCGCTGTTGCTGGACGCCTGGAGCCCTGCGGCCTACGGAGGCACCGGTGAGCGTTTCAACTGGGAGCTGGCCCGGGAGATGGCCGCGAAGAAACCTGTCATACTTGCAGGGGGGCTGTGTCCCGAGAATGTGGCCGAGGCTGTTTCCGCCGTTGCCCCTTACGCGCTGGACGTCTCCAGCGGGGTGGAGAGTTCTCCTGGAATCAAGGACCCGCAACGGGTTCAAGCCTTTATAGAAAACGCCCGAAGGGCGATGGAGTCGCACCATGTATAATTCCCCCGATGATCGAGGTCATTTTGGCCAGTTCGGCGGTCGCTATGTCGCCGAAACCCTTATGCCTTCTCTGATGGAGCTGGAGTCGGCCTATGAGGAGGTCCGCGAGGATCCTGAGTTTCAGGCCGAGATGCGCAAGTGCCTGCATGACTACGTCGGTCGTCCCAGTCCCCTCTATTTCGCCCCCCGCCTCACCGAAGCAATGGGCGGTGCGAAGATCTATCTCAAGCGTGAGGACCTGAACCATACCGGCGCTCACAAGGTGAACAATACGGTGGGGCAGGTGTTTCTGGCCAAGCGCATGGGCAAAAAACGGGTCATCGCCGAAACCGGCGCCGGCCAGCACGGCGTGGCCACGGCAACCCTGGCGGCCCTGCTGGGGCTGGAGTGCGAGGTGTTCATGGGGGCCGAGGATATCCGCCGTCAGTCCCTCAACGTCTTTCGCATGAAACTGCTGGGCGCCAAGGTTCATAGCGTCACCAGCGGAACCGCCACCCTCAAAGACGCCATGAACGAGGCGCTGCGCTACTGGGTCACCCATGTGCGTGACACCTTCTACGTGATCGGCACCGTGGCTGGCCCCCACCCTTATCCCCGCATGGTCCGGGATTTTCAGTCGGTGATCGGTGAGGAGGCCCGGGCCCAGATTCTTGAGCTTGAGGGGCGGCTTCCCGATGTGGCCCTGGCCTGCATCGGCGGAGGCTCCAACGCCATGGGTCTCTTCTATCCCTTCGTCGAGGACGAGGGCGTTGAGCTTATCGGTGTGGAGGCTGCGGGGCTGGGCGTCGATACGGACAAGCATGCCGCCAGCATCGGAGCGGGGCAGGTGGGAGTGCTCCACGGCAACAAGACGTACCTGTTGCAGGATGACGACGGTCAGATTCTCCATGCCCATTCCATCTCGGCAGGGCTCGATTATCCCGGAGTCGGCCCCGAACACGCTCATCTCCATGACATCGGACGCGCCCGCTATGTGTCGGTGACCGATGAAGAGGCGCTGGAGGCTTTTCAGCAGCTTACGCGGCTTGAGGGGATTATCCCCGCGCTGGAAAGCTCCCACGCCATCGCCTATCTTAATAAACTGGCTCCGACCCTGCCTAAAGACGCCATTATCGTCGTCTGTCTTTCCGGTCGGGGCGACAAGGACATTCACACCGTGGCTGAAGCCCTGGGTGTGGAACTCTAGAAAGTAGACACAAATCAAGATGAAATTTTCCGATCTCGACCTGCCTTCCGAGGTACTTCAAGGGGTACAATCCGTTGGATTTACTCACCTGACCCCCGTGCAGGAGCAGGCGATCCCCCTGGCCCTTGCAGGCCAGGACGTAGCGGGCCAGGCTCAGACCGGCACCGGCAAGACCGCCGCTTTTCTGATCGCCTTGTTTACCCGGCTGCTTAAAAATCCCAAGGAAACCGGAACCGATCCCCGCGCCCTGATCATTGCACCCACCCGAGAGCTGGTGATGCAGATCGGCAAGGACGCCGAAGCCCTGGGGGAGGCCTGCCCCTTCAAGGTGCAGACTATTTTCGGCGGCGTCGATTACGAGAAGCAGCGTCAGTCCCTGCGCGACGGCGTGGATATTATCGTCGCCACCCCCGGCCGGCTCATCGACTACGCCAAGCAGAAGGCATTCTCCTTCAGCAAGATCGAGTCGCTGGTCATCGATGAGGCCGATCGTATGTTTGACATGGGTTTCATCAAGGACCTGCGCTTCATTCTGCGCCGACTCCCCCCCTTTGAGCAGCGCCAGACCATGCTTTTCTCGGCGACGCTCTCCCCCCGGGTGATGGAGCTGGCCTACGATTTCATGAATGTTGCTGTGAAGGTTGAAGTTGAGCCGGAGCAGGTCACCGCCGAACTGGTGGATCAGGTACTCTATTACGCATCGAGCAAAGAGAAATTCCCCCTGCTGCTGGGGCTTTTCGCCAGGGAGAAGGAGCAGACGCGGGTGATGCTCTTTCTCAATACCAAGCGCGAGGCCGAGAAACTAACCGATCGTCTGCAGGCTAACGATGTCAAGGCGGAGCTCATCTCCGGGGATATCCCCCAGCGCAAGCGCATGAAAATCCTGGAGGATTTCCGCGAGGGTAAGGTGACTCACCTGGTTGCTACCGATGTTGCTTCCCGGGGGATTCATGTCGACGGGGTGACCCATGTAATCAACTATGATCTGCCTCAGGACCCCGAGGATTACGTCCACCGTATCGGCCGTACTGCCAGGGCGGGCGCTCTGGGCAAGGCGATCAGTTTTGGTGACGAGGATACGGTCTTCAATCTGCCCGATATCGAGGAGTACATCGGCCGCAAAATTCCTACGGAGTTTCCTCTGGACGAGGACTTCATCTGGAATTACAAGCGTCCGGTCCGTACCCGCCGCACCGAGGCTCTCCCCGTCAGGGGGGGGCGTCCCGGCGCGACCTCGCGCCCTGGAAGCGGAGGCAGATCCGCGGGAAGTAGACCCTCGCCAGCTAAGCCTCCGGCGAGCAAGGCTCCTGCAGGCGAGAGTGCAGACGCACCGAAGAAGCGTACCCGCCGTCCGCGTCGTCGCCCCGCCGGTGATGCGCCTGCCGCGAAGAAGGACTGAGGGCGCTGTGGCCGGAGTTCAGCTCTTGCTCAGCCTGCCGGGAGGCTGCCGGTGACCGACGAATTCATCCGCCGTGTCACCGGGTGCAGGCGCTGTCCCAGGCTGGTAGACTACCTGGCGATGGTTGCCCCGGCTAAGGGGCGTTCTCGTCAGGATTACTGGAACAAGCCGGTACCGGGCTTCGGAGACATGAAGGCCAGGGTTTGTCTGGTGGGTCTGGCCCCCGGGGCACACGGAGCCAACCGCACGGGGCGCCCTTTTACCGGCGACGGTGCGGGGGACTTCATGTATCCGCTTCTGCATCGGGCAGGGTTTTCGAACCGCCCGCAGGTGGAGGACCTTCAGGACGGTCTGGAGCTTCGGGATCTTTACATCACTAACGCCGTCAAATGTGTGCCCCCGGAAAACAAACCGCAACACCTGGAGTACCAAAACTGCCTTCCCTATCTGGAAGAAGAGTTTTCGGCTTTAGAGAATCTGCGGGTCGTGCTGCTGTTGGGGCAGGGGGCTTATAATAGCTATCTGCGCCTGCTCAAGAGCCGTGGGGAGATCCGAAGTCTCTCGGAGCACCCCTTTGCACATGGCGCCTGTTTTCAGCCCAATGTGAATGGCCCTCATGTACTGGCCAGCTATCATACCAGTCGGTACAATGTGCAAACGGGCCGGATCAATCCTCAAATGTTTCTGGAGCTTCTTTCGAAGGCCAGGGAGCTAGCGGGGATTATCTAAAAACTGACCCGGAAGTCCAGGAAGATTGCAATGCGCAGCCTGTTTCTGTAGGCTACGCGATTTCCGTCTGATTAAAGGAATGTTGAGCTATGGGACGCATCGAGGCGACCTTCACTGATCTGAAAGCCCGGGGCGAAAAAGCTCTGGTTACCTTTATCACCGCCGGTGATCCTTCTCTGGCTAAGACCGAAGAGATCATTCATGCTCTGGTGGAGGGCGGAGTCGATATTATCGAGTTGGGGATTCCCTTCTCCGATCCCATGGCCGACGGCCCGGCGATACAGCTCTCATCGCTGCGGGCCCTTGAGGCCGGGGCCACACTGGCCGGGGTTCTGGACATGGTGGAGCGTGTGCGTAAATTCTCCAATGTGCCTATCGTGCTCATGGGGTACTATAATCCGGTATTTCGCTTCGGCGTCGACGCCTTTGCCCTTCGCGCGGCTCAGGCTGGAGTCGATGGGCTGCTGATGGTTGACCTCCCCCCGGAAGAAGCGGGGGAAGCCCATGGTGCGTTGCGCGCCTCGGGGATCGATCTGATTACTCTTCTGGCGCCCACAACACCTCCGGAGCGCACAAAAGAGCTGGCGGCTCAGGGGGAAGGCTTCCTCTACTATGTCTCCATGACTGGGGTGACCGGATCGCAGAAGGTTGATCCGGCCGCTATCGCCCAGCGGGTTGAGACCCTCAGGGCTCAGAGCCCTGTTCCCGTCGGGGTGGGATTCGGTATCACCAGCGCGCAGGAGGCCGCCGCCGTGGCTGATTTCGCCGATGCCGTGGTGGTTGGAAGTGCTCTGGTGCGAATTATTGAGGACTGTGGCGACAGCAAGAGGCTGATCCCGGAAGTGCGCCGCTTTGCCGCGGAACTCAAGGCGGCCATTGGTTAAAGACTTTTTTTTCGGCCCGATATGGGACCGATTGCGATGCTATTATCTGGGGACCTGGAATCTTTCTCGCGTAACGAAGAATAAAATGGAAACGAGGTAGGCAATGGCCTGGTTCAACAGAAAAAAAGCCCCTATTGCGGCGGCTGAAAAAAACAAGAATGTTCAGATGCCCGAGGGAGTCTGGACCAAATGTAAAAACTGCGACGAGATCATCTATAACAAGGAGATCGAGCGCAATCTTAACGTCTGCCCCAAATGCGACTATCACTTCCGTATCAGCGCCCGTGAGCGTATCGATCTGATTTTCGACAAGGGAACCTTCGTCGAAACCGATGCATCGATGCAGTCTGTGGACTTTCTGCAGTTCAAGGACTCCAAGAAGTACAAGGACCGCATCAAGGCTTCGGTGAAAAAATCGGGGGGCGGCGATGCCGTGGTAACCGGCGTAGGACAGATCGAGGGGATGCCCATCTCCGTGGGAGCCTTTGATTTCGGTTTCATGGGCGGCTCCATGGGCTCAGTGGTGGGTGAGAAGTTGACCCGGGCTATCGAGAAGGGGCTGGATATGAAGTCCCCCGTGATCATCTTCTCCTCCTCCGGGGGCGCGCGGATGCAGGAGAGTATCCTCTCTCTGATGCAGATGGCCAAGACCAGCGCTGCGTTGGCCAAACTAAAGGGAGCAGGCCTCCCCTTTATCTCGGTGCTCACCGATCCGACCACCGGTGGGGTAACCGCCAGTTTCGCCATGCTGGGTGATCTTAATATCGCCGAACCCAGGGCACTGATCGGTTTTGCTGGCCCTCGGGTCATCGAGCAGACGATCCGCCAGACTCTGCCTGAGGGCTTTCAACGCAGTGAATACCTGCTTGAGCACGGCATGGTGGACATGATCGTACCTAGAGCCGAAATGAAGGCGAAGCTGGCCCAGGTCCTTCGCGTTTTCATGAAGAGGTAACCTTGTCCCCATACGCTGAGTCTCTGCGCTACCTCTACGGTCTGCAGCGTTTCGGCATCAAGCTGGGGCTGGAGAACATCAGCCAGCTGCTGGAGCGCCTCGGGCGCCCGCAGCTGGCTTTTCCCGTTGTCCATGTGGCGGGAACCAATGGCAAGGGGTCAGTCTGTGCGACCCTGGCCGCCCTGCTTCAGGCATCAAACCTGCGTACCGGTCTTTACACCTCTCCTCACCTTCAGCATTTCGGAGAGCGCATCCGCGTTTCCGGCGAGATGATCTCCGAGTCGCAGATGGTCGCGCTCACCGAAGAGCTGCGCGGTTGCTGCGATCAGATCCCTGCGACTTTCTTTGAATTCACCACTGCCATGGCCCTGGAGCATTTCAGGCAGCAGCGGGTGGATCTCTCCATTCTGGAGACGGGCATGGGGGGACGTCTCGACGCCACCAACGTGGTTTCCCCCGTTCTGACCATCATTACTCCTCTGTCTCTGGATCATGGGGCGCACCTGGGGACGACCCTGACGCAGATCGCCGCAGAGAAGGGGGGGATCATCAAGCCCGGTGTTCCCCTGATACTGGCTCATCAGGAGCCCGAAGCCCTCGCGGTGCTGCTGGACATTGCGCAAGAGCGCAAGGCCCCCGTCCTTCTGGAAGGGCGCGATTTTCAAATGCAAACCCGGGGAGACCTCATGGATTTCCATGGTGCCTCTCTTCATCTTTCAGGGCTTCGCCTTGCCCTCGAAGGGCAGCACCAGAGGCACAACGCAGCCTTGGCTCTGGCGGCCTGGGAGTGTTTGAGGGCTCAGGGAACAGCCCTTTACGAGCAAACCATCCCCTCTGGATTGTCGGCCGTGCATTGGCCGGGGCGCCTTCAGTGGTGCGGCCCCGATTCTCGGGTGCTGCTCGATGGAGCCCACAACGCAGCGGGCGCCAGGGCTCTGGCCACCTACCTTGATGGTTTGGGGGATCGCAGCATCCACTGGGTCGCCGGATTCAAGGCAGACAAGGAGGTACGCGACATGCTCGAACTGATGCTTCCAAGGATCGAAAGGCTGTCGCTGGTTCCACCGCCGGTGGAGGACTCCTACCCAGTAGAGCAGGCCCTTGCGCAGGTGGGGGGGCGATGCCCCGTATCGATTTATGGCAGCCTGGAAGAGGCACTGACTCCCGCGCTTGCCCGCAGCAGTGCAGGGGATGTGCTTCTGATTGCGGGCTCTCTCTTTCTGGTGGCTGAGGCTCTGAATCTTTTGGAGAAGGGAAGCGCTGCGTGAGCTTGAGATCTTTTACCGGAGCGCTTGCGCTGCTGTTGTTGCTGCTGGGGAGCGCTCCTGCCCTGGCGGCCATTTCCATCGAGGCCGATCAGTTTGAGGCGCAGAAAGAGCAGGAGCTCTACCGGGCCAGCGGAAACGTCCGTCTGACCGACGGTCCCATGGTTCTTCACTCCAACGAAATGGAGTGGGAGGCTGCCACGGGGCGCGCTCGAGCTCAGGGGGATGTCTGGCTCGATGACCCGGATTTTTTCCTGGAAGGGTCGTCCCTCGATTTTCAGGTCACTGAAAAGCTCGGCCTGGTGGAAGACGGCCGTATCTACATGCGGGACCCTGGCTACCGCATTCGCGGCAGCCGCATCGAAAAACTGGGTGTCGATGAATTTCTCATAGAAAACGGCAGCTTCACCCTCTGTGAAGGGGATGTGCCCGACTGGAAGTTCGGCGCAAGCCGTATCGAAATCACCAAGGGGGGCTACGCCCGAGCCCGAAACGCCGTATTCTATCTCAGCGACATCCCCGTCTTTTACCTTCCCTACATCATTTACCCCGTCAAGACTGAGCGTGAATCGGGATTTCTGATGCCCAGTATCGGTTATTCCGACGAAAAGGGGGCTCAGCTCTCCCTGGTCTACTTTCTGGATCTGGGGCGCAATCGGGATGCAACGATCTATCTCGACCATTTTACCAAAATGGGGCTGGGCAAGGGGCTTGAGTACCGCTACATCGAGGCAATGGAAAACGAAGGGGTCTTCGAGTACTACCACCTGGGGGGGCGCAAAGAGGTCCCCGACGATTATGCCTGGCGCCTGGATCACCAGGGCAACCTGCCGGGGGAACTGCGGCTGATTGCCGATCTGGAATATGTAAGTGACAAGGAGTATTTTGAGGAGTTCGGAAATGTCGCCGAGCAGTACAACAAGGAGCAGGTGGAATCCACCCTTGCCCTGAGTCGCTCCTGGGGCAACTGGAGCCTCTCCACGGAGATGATCTATCTCAAGGATCTGGAAAAAGATAACGAGGCAACCCTTCAGCGACTGCCCGAACTGAGCCTGAATTACCGAAGAACCCCTCTGGCCGGCCCATGGTTTGCCGAGATGGAGACCGAAAGCACCTACTTCTGGCGCCGCAAGGGACTCAAAGGGGGGCGCCTGATGACCCGCCCTTCTCTCATGGCTTCCTTTTATCCCACCTCCTTTTTGGAGGTGGCTCCGGAACTTGGCTACCGTCAACGTTGGTATCGCACCTCTTCGGATGGACCTGGCTCGAAGCAGGCGGGAATCTATGATTTTTCCACCCGCGTCTCCACGAAGCTGACTCGGATTTTTTCTCCAGAACTCGGAGCACTGGAGAAAATACAGCACAGCATCGAGCCTGAGTTGACCTATTTCTTCACTCCGGATAAGGATCAGGCAGACCTTCCCAGTTTCGACTCTCTGGATCGCATTGAGGCCCAGAACCGGATCGCCTACGCCCTGGTCAACCGAATCACGGCCCGCTATGCCGAGCCCGGGCAGGAGCGCCGCTACCATGAACTGCTCTATCTCAAGGTGGGGGGGGATTTCGACCTCAGCGTGGAGCGTGATGACGAGCTGGATCATCCCTTCTCCGAGATTCTGACCGAAATGACCTTCCGTCCTGACGGGAAGAGCCGGTTTGATTTCGACCTGAGTTACGACCCCTATAGCCGATTGATGACCAAGCTGAATCTTGAGGCTTATGTTTATCCCGAGGATGATCTGGGGCTCAGCCTGAGCTACAGGTACGACCGGGAAGTCCAGGAATATCTCGAGGGGCGAGTCTCCATTCCCTGGCTGCGCCCCCTGTTTATGAACTACAGTCATCGACAGGACCTGCTGGAGAATGAACGCCTTGAAGACGTGCTGGAGCTGGAATGGCGTGATCGCTGCTGGAGTATGTTCCTGACCCTGAGCGACCGTCCTGAGGAGCAGAAGCTGGTGCTGAGCTTCAGCCTCTCGGAACTGGGCGAGATGATGCGTCTGGGCGGAAACCTGGGTAGTGATCTCGGGGGGCGGGGCAATTTCCGCAACAATTGATCGATGCGATGGGCCGCTGTGATCTCTGGTGTACAGGGCGCCAGCGGGTTTTATGTCTGCAATCAAAAAGTGAGACCTCATGATTCGACTCATTACCGATTTTTCCGCCGGATTCTTCTATCCTTTTCGCGGATTGCGTACCCTAGCGAAGACCCCCAAGCTCTGGGGTTTTGTGCTCATTCCCTTTGTAATAAATCTGCTCATATTTGCTCTGGGGGTGACGGGGGGCTTTCACCTCTTCTCCGATTTCGTACTAGGGCTGATGCCCCAGACCGAGACCTGGTACTGGACGGCCCTGGCCTACCTGATCTGGACCCTCACTGCGGTGCTTGCAGCGGCACTGGTGTTTTTCGTCTTCACCCTGGTGGGTAATCTCATCGCATCGCCTTTTAACGAACTGCTGAGTGAAAAGGTCGAGGAACGTTTTTTCGACCTGCGCCAGGACGGCACCTTCTCTCTGGGCGGTTTCCTCCGGGAGGCACCGGCCATTTTGTTTGATGAGGGGCGGCGACTGGGCGGTTTCGTGCTTGGGCTCCTGGTGCTGCTGCTGCTCAATCTGGTCCCCCTGGCAGGCCCGGTGCTCTACCTGCTGTGCTCGGGGCTCTTCACCCTGTTTTTCCTGGTGCTGGAATTCATGAGCTATCCCATGGGGCGGCGCAATATTTTTTTCCGGGAGCGCTGCCGCTGGATTATGGCCCGCAAGTTCCTGATGGGGGGCTTTGGATGCGGCGTTCTGTGCCTGCTGCTGGTCCCTTTTGTTCAATTCTTCACCATCCCTGCGGTCGTCACCGCTGCCACGCTGCTTTGGGCTGAGAAGGAACTTCCCGTGCCCGAGTAAGGGACGAGCGATTTTTTTTCATCAAACTCTTGTCTGGTGACTCTGTTTAGGTTAGCTTCCCCCAAGCTGCATGGCTTGTTATTCTCTTTCAAGGAGTTTTTCTGTGTCCACTTCCACCGGCTCGACCAAGCTGCAAGTCGATCTGCGTCGTCATCTTCGAGAAGAGGGGGTCGAGCCGAATCTGGCTCATCTGATCTGCGAACTTGCCGAGGCATCCAAATACATTGTCAACGCCATTCGTACCGGAGATCTCGGTGTGGCGGGAACCTCGAACCTTTACGGCGAAGAGCAGCTTGCGCTGGATGTGCTCTCTGATCGAATACTGATCAAGCGCTTGACCCATTCGGGGGTGGTCTCCAATATAGTTTCGGAAGAAAACGACGGCGTCATTCCTGTGTCCATGGATTGCGCCGGCAAATATGCCGTGGCCTTTGATCCGCTGGACGGTTCCTCTCTGGTGGATGTGAACCTGGCTGTCGGGACCATCGTTTCGATCTATGATGGGTGCGATCTGCTGCAGCCTGGGCGTAATCAGGCCGGCGCTCTGTACATTCTTTACGGTCCCCGCACGACCCTGGTCTATAGCGTAGGCAACGGGGTGCACGAGTTCAACATGAACCACCTGATGGAGTACACCCTGACCCGCTCCCACATCAAGCTCAAGCCCTCGGCTGATCTCTACTCACCGGGGGGGCTGCGCAACTGTTACACGGAAGGCACCCGCCTCTTTGTTCGCGACCTGGAGGAGCGAGGCGCCAAGCTACGTTACAGTGGAGGTTTTGTCCCCGATATCAATCAGCTGCTGATCAAGGGGCAGGGGATTTTCTTCTATCCCCATCTTACCAATGCCGCCAATGGTAAGCTGAGGGTTCTCTTTGAACTCAATCCCATGGCCTATCTGGTGGAGCAGGCCGGTGGAATGGCCAGTACGGGCACAGAACGTATCCTCGACATCTGTCCCGAAGAGCCCCATGCCCGGGCGCCTGTTTTCATCGGCTGCAGCGAAGATGTGTTGCGGGCGCAGGAGTTCATCGCCAAACACGGCTGAGGCACCAGAGCAATAAGTGCAGGGGGAGGGATTATGAGCGGGCGGCGCTGGATTTTCCCTCTGCTTGCAAGCTATGTTGCCGGGATCAGTCTTTCCCCATATCTGCAGGCCCACAGCGGGTGGCACTTTTTGCCTCCCCTGTGGGCCCTTTTTTTTCTGCTGTTTCGGCATCGCCCTTCTGCCCGACGTCTCTGCCTGCTTTTTTTCTCTCTCTTTCTGGGCATCAGTCTTTATCTGGTGCGCATGGCACCTTCGCCCCACCCTGATCATGTGAGCGCCTGGGCAATGCGGGGGGATCTGCGGATGGAGGGGCGTATCCTCTCGGTAACGCCCGGGGCAGAAGATCGCTGGACCCTCGACCTGGAGATGCTTGGACGCTTTGACGAAGATCTTCGAGCCTATCCCCTATGGGGAAAGGCTCGTCTCTATACCCGGGGAAAAGCTCTGGAGGTGGCGCCGGGGGATCGAATCCGGTTCTTCGAGGAGTTGCGTCTCCCCCGACTCTTCGGAACGCCGGGTGAGTTTCACTTTCCCCGTTATCTGGCTACTCTGGGGGTCGGGGCTACGGCCTTTGTCCCTGAAGCGCTGGATCTGCTCAAGATTGCGGAGCCGAAATCTCAAAAGAGTTTACTGGCCAGGCTGCAGAGGGGGCGCATGACTCTGGGCCTTCATCTCAGGGAGCTGATCCCCGAACTCTCACCCTATGTTCGGGCCCTGAGTCTGGGGGATAAGGGGGGGATAGAGGCTTCTCACCGTAAGCTGCTCTCCGCCACCGGTCTCGCTCATCTCTTTGCTATATCGGGTCTTCACTTCGCCATGGTGGGAGCCCTGTTCTACGCCTTGGGCAGCCGCCTCTACAGGCTGGTTCCTGCCCTGTCGCGCTGGGAGCCCTCCCAGAGGGTGGTTCCCCTCTTGATTATCCCCCTGCTCGGGGGCTACTACTTGCTGACCGGTGCGGCGGTGCCGGCGTTTCGTGCCTTTCTGCTCGCTCTGGCCCTGGCCCTGTTGCTGGCATTGCGGCAGCGCTGTCGACCCATGGATCTGCTGGCCCTTGCGGCTTTCGTGATTCTGCTCATTGACCCCCTGCTTTTGTTTGCTCCCTCTTTCCAGCTCTCCTTTGCGGGCGTTGCAGGATTACTCTTGAGCCTGCCTCGCTGGCAGGGACGTCTTAGCCAGCTTCCCCGGATGCTGCGCTACCCCCTGGGGGTGCTGGTTACGACGATGGCTGCAACGCTGGCCACGGCCCCTTTTGTGCTCTGGCACTTTCAGTCATGGGCCCCTGCGGCCCTGTTGACCAATCTTTTTGCCCTGCCCCTGGTGGGGTTTGTAGCGGTTCCTCTGGTCCTGGGAGCCACCCTGCTTCACGGACTCTGTTTCGGGGCCGGTGACCTGCTGTTCAGGGGCTGCGCGCTGGTTCTGGAGCTCGTTCTGGAGATGGCCACGGCGGTGCGCTCCCTTCCCGGGCTCGGCGGTGGGGTGGTGATTCTTTCCCCCCCAGAAATTCTGGGGGCGGGGTTGATCGCCTGCGTGCTGCTTTGTGGCATCAGTCGTAAAAACTGGCGTCTTGCGCTCACGGCGGCGCTGGTAGGGGGCACGCTGCTAGTGCTGCCCCCCTGGAGCCGGCCGGGGCTGAGGGTTGTGGCCCTGAGCGTGGGGCAGGGCGATGCGACCCTGGTGAGCCTGGGCGATCAGCATTACCTGATCGACGGCGGCGGACTCTACAGCGACCGTTTTGATGTGGGGGAGAGTCTTGTGGCCCCGGCGCTGGCACGGTTGGGGGTTCGGAAGCTGAGCGCAGTGATCCTGACTCACGATCATCCCGATCATTCCAAGGGGCTTCCTTTTGTGCTGGAGCATTTTGAAGTGGAGCGGTTCTGGAGCCCCGTAGCCCCGCAGCGGCTCAACTCCCTGCTGCTTCAGACTCTCCAGAATCGAAATATTTCCATGGGGCGCATCGCTCCTGGCTGGAACCTTTTAAATGCCGGAGCCGATGGTACGCTTTCTCTCTATCAGGGCGCAGGGGAGGGGGGGAGTAACGATCTGTCCCAGGTGGTCTTCGCTGCATGGGGCGGGCGGGGTGTTTTGCTCACTGGTGATCTCGAGGCCGAGGGCGTGGAGATGCTGGCCCTGCAGGGGGCCCCAGGTCCCGTCGATCTGCTCAAGTTGCCGCATCACGGCAGCGCGCATTCGCGCTCCGAAGTGCTGGTCAATCTATGGCGTCCCTTGCTGGCCTTTGTTTCGGCAGGTGTCGGCAACAGGTTCGGCCATCCCGCCCCTGAAATCCTCCGTCATGTCGAGGATCAGGGGGGGCAGACGTACCGAACTGATCGGGACGCAACCCTGCTTTTTGAGGCCGCGGAGCAGGGGTGGGTTGTTCGGCGCTGGAGCCGGGGGCTTTTCCGTTGACATGGGGGGATTTCATCTGTTTTTATTGTGAGTTTTTTATCGGGTCTGGCCTCTCATGGTCCACGCCCGAAGCCTGGAGGGGGATGCGATGAAAATACTGCTGAGTGTCTTGATTCTCGGTTTTGCTCTGGGGGGGGTGGCTTGCGCCAGTACCGGGGCGAGCGCGGTTGAGCGTTACAGGACGGCCATCGAGGCCTCACCGAAAGATCTTTCCCTTCACTATGGCCTGGGGGTCGCCCTGCTGGTGGAGCAACGCAACGCCGAGGCGGTGGAGTCGTTGTTGGTTGCTTATCCCGAGTATGTGAATTCGCTGGAAGTCAATTTCAACCTGGCCCTGGCTTATGTCCGCCAAGGCCAGCGCAATGACGCCCTGGTGTTTCTGGCCCAGGCCGAAGAACTGGGGGCTGCAAAACAGCAGGAGCTCTACCCCGTGGGGGAACTCTATTTCATGCTGGCCATCGAGGCGATGAATGCCCGGGACCTGGATGAGGCGGTCTATCTTTACGAGCGCACCCTTGAGGTGTTTCCACTACGTGAAGACGCGCACCTGCTTCTGGGAGAGCTCGAGGCGGGGCGGGGGAATATGGACCATGCTCTCGAGCACTTCGGCTTCTATCTTGAGACTCATCCCGATGACCCGGCGGTCCTCGGGAATATCAGCAAGGCGCTGCTTGGGCGGGCCTATGAACTGCTGGAGGCCCAGCAGTTCGATCAGGCTCGTTCGGCTCTTGATGAGGCACTGCGCGTCGAACCACAGAATCTCTATGCCCGTTATTACCTCGCCTATCTCTGCTACCTTCAGGGGCATCGAGTCGAGGCGACGGACAGTCTCCTGAGTCTGAATCAGGACGGTACCGGGGAGCTTCAGGGGGCGATCCATGTGCTGCTTCACAATTGCGCTCTGGAAGCTCTGGGGGAGGGGGACACCCAGGAGGCCCGGCGGGCTCTTGCGCCGCTGCTGGCTCTGGAGGCTCCGGGGGTTGAGGATCTGTTCCTGGCGGGTAATCTGGCCTTGGCCGAAGGCGATGCTGAGGCCGCGAGCGCCTTCTACCTGCGGGTTCTGGACCGGGACCCGGCCCACCGTGGGGCGCTGGGCAACCTGATGCAGGTTGATCGTCCTGGAAGTGCTGAGATGTTAACAATAGCGCGCCGGGCCATGGCCGAAGAGCGTTACCAGGAAGCCATCTCGGCGCTGGAGGCGATCCGCCATCTGTATCCCTCCGGGGACTTTACCGTTGCCGATATGATCGGCGAGGCGAAGCGGGTGCTGGAGGAAAGAAGTCGCGAGGCCTTTCTTCAGGCCGACGGGCGTTTGGGGCGCGGAGAACTCTTTGAGGCTCTAGCGCAGGTACGCAAAGGGTTGCGTATGCGCCCCCGTTCCATCTGGGGGCAGGATCTCGAGGTTGAGATTCTTGATAGGATCCAGCGCCAGCGCCAGAATCTCCAGCTGCAGGCCGAGCGCCTCATTCGCGAGGGAGACCTGGTCGTGGCTCAGAGTTTGTTTCGTCGCCTTCTGGAGGTGGACGCCAATGACAGTCTGGCGCGTCAGGGCTTTGAACGCATCGAGGCTCTTTTGAATGCAGGGGGTAGTGCCAGCGCGGACGCCGCTTCACTTAATGATGACATGATGAGAGGACAGGACTTGTGAGTATCGCAGGAATCAAGGGGATGAACGACATCCTGCCGGGCGAAGTAGAGACCTGGCAGTTTTTGGAAAAAACAGCGCGGGAAGTTTTTCGCACCTACGGATTTTCCGAGATCCGGGTGCCGGTGGTGGAGAAGACCGAACTCTTCTGTCGCTCTATCGGGGAAACCACCGACATCGTCGAGAAAGAGATGTACAGCTTCGAAGACCGAAGCGGTAATTCCATCAGCCTGCGCCCCGAGGGGACGGCTCCGGTGATGCGCGCGCTGGTTCAGCACAAACTTTACAATCTCGACAGCATCAACAAACTCTATTATTCGGGCCCCATGTTTCGCTACGAACGTCCCCAGAAGGGGCGCTACCGTCAGTTCCACCAGCTGGGAGCCGAAGTGGTGGGGGTGGACGACCCCAAGGTCGACGCTCAGGTGCTGGCCATGCTGGATCAGTTTTTCCAGGAGGCGGGAATCGCCGATGTGGAGCTGCAGATCAACAGCCTGGGGTGTCCCGAGTGTCGTCCCGCATACCGGGATCTGCTGGTGGCCTATCTCGAAGTGCGCCTCGAGTCCCTCTGCGATGACTGCAAGCGTCGTTACAGAACCAATCCGCTGCGGGCTCTGGACTGTAAGTCCACGGGTTGCAAGGCGGCAACGGCTGAGGCTCCTTCGGTTCTGGCTCATCTCTGCTGTGGTTGTGATACGCACTTCGGCAAGGTTCGGGGCTATCTGGACGGGATGAATATCCCCTACGCCGTCAATGATCGGATGGTCCGAGGGCTTGACTACTACACCAAGACGACCTTCGAGATGGTCACAACGCGGCTGGGTTCTCAGAACGCCGTGGCCGCGGGAGGCCGCTATGATGGCCTGGTGAAGCAGATCGGTGGTCCGGCCCTGTCCGGCATCGGGTTCGCCATGGGGCTGGAGCGTCTGGCGCTGCTCAAGGGGGATGAAGCCGTTGTGCGCGATCGCCCCGAGATTTTTCTGGCCGGGCTCGGCGAAGCCGCCTCGGACCGAAGCTTTTTGCTGATGCAGGAGCTTCAGCGCCAGGGGCTACGCGCCGAGATGGATTTTGAGGGCAGAAGTCTCAAGTCCCAGATGCGCCGGGCCGATAAGCTTGGAGCTCGTTATGTCCTGATTCTGGGGGAGGATGAGCTCAGCCGGGGTGGGGCCGAACTTCGGGATATGGACGCCGCCACTCAGGAAGATGTGCAGCTTGATCAATTGCTATCGGTGATGATCGAGCGCTGTGGCCTGGTGCGTCGGGATAAGGCTTGACGCCTTTAGGGGGCGATGCTAGTTTTTGCATGGTCTGCCGACCCTGGAGGGTCGGCTGATTTTTTTTGTTCATGAATAAGACACTCTTTATATACATGGAGGACAGGGCATTGAATCAAGCTCTTGGAGATTGGAAGCGTACTCATTACTGTGGTCAGGTAACGGCTTTGGATGTCGACAACGAAGTCTGTCTGATGGGCTGGGTTCAGCGCCGTCGTGATCACGGCGGACTGATATTCATCGACCTGCGCGACCGCGAAGGCATCGTTCAGCTCGCACTCGATCCCGAGCGGGACCCCGAAGCCCACAAGGTTGCCGAGCTGGTGCGCGGCGAATTCGTGCTGGCTATCAGGGGCGTTGTCTCTCCTCGCCCCGCAGGGACCGTAAACCCCAAGATGAAAACTGGCGAGGTCGAGGTGGAGGTCCGTGAACTCCGGATTCTCAACGCTGCAAAGACCCCCCCCTTCATGCTGGATGAATACAGCGACATCAACGAAAACCTTCGGCTCAAGCACCGTTATCTCGATCTGCGTCGCGCTCAGATGCAGTCCAATATGATTCTTCGTCACCGGGTCACCCGCGCGGTGCGCAACTACACGGACGCTCATGGCTTTCTGGAGATCGAGACTCCGGTACTGACCAAGAGCACTCCAGAGGGCGCTCGGGACTATCTCGTTCCAAGCCGTGTTAATCCCGGCAGCTTTTATGCGCTCCCCCAGTCTCCCCAGCTTTTCAAGCAGCTGCTGATGGTCGCCGGCTTCGATCGCTATTGTCAGATCGTCAAATGTTTTCGCGATGAGGATCTGCGAGCTGACCGTCAGCCTGAATTTACCCAGATTGACTGCGAAATGAGCTTCGTCAACCGCGATGATGTCATGACGCTGATGGAGGGGATGATCGCCGCGGTTTTCAAAGATGCCATCGACATGACACTGTCTTCGCCCGTGCCCCGCATGACCTATGCCGAGGCCATCGACCGTTTCGGTGTCGACAATCCCGATCTGCGCTTCGGCATGGAGCTCAAGGAGTTGACCGAACTGGTGGCTGGTTGCGGCTTCAAGGTATTTGCCGATGCGGCAAAAAAAGGCATCGTCAAGGGATTCAACGCCAAGGGTTGCGCCAAGTTCTCCCGCAAGGATATGGACGATCTGACCGAGTTCGTGAAAATTTACGGCGCCAAGGGCCTTGCGTACGTCAAGATCACTGAAGACGGCTGGCAGTCTCCCATCGGCAAGTTCTTTACCGATGAGGAGAAAATTGCCCTCAACGAGGCTCTGGGAGCCGAGGTCGGCGACCTGCTCATGTTCGGTGCCGATGCATCGGGTATCGTCAATGAGTCATTGGGACGGCTGCGTGGCCATCTCGGTGCCAAACTCGGTCTTGCCCGTAAGGACGATTACCGTTTCGTCTGGATCACCGATTTTCCCCTGCTGGAGTGGGATGCCGATGCCGGACGCCACGTAGCGGTTCATCACCCCTTTACCGCTCCTCTGGAGGAGGATGTTGCTCTGCTGGAAACGGATCCCGGCAAGGCGCGGGCCCAGGCCTATGACCTAGTGCTCAACGGTTCCGAGATTGGCGGTGGCAGTATTCGTATCCATGACCAGGCGCTGCAGCAGAAGATGTTTTCGCTGCTCGGTATCCAGGAGGAAGAAGCCCGTGAGAAGTTCGGTTTCCTGCTTGAAGCTCTTGAATACGGGGCTCCTCCCCATGGCGGGCTCGCCTTCGGTCTCGACCGTCTGGTGATGCTTTTGACCGGGTCGGATTCGATCCGCGACGTTATCGCCTTCCCCAAGACCCAGAAGGCTACCTGTATGATGTCCGAAGCTCCCGGAGCTGTTGATTCCTTGCAGCTGCGTGACTTGGGTATCCGGCTGGCCAAAAGCAGTTCCTGAATAACAACTTACGGGGCGTCCTTGTGGCCGCCTCGGTGAATAGGAAGCAATGACAAAACGACTGATCCTGACGGCGCTGCTCCTGGCAGCACTTTCAGGCTGTGCAAAACCTCCGGAGTCTCAATTGCATGGGGCCGAGGAGGCGGTTGCTCGCGCTTATGCGGAGAAAGCTCCCCGGTACGCGCCTGAGCTCTATGAGCGGGCGTTGCAGTCTCTGGCTCAGGGCAAAGCTCTGATTGAAGAGGGGCGATACGGTGAGGGGGAGCAGGCTCTGTCTCTGGCCCGCTGGCACGCCGCCAGGTCTCTGGTCAAAGCCAGAGAGGAAATTGAGGAAGCTCTCCGCAGGGACCTTGAACAAAAAGCCCTTGAGAAGAAAGTAAAAGTGGCCCCCCCCGCACCCAGGGAGCCTGCAGTTGTGTCGGCGCCCAAGGTTTTGCCGAAAAAGATCATCGAGCCCATTACTCAGTACCGGGTTCTTGAGGGCGATACCCTCTGGAATATCGCCATTAAGCCTGAGGTTTACGGTGACGCGCTGCTCTGGCCCTTGCTCTACCGGGCGAACCGGGATCAGATCAAAGATCCACGGGAGGTATTCAAGGATCAGATCTTTGTGATCCCGCGAGAGCTGGGCGATGCGGCAATGGAGGCCGCTCGGCAAGAGGCGCTGCTGTCTGATATTTTCCCTCCTTAAGTGCTTTTACGAGGATTCTTTCTCTATTTAAAATACTGTTTTAGTTTGACTAAAAGGCTTCGCTCCTACGGGTGCGAGGCCTTGGTTTTATCTTGACAGTCAAAAGTGCCTTGTATACTGTATACAGCGCTGAAAGCTCCTGTTGTCACTGTGCCCAGCGTTTTTTGATGGGCGCAGCACATGGGGTTTCTTTTGCGTTTCAGTATAGAAAAAATGTTTTTTTACAGCTTTGACTACAGTGCTATTGTCGAGCTTTGAGACTCAGGTCGTCGTCTGGCCGGAATCTTATGTAGGTTGCGAATATTGTTTTCCTTCGCTGTTCTGGATTAAAGCTAGGCTGGCGGTTAAGTCAGGTAGTACGTTATGCGCTTCGGGTGAGTCCTGGCTTTGCTGGGCCATCCCTTTGTGAACTTAAAACCTTTTGAAAGCAGGAGAAAAAACCATGGCAAGAGCAAAAATCGCGTTGATCGGTGGCGGACAGATCGGTGGAGTTCTCGCTCAGCTCGCGGCTCTGCGTGAGCTCGGTGATGTTGTTTTGTTCGATATCGTTGAAGGCCTGCCCCAGGGCAAGACCCTCGATATCTCCGAGGCTTCTCCCGTTGACGGTTTTGACGTGAAGTGCGAAGGCGCTAACGATTACAGCGACATTCAGGGCGCCAACATCGTCATCGTCACCGCAGGGCTTCCCCGCAAGCCGGGCATGAGTCGCGACGATCTGATCGGTGTCAACTCCAGAATCATGACTCAGGTTGCCGAGGGTATCAAGGTCAACGCTCCCGACGCCTTCGTCATCGTCATCTCCAATCCCCTCGACGCCATGGTTACTCTCTGCCAGAAGATCACCGGTTTTCCAAAGAACCGCGTCATGGGTATGGCTGGCGTGCTCGACTCAGCCCGTTTCGCCACCTTCATCGCCTGGGAGCTTGGTGTCTCCGTTAAGGATGTCAGCGCCATGGTTCTGGGCGGACACGGCGATACCATGGTCCCCATCGTACGCTATGCCAATGTTAACGGCGTACCCGTGATGGAACTGCTGGAGCGCAAGTACAACGACGTAGCCAAGGCTCGGGAAATCATGGACGCCATGGTTAAACGCACCCAGGGTGCTGGCGGCGAAGTTGTCAAACTACTGGGTAACGGCAGCGCCTTCTACAGCCCGGCATCCAGCGCTCTGGCTATGGCCGAGGCCATCCTGCGCGACCAGAAGCGCCTTCTTCCTGTTTGCGCCCTGCTCGAAGGTGAGTTTGGTGTGGACGGTTATTATGTCGGTGTCCCCTGTGTTCTGGGTGCTGATGGTATCGAGAAAATTATCGAGTTCTCGCTGGACGAGACCGAGCAGGCCATGTTTGACGCCTCTGTGGCCGCGGTTAAAGAACTGGTCGACAGCATGGCGTAAGTTTCATTGCTACGACCCGCACTTTCAGGGCGGGTCGTAGCACAGTTGAAGAGGGCGGGGGCAGGGATTGTCCCTCGAGATTTACTATTTAATGATTTGGCGAAAATCGGACACATATGATAGTGTTTCGCCGATGCATTGCGCTATACGGGAGAAATTAACACATCGTGGCTCTAACAGGAGAGAAGGTAAATGAGCAGTCCAAGGATTGAGGTTATCGAGAGGTACTGCAAGGGGTGCAGCATCTGTGTGGAATTCTGTCCGACAAAGGTCCTGGAAATGGACGGTTTTGTTGTGCGGGTCGCCAAACCGGAAGCCTGTATCAATTGTATGCAGTGCGAGCTGCGTTGCCCTGATTTTGCAATCAAGGTGCATGCTGAATAATTCTTACATATAACAGGAGGAAAGTTACGTGGCTAAGAAAGTTGCTCTGCTGCAGGGGAACGAAGCATGCGCTCAAGGCGCACTTTACGCCGGCTGCAATTTTTTCGGTGGATATCCCATTACACCTTCGACTGAAGTGGCCGAAGTCCTTTCGGTCGAGCTGCCCAAGATCGGCGGCAAGTTCATTCAGATGGAAGACGAGATTGCCGCCATGGCGTCAATCATCGGTGGTGCCCTAGCTGGTTCCAAGGCTCTGACCGCGACCTCCGGTCCCGGCATGTCTCTGAAGCAGGAACTGCTCGGCTATGCCTGCATTGCCGAAGTTCCCTGCGTCATTATCAATGTCATGCGTGGTGGTCCGTCCACCGGTATGCCCACCGGCCCCGGTCAGTCTGACGTTCAGCAGGCCAAGTGGGGAACTCACGGTGACCATCCGGTCATCGCCCTGGTTCCTGCCAGCTGTCAGGAGATCTTCACCGAGACCGTTCGCGCCTTTAATCTGGCCGAGAAATACCGTATGCCCGTTCAGGTGCTTTACGATGAGATCATCGGCCACATGCGTGAGCGCATCGAATTCCCCGAGCCCGGTGAGCTTGAAATCATCAACCGTACCGAGCCCAGCGTAGGTCCCGAAGAGTACAAGCCCTTCGATCCTTCCTTTGGCGATGTGCCCCCCATGGCAGCATTCGGTAGCGGTTACCGTTTTCATGTTACCGGACTGAACAAGGCGGCCGACGGTTTCCCGACTACCAAGGCCGATCTGGTGGATAACGAGCAGCGTCGTCAGCTTCGCAAGATCAGTGCGGCCCAGAGCGATATTGAGCTGAACGAAGAGTACATGACCGAGGATGCAGAAGTTGTGGTCTTCGCTTATGGTTCCACTTCCCGCTCTGCCCGTTACGCTGTAAACGAGCTGCGCAAAGAAGGTGTCAAGGCCGGTATGTTCCGTCCCATCACTCTCTGGCCCTTCCCCGAGAAGCGTATCGCTGAGCTCGGCAAGCAGGCCAAGGCAATCATTGTGGCCGAGTTGAATCTGGGTCAGATGAATCTGGAAGTCGAGCGTTGCGTCAAAGGGGCCTGTGATGTGCCTTTTATCGGGCGTGTTGACGGCGAGCCGATCAATCCCGGCCAGATCATGGATAAAGTCAAGGAGGTGAAGTAACATGGCTTTCGATTACGATAAGTATCTGCGCCCAGGCAAACTGCCCCATATCTGGTGCCCCGGTTGTGGTCATGGTATTGCCATGAAAGGTCTGATCCGCGCTATCGATACCTGCGGCCTGGACAAGAGCAACACAGCGATCGTCTCCGGTATCGGCTGCGCCAGCCGCCTGCCCGGTTACGTGGACTTTAACACCCTGCACACCGCTCACGGTCGCGCTGCTGCTTTTGCTACCGGTGTCAAGATGGCCAAGCCCGAGATGAACGTGATCGTGGTCGGTGGCGACGGCGACGGTACCGCTATCGGTGGTAACCACTTCATCCATGCTTGCCGTCGCAACATCGACATGACCTATGTCATCTTTAATAATTTCATCTACGGCATGACCGGTGGTCAGTTCTCTCCCTGTACCCCCACGGGTCACAAGGCTTCGACCACCGTTTACGGTAATCCTGATCCTGTCTTCGACATCAGCAAGCTGGCTATCGGCGCCGGAGCATCTTTTGTTGCCCGTACTACCGCCTTCCATGCGACGCAGATCGACAAGCTGATTGCCGAAGGTATCAAGCACAAGGGCTTGTCCGTTATCGAGGTTCTGGACGACTGCCCCACGACTTACGGACGTCGCAACAAGTTTCGGAGCGTTATCGAGATGATGGAGCGCCTCAAGACTATGGCCGTTCCCGTTGCCGCTGCATCCAAGATGACTGCCGAGCAGCTCGAAGGAAAGGTTCTCACCGGAGTCCTTCACAAGGAAGAGAAGCCTGAGTATTGCGAGCAGTATGCCGAGGTCATCAAGCGGGCCAAGGGCGCCTGATTTTAGAGGAGAGATTTCATGGCTGAAAGATATGAATTGAGATTTTCCGGCGCTGGTGGACAGGGGCTGATCACTGCGGGGATCATTCTCGCCGAGGCCGCATCCATTGTCGAAGGCAAGCACGCGGTTCAGTCCCAGAGCTACGGCCCTGAGGCCCGTGGTGGAGCTTCCAAGTCGGAGGTTATTATTGCCGATGAGCCCATCGATTACCCCAAGGCGACCCTGGTTGATGCCTGTCTGGCAATGACCCAGGAAGCTGCGGATAAGTATTCCAAGGACATCAGACCTGGCGGCTTGTTGCTTGTGGACGAAGACTTTGTTCAGAATCCTCCCGTAGGGGATTTCAAAGTCATCAAGATGCCTATTGTCAACACCGCCAAGAATGAAGTCGGTCGTATGATCGTAGCCAACGTGGTTGCATTGGGCGCTATGGTTGCCTTGACCGAGGTTGTTTCTCGTGAATCGGGTGAGACTGCTGTTTTATCTCGTGTTCCCGAGGCGTTTCGCGAGCTGAACAAGACCGCTTTCAATCTCGGTTTTGAAAAGGTAAAAGCGCTGATTGGCTGATGCTTTAATACAGCTGAAAACCAAAAAAGGCCCGGCAGACTTTAGTCTTCCGGGCCTTTTTTTATTCGGATTTTACAGCCAGCTCAGTGCGGAAGATAGGGAGTCATGACCTGCTGCATATGGGTGCGGATATGGATGCTCTCGCTCATCTTCCGGACCTCCTGGTATGCCTTGGTTGCTTCATCGATGGGCAGGCGCCTGAGGAAGTCCTTGATCTTCGGGATGTAAGGACCTGGTACAGAGAATTCCCTCAAGCCCATTCCCAGCAGGACGCTGAGGTAGAGGGGGTCTGTAGCCATTTCACCGCAAAGGCAAATGCCCCGGTTTTTTTGCTTCGCGACTTCTGCGACCCGGCTGATGACACGAAGAATAGCCGGATGCAGGGGGTTGAAATAGGCGCTGACCAGCGGGTTGTTGCGGTCTGCCGCCAGGGTGTACTGAATCAGGTCGTTGGTTCCAATGGCAAAAAAGGCGACTTCCTCGGCGAGCAGATCGATGAGCTGCACGGCAGCCGGCACCTCCACCATGATTCCCAAGGGGACGTCTTTGGCGTAAGGAATATTCTCCTGATCCAGATGGGCGATGGCGTCCTGAACAACCTGTCGGCAGGCTCTGAACTCTGCCGGCCCCGAAATCATAGGGAAGAGCAGTTTGATCGGCCCGTGTATGCCGGCCATCAGTGCCGCTTCGATCTGGGTCTGGAAAATATCTTTTTGATCCAGTGATATCCGAACTGAGCGCCATCCCATAAAGGGATTATCCTC
>JAAXQG010000101.1 GCA_012974445.1 Desulfuromonadales bacterium
CGCCAAGTCCGTTCGTGAATTGCGACGAGTGCCTATTGTTCCCAAAGGTCTGGCAACCGGGCAGGTGCGGAAGATTTTGCGAGAAATCGAGATTCGCCAGGATCTTCGGGCAGGTGGGAACCCTGAACATCTATCCGGGGGAGAAAAGCGCGGTGATCCACGATTGGGATCTGGGCGGGAGCCGGATGCTGGACTTTGAGTTCCGGCTGGATAGCCTGGAAACTTTTTACTACCCTATTGAGCTGCGCTTTGATGCGCTTTCGCCTGTTACGGGGGAGATTCTTGCCAGCTATACGACTCGAGAAGGTGAACTGGTTGATCTGCCCCTTCCCGGTACTCAGGCCCGGGTGAAGCGGCTGGACCTGGAGAATATGCAGCTGGAGTTTGATATCCTGCGGGGGGGGAGAATTCTTGGCGACTATGTGTCGGGCAAGGGCGATCGGGCTTTCGGGAGTGCGGCGTCCCTGCCCCTTTTGCTTCGGGGGACAGATTATCGTGATCCCAGAATACGCCAGCTGCAAAGCAAAGTCTCGATCCTCGATGCAGGTCAGCTGGTCTCGACGGGGGTCATTGAGATGAACAGTCCCTTGAGCTACAAGGGAGTGACTATTTACCTGACGGCCCTCGACGCTGACCCGCAGGGAAGAAGCTATGCGGGGTTCCAGTTTTCAGAAGATCCCTGGGAGCCCCTTGTCTGGCTGGGGTGCTTGATCATGGTGATCGGGTTATTTATTGCATTTGTACTGCCTTATAGGGTTCTGGGAGTCTTGGCTGGCAATGAGGGGACAGCTCTTCTCCCCCTGGAAGGGTACCCTGGACAGGGAGGGCGCGTCGCCTTGGAACAGTTAGTGCGTAATTGGGAGATTGGCTGAGGGAAGAAACCTGTGATGGTTAAGTTCCGCCTTTGGTGTTTTGGCGTGTCTATCCCCTTGCGACTGACTTTTTGAGGATGATTCTTTGCTTTTACAGGATATGGTCGGCGTGCTTGTGGGTGTGAGTTTATTAAGTACAATGAACGGTCAAAACGTTTCAATGTTGAGTTAGGGGAGGTTTTATGGGCGAGTTTTCCATGAAGAAAATCCTGATCACTCTGGCCAGCTTGACCCTGGTGTCGGGATGCTCCGTCACAGGGCCCGTTATCCAGAGTCTTCCAATGGCTGAACCTGAGGCTGTTTCGCGGAAAAACCTTGTCTACGAGTATCGCTTGGCCCTGAAGGGGGGCGCCCCCCTGGCTGGTAACCAGCAGACTCCTCTGTATGAGCTGGTGCTGGAGCATGGAGACCGGGATAGCTGGGCCAAGCTGGCAAGTCTCCATGAGTATGGGAAGGGGGTTCCTCAGAGTGACGTCGATGCCTTTCGCTATTACGGTCTGGCGGCAGAGGCGGGTTCGGTCGAGGCGATGGCGGCTCGGGCCCGCTTTTACGAGCAGGGCAAGGCGGTGGAGAAGAGCCCGGCGCAGGCTCATGGGTATCTGGAGATGGCTGCCGGTGCGGGACATGTCCCCAGTCAGTTGAAGTTGGCCAAAATGTACGAAAAGGGAGGGCCGGAAGTCGAACGGAACGCTGAGCTGGCCCTTAAATATTATGATCAGGCCGCACGGTCGGGCCACCAGGCGACCCAGCTGCGACTGGGAAAGTCCTATGAAAAAGGGTATCAAGTCCCCAGGGATTTCGGCAAGGCCATGGAGTATTACGCGATGGCGGCGAGGCTGGGGGACAGGGCGCTGCAGCTTCGACTTGCAAAGTTATATGAAGATGGAAGGCTGGTTCCTGCCGATATGGGGGAGGCTGTTCGCTATTACAGCTTGGCGGCAGAGCAGGGGAGTCTGGAAGCGCGAGTTCGCCTTGCGGGAATTCTGGAGCAGGGGCAGGGCGTAGAGAAGAATCTGGCTCTTGCGCAGCTCTGGTATCGCAAGGCGGCTGAAATGGGGCATGTTCAGTCTCAGCTCCGGCTGGGCATGCTTTACGATATCGGCAAGGGCATTGAACCCAGCCGCGCTTTGGCCATCAAGTGGTATACAAAGGCCGCACTCCAGGAGAATGCACAGGCTCAGTATTATCTGGGCGGCCTCTATGATGAGGGTGCGGGGGTGGATTCTGACCCCGGAAAGGCTCTGCACTGGTACCTCAAGGCAGCCAGCCATGATGTCCCTGAGGTTTATCTGCGCCTGGCCCAGATGTATGAGGCTGGTATTGCCGGGGGGAGGCCTGACTTCGATGTGGCTGTGGGCTGGTATATAAGGGCCGCTCGGGAGGGCGATGACAGGGCCCAGGCGCGCCTGGCCGAGCTTTATGATCGAGGGCTGGAGATCGCTTTAAATTATTCAGAAGCGATGCGCTGGTATCTCAAGCTGGCTGAAAAAGGGCACCTATACGCTCAATCCAGGCTTGCCTATTACTATGATCAAGGCATTGGCGGCCCCAGGGATTTTTCAAAGGCCATGAAATGGTACGATCTGGCGGCCGAGCAGGGAGATATGGCTTCGCAGTTCAGGCTCGGGCAGATGTATGACACGGGTGGTGTTGCCAGGGTCGATTTCAAAAAGGCTCATCATTTCTATCTTCAGGCAGCGTCTCAGGGAGATCGGGGAGCTCAGGCGAGGTTGGGTGAGATGTATGAATCCGGTCTGGGAGTCGCTGCCGACAGGCGTGAGTCGATTCGCTGGTTCCTGGAGGCCGCAAGGCAAGAGGATATCGAATCGTTGAATCGTCTGGCCGGTTATCTGGATGAGGGTAAAGCAGGCTCCCGCCTGGCTGAAGAACTCTTGAATCTGCTGGTCGCCGAGGCGCAAAAAGGAAACCTGGAGTTTCAAATCCGACTGGCCCGGATGTATGCACAGGGCAAGTCGGCACCCCGGGATGAAGCAAAGGCGTTTAGCTGGACTCTGGCCGCAGCAGAGCAGGGTGATGGAGAGGCCCGTTATCTTCTGGGGGAGTTGTACCTCGCCGGGCGCGGAACTGAGCGTAGCGTCGAGAAGGGGCTGGAGTGGCTTGAAAGATCGGCCACTCAGGCCTATCCCAAGGCGCAGCTCAGGTTGGCAGAGTTAGCGGAAAAAGGGGAAATAGCACCTCGCAGTATTGAGACCGCCAGGAGATGGTACGAAATGGCGGCCCAGCAGGGAGAGGCTGCAGCCCAGGAGGGTCTGGGGCGAATAGCCAGCCTTGGAACCAGCAGGGTGCCGGTGGATTACCCTGAATCCAGAAGTTGGTACCTCAAGGCTGCTGAGCAAGGCAGACCCTCGGCACAGCGTGAGCTGGGGCGTATGTACGAGCTTGGATTGGGTGGCGTGCGAGATTTCATCGCGGCTTACAACTGGTATTCTCGAGCTGCTGAACAAGGGGACGCCGTCGCAAAAAAACGTCTGAGTTCTCCCCCTGACCTGAAAGCCCCGATTCCCGGGGATATTGCAGACGAAGATCGGTCTATCTTTGATCGTGCCAAATCCAATGACTCCATGGCCCAGTATCGTCTGGGGCAGATGTACGAATTAGGCGAAGGTGTGGGGCAGGATTATCGTCAGGCGCGGCTCTGGTACGAGAAGGCAGCGCTCCAGAAGGTTCCCGAGGTTTTTTTCCGAATTGGCCGTTTTTATCATTTCGGGCTCGGGGTGGACGTGGATGATGGCCGGGCCCTTCAATGGTATCTGCAGGGGGCGGACCTTGGAGACGCTGACGCCCAGTACCTCAGCGGTCGGATTTATTTTTTCGCAGATGAACCTCTGAAGGATGTGCCCAGAGCCCGAGAGCTCTATGCCTTGGCGGCCGAGCAGGGTCATGCCCGGGCACAATCCAGCCTGGGACGCAGACTTCTCCTCGGCCAAGGTGGCCAGACTGATATTGCTGCCGGGTTGGAATGGCTGCGTCTTTCGGCTATGCAGGCTAACGGACGGGCTTTTGTGGTGCTGGGTGAGTTATTCCTGGAGGGTGAGTTGGTGGAGTTCGATCCCGTGGAGAGTTACGTCTGGTTGAGTCTTGCGATGACCCATGATTATGCGCATGTTGCTAAGGACCCCTATGATAGGGTTCGGGCTGAGTTGACCCAGGAGCAGCTACAGGAGGCAAAGAGTAGACTTTCCTTCATAGAGCAACAGCTGCCGGGCACCGACTTGTTTTTTCGGGAGTAGATGCCCTGAGTTTGGCTGGCGCAGTAATTGATAACACTGAAAGTCTTCTCTAATGATGAGATTGATTTTGTGTCCGGTCTCGGTTAATGTGTTGGTCAATTCAAGTTTTTCATGAACTCAGGACATTTTATATGGTTTGCAAAAAAGTGTTGGTATTCTCGGCTTTCCTTGCTTTGGCGGTGGCAGTGTTGCCGTCAATTGGTTACTCGAAAAAGACAAAAAAGGTCGTCAAGGAAACCCCGGTGCTTTCCGGTGAAATCACCGGCATCGTCATGCAGTCCGTGGATATACCCATGGCCTACGGCAAGGTCGCAGTGTTTAAAAGAGGTGAGGGGCCTCCTCCGAACCCCAGTCGCTACCTGAGGCCGCCGGACGATCGTGGTGATATTGAAGAAGATGGTCGTTTCAGGATGACGCTCCCTGTGGGTGACTACTACCTGACTGCTGTGAAAAGTCAAGATGGCGACCTTCTCGGCCCCCCGAGAGAAGATGATTTCATTTATCCTGGTACCGACAGTCTGCAGAAGGGTGAGACCGTCTATTCGATCAGGGCTGGTGAAATTGTAGATATCGGATCGGTCCAGGCCCATCGCTTCAGTAAGAAGCTCTATGTAGAGGCAGAAGATGTGACGACCATGGAGGGTACGGTGAGGGATCAAAATGGCAAGCCTTTGCCTGGATCTGTCGTGCTTGCTTTCGGCACAAGTGATGTGGTCGGCAAGCCGCTCTTCATCTCTGAGCGCACGGACCTCGATGGACGATACCAATTGCGTGTCGCAAAAGGTGGAACGTTCTATCTGAAAAGCCGAACCTCTCTCTTTGGGGGAATCCCCGAGGATGGTGAATACATCGGGGTCTACGGCATGGTGCTTCCAGCCCCCGTTGAGATTAAGACGAGAGAAGGCCTCACGGGAGTCAATATTGTGGCAAAGCCTTTTATTGATAAGCGAAAAAAAACATGGACAGGGAAAAATAAGGGCCAGCTCTAATGGGCTGCAGATTCGTACTTCATTTGACCGCTGGTTTCTTTTTTATGGATTGGAAGTGACGTGACTATGGCTTTCAAATGTCTGGCTCTATGCAGTCTTGCCCTGGTAAGTTTTTTTCTGACAGTGACACCGGTGATAAGCGCTCCCTGGGACCACAGCAGCAGGCTCTCGCGGGCTATTAAGAAATATGACCAGAAGAAGGTGCGTACGGTCAAGGGCGAGGTCAAGAAGGTTTACGAAAAGATTCCTTCCTTCGGGAAAAAGAAAAAGGATGCCCTCGGGTTTCATGTCAAGTTGGAGTCTGAAGGTGAGATGTACGAAGTGCACATCGGGCCGGTTTGGTATTTCAGGTCAATGGACGGCGTGCTGGCTGCAGGTGACCTGGTCGAGGTGGTTGGTGCTGTCAAGCAGGGTAAACCCAAGCCGGACGGGACATTCAAACCCTATGATGTCAGGGCACGAGAAATCATTAAGGGGGGGGAGGTCGTTGTTCTGGCGCGTGATGCTCATGGCAGGCCTGTGTGGAGCGGCGTAGTGAGCTCTAATGAATGATTGCGTGCGACTTCTCTTGGGACGGATACTTTTTTTGAGCGGGCCTTATCAGCCTGCTCGAATGTGCTCCGGCATACTCTTAGCTATCTTTCTGCTGGCTAGTCCCGCTTTATGTGAGTACGCCGATGGAATGAAGGCATTTCAGAGAGGGGACTACGTAGCGGCTCTTGCGGCCTTTCGTTCCGACCCTTCTGCTGAGTCGGCATTTCAGATTGCAACCATCTATGAAAATGGGCTCGGGGTTAAGGAGGACCATGAAGAAGCCTCCAAATGGCATCTAAAGTCCTCGAAAGCGGGCTTTTATCAGTCGCAACACCGACTGGCGGCGATGTACGAATATGGCCGAGGTGTTCAGGAAGATATTCAGCAGGCTTTTAATTGGTACATTACTGCTGCAAAGCTGGGGCATGCTTCAAGCCAGTACAGGGTTGCGAAGATGTATGAGAACGGTATTGGCGTTGAAAGAAACCTGAAAAATTCATTCGACTGGTATATGCGAGGGGCTAAACTAGGCAATGCGCGGGCCCAGTATATGGTTGCAGGTTTTTTTGAAACTGGTATCGATGTCGAAGGCGTTTCTCTTGAACCCGATCTGGCCCAAACTGCCAAATGGTACCTGAAGTCCGCGTATCAGGGACAGACTCTGTCCCAGTACGCTATAGGGAAGATGTATATGAACGGTGCTGGTATTGCTCAAAATCCATCTGAAGGGATAAGGTGGCTTCGCAAAGCGGCAGAAAATGGCCATGCACGTGCCCAGATGGAAATTGATAGCTTTCAACCTCCGCCCCAACAACAACCGAAGTAATTTCATCAAAAGGAGTAGGGTCTATATGTTAAGAGTAAGGTCGTTGGTATTTTTCTTTGCAATGCTTAGTCTTTTTTTCGTCACCCCCGCTATGGCGCAGAAACCAATTGTCCCTGAGGAGATTCCTGGGGTTGAAACAGTTGGTGTAGATACGGTTAAGGCTCTTATAGGTTCCGGAGCGGCTGCTTTCGATGTGCGTCCTGCAAGGGCATTAGCCAAGGGGACTATCCCTGAGACGGGGCACCTGCTTTATGATGACTCGAAAAGTAAAAAAGCTGTTAATTATGATTCAAGCCAGGACAAGTTTGATGTTGCGAAGCTCCCCGCGGATAAAACAGCTCCGGTAGTTCTTTACTGTCAGGGAGACACTTGCTGGAGATCCTACAAGGCAAGTATTGCTGCTCGGGAAGCGGGCTACACGAATATCAAGTGGTTTCGTGGCGGTACACCGGAGTGGCAGGGTCAAGGCTTTGAGCTCGTGAAGAAGTAACTTTTTGAAAACCGAATAGGATGAGTGCTGAGAATGAAAAAATATATGAAGCCTAAAGTTGTTGGAAGCAGTAATGTACATCCTTGCTAGTTATGGACTCACTGATGTTTTTTTTGTTACGAGATAGACGAAAAAGTCCCCGCCCAAGCGGGGATTTTTTTTCCTGAATGAGATCGTTGATGATGTGTTCAGTCAAAGCCCCCATGAGGGGCAGATATCTGGTGCTGATTCTCTGGGCTTGCTTGTTTGCTCCCGGGCTCGTGCTTGCCGGAGGGGTCAAAGGGCGCATCGCTTTTCGGGGAGAACTTGTCTCTGGCGTCAGTGTTGCAGCCTACAGCTCGATTGAGCAAAAAAACAATGAGGGCCCTGTTGCTGTCTCTTCTCCCACCGGGAAAGATGGAAGGTATCGTTTAGACTTGAAACCCGGCACCTATTATTGCTTCGCAACTTCAGGTGAAAATGCTGGTTCAGGCCCTGATTTTTTCGCTTATGACAGCGATAGTCCCGTACAGGTTGCTGGTGATGAATACCGCCGGGTAAATTTCAGTCTGGTACCGGGTGCTGTGCCCCTCGTTTCTGAAGGGGAGGGAACTCTGATCTCGGGGCGACTTCTTTTCAAGGATGAGCTGCTTGAGCGGGTCTATCTTTCCCTTTATTCAAGTTCTCGGGAGAGTTTCAAGGGGCCTGGAATGCGTATTATACCCGTTGAAAAGGGTGAATTCAGGGTTGCTGTGGCACCAGGGAGTTACTATCTCATCGCCAGGAAGCGGTTACGGGGTGGGCGCGTGGGGCCGCTTGAGGTGGGGGACTTTTTTGGATACTTCCCGGGCAACCCTGTCAGCATTGACGAGGGTGAGCATCTGGACGTTCGGTTGGAAATGATTTCACGTCATGAACCTGATTCTGAAGTTATGGGTTTGTATACAGGAGTAGTGGGGCGGGTGCTGGACAGGCAGAACTATCCGCAAGCCGGTGTTCGGGTGTTTGCCTATTTGGACTCCAAAATGAAAGGAACACCTGATTTCTTTACCGCACTCACCAGGGCTGACGGGGTGTTCAGGCTGGAGCTTCCCGGGGCTGGGTCTTATCATCTTCTGGCCCGTGAGTCTTTCGGCAAGCCGGTTGCCCAAGGGGAGCTTTACGGGCGATTTGCCCGTAATACAGCTGTGGTGATTGAGAGGGAGGGGGGTATCGTTGAAGGGGATATTGTTGTCGAACCTTATGAAGTGCCCTAGCCTTCTGGCATTGTGCATCTTGTTGACTCTGTTTGGAAGTCGGGTCTTCGGGGCTTCGGGGCAAAATCTACCGGAGATATTCTGGGAGGGAGAGGTGAGGCTCAATGGAAAATTCATCGTTCCCATCGGCGCAAAACTTCAGTTGGCACCCGGAACTCGGGTCTATCTGCAGCGCCCCGAGTCGAGCATTCGTGTCAAGGGCGCCCTTATTGCGCAAGGGCAGATAGATAGACCCAT
The DNA here is from genome assembly GCA_012974445.1 of Desulfuromonadales bacterium. Lineage (GTDB taxonomy): Bacteria > Desulfobacterota > Desulfuromonadia > Desulfuromonadales > JAAXQG01 > JAAXQG01. The sequence continues at coordinate 8,435 of JAAXQG010000101.1, forward strand.
TCAGTTTGTGGCGGTTGATGATTCTCAAGGGGTGATTATCGAATCTTCGGGGGCGCAGAGTCTCTTTGACTTTGTAGAGTTCTCGGGTGGTACGATGGCGGTCAGCGTTTCTGAGAATAGTCCTTCTTTTATGAACAGTACTTTTAATGGGGTAGAAACAGCGATTCAATTGCTTAAACAGGGCAATGTTCAGATCAGTGGAAATTTGTTCGTCGATTGTGGGGTTGGAATCCAAAGCGAGTTGAAATCAAACCCGAAAATCAGTAAAAATCGATTTATAAAAAACCGTAAGGCTGCATTGCTTCTGATCAGTGGTGGTTTGGCGCAGGTGTCGGACAATCTTTTTGAGGGCAATGGGAAGGGAATGGTAGTTACGGGGCTGTTTCCTGCCAGCATCCGGGAGAATCGGTTTATTGAAAACGAAACGGCTCTTCTTCTCAGTAAGGGAGAAGATAAAACGGCTATCGAAGACAACCTTTTCGAGAGGAACGCGACGGCTGTTGAAAACAGATTTTTCTCCTCCCCCGACCTTCGGAACAATCGCTTCATCTCAAATGCTGTCGCTATCCTCAACGATCGTTTCGGCTCCGGGCTTATCGAGCACAATCTGTTCGCTGGAAACGATACAGCAATTTATAACAACCGGAAATCCCATCCGGTTATCCGCAAAAATCTGTTTGTCAGAAACTCTCTCGTGCTCTACAGCAACTACTCTTCCTATCCCAGGGTCCATGAAAATAGTTTCCTTTTCAATGAGGTTGCTGTCCACCTTGATGTGCATATGAGTGCGGATTTTGAGGTTCAGGAAGGTTCTGAGGGGATAGTGGCCAAGGAGTCCCGAAGCCTGGGGCGGCAAACGCTGCTTCAAAAGCAGAGGGATGAAAGCTTCGAGGATTTTGTCGATCTGAGCAGGAACTGGTGGGGGGAGGATACTTCGAGATTCGAGGCGGCGGGGGCACAGGCGAATTTTGATTTGTTCTTCGA
>JAAXQG010000182.1 GCA_012974445.1 Desulfuromonadales bacterium
GCCCAGTGCCGCAACGGCCCCACCGAGTTCGGTACCCAGCTTGCTGAAGAGAAATTGCTGGAGCTCGCCGGTGGTCGGGGTGGTCAAAGGAAGAGGGTCTGCCTGGCAGTCGGTATAAATCCAGCTGCCTGTATCAACTTCGATGCAGGTTTCCGGGTAGACAATCAGGTCACTGTTCTCGCGATCAGCGGAGAAACCGAAGGCATCCAGGATGTCCCCCAGATTATTCCGGCCGTTGTCCACCGCATCGGAATAGGGATCGGCCAGAGAAAGGATCTGAGCGACGGCGCCGAAGAAATAGGCGGTGTCCTTGTCATTCTGTGTTGCCGCAGAGTCATACGGAACCTGGACTGCGGCGGCGCTGAAATACTTAACGGCGTCCAGAAGGTCGTCGGTGGTATTGGCCATAGGCTTGGCCGAGCTGGCCCTGTCAAATGCGGCAAAACCCTTCTCCAGAAGGGCCTCCACGGAAGTGGCTGGCGCAGCGGCCACAGGCAGACCGTTTTCATCGGCCTCAATCACGACCTGCCCGCCATTCTGAGCGGCACCGACAAATACGGCATTCACGAGTCCCGTTGTGACGATTCCCTTAACAGCATTAGAATCTTCGGTTTCATCGATTTCATCGGCAACATAATCGGAGAGAGCGACGGCCGTCCCGATCCGATCGTCAAGATCCTTGTCGTCGTTTTCCTGGTTGAAAACCTTGGTTTCCAGAACCTCGATAACAGCAGCAATAATGTCGCCGAGATTTGCCGAGGCCACATTATCTTCCAGAACCCTCAGGGCTACGTTGACGGCAATAGCGGCAATCAGAAGTCTGTCATCACCACTCTCGATACTCTCCATGGGGTTGTTTTTGAGCTTGGACTTCAGCTCGGCTTTCTCCTCGGCCGAGGCATCGGCTGCGATCAGCTCCACAACCTGATCCTCATCCAGCCCCTCGGCCAGCAGGGTGGTCAGGGGAGAAGCGACCAGCTCTCCCGAACCGTCAACCTCGCGCTTCAGGGTCCCCTCAAAAGGAGCTCCGTTGTGCATCCCTTTCGTGGTCGTCATCACGATAAAGGAGCCTAGGGTAAAGGGGCTGGCAAAGGTAAACCGACCTTTTTCATCAGATGGGGTCGAGGTTTGCTGCACGGTTTCGACGCCAGCCACGACCTGAACTTCATTGAATACTGCCCCGACGATGTAGGGGTCTACGGCGATCCCAACACCACCAGTTTGCGGTGTCTCACCGCCAGTTTGCTGCGTTCCGGGGTTGCTGCCCCCACCCCCGCCACAGGCAGAGAGGTAGAGCCCCACGAGCAGAAGGGCCATCCATTTTTTCAACAATTTCATCCACTTCCTCCTTACAAAAATTGAGGTCATGTCATTGATTGACATCACCAAAAAAAGAAGTGACTTATTTACCATACTCCATGTGCTCTCATCAACCCCTGCGCTACTCATCGCGACAGACGCTTTCTAGTATGCTTCGTCGCCGGGGCGCTCCAGGGGTCGTCGGGCCAGGGGTGCCTTGGGTAGCGTCCCTTGAGCTCTTTTTTCACCTGAGGGTAGATGGCATTCCAGAAATTGCGCAGATCCTGGGTGACCTGCAGGGGACGCCGGGCGGGGGAGAGCAGATGGAGCAGCACGCAGGCGCGCCCCCGGGCCAGCCTCGGGGTTTCGGCCAGACCGAAGAGCTCCTGCAGCTTGACGGCGAGCACGGGAGCCCCCTCCACCGCGTAGTCTAAGCGAACAGATGAGCCGCTGGGCACCTTGAGGCGCTCGGGCACCTCGGCCTCCAGGCACCGCTGTTGCTCATAGCTGAGCATCGACCGAAGTGCCTGAAGCAGGGGGAGGCGGCGCAGGTCCTGCTTGTTTTTCATGCCGGTGATCCAGGGGGGAATCCAATCTTCGAGTGTCTCAAGAAGGTGCTTCTGATCCAGATCGGGCCAGTCGAGCTCGGGCATGTAGAGGGCGGCAAAACGCACCCTGGCGCAATACTGTTGTGAGGGATCATCCCAGGGCAAAGCTTCAAGCCCGCACGCACGGAGGCCCTGAATCATGGCGGCCTCCAGTTCATGGGCCTCGGGCTGCAACCGGCGGCTTTTGAGCACCAGGGCACCGAGTCGTTCCTCCCCGGTGGCCAGCACGCGTCCAAGTTCCTCATCCCAGACCAGACAACGCACCGATTCCACCTCATGGGCATAGAGCTCCCGGATCAGTTCTTCCGAAAGACAGAGGCAGGAGAGAATACGGTCCTGCTCCCGGGAATGCTCGGCAAGCCCGGTGGCCACCAGGTATCCGGGCGCGCTACCTGTGGTCGGACCGCTCAGCAGCGCTCCCCGTCCGGTAATGAGGCGATAGCCGCTGCCTTCGGCCTGACGCAGCTGTGCGATACGATCGGGGTAGGCCAGGGCGCAGAGCCGCGCCACCGCCTCATCCCGCGACAGAGAGCACCTGTCCTGTCTGCCATGGCCCAGGGCTTTGCGTAAATGACGTGCCGCACGGTCGGCGGCAAAGAATCCCTCCCCCTGCCCACTAGTGCGCCAGCGCTCCAGGGCCCGCAGCGCCTCCAGTGGATCGGCGGGGCCTTGAGATGGGCGCACCGAAATCAGCCGTTCCGACTCCCCGAGCAGCCCCGCAAGGTCTGCACCGAGCCCTGCGCAGCCCATTTTGCGGGACTCCAGCATAAGGCGCCCCAGACGAGGTGAAGCGGGAATCTGCGCCATCTGAAGCCCCAACTCCGTGATCCTCCCTCTTTTATCCAGCGCTCCAAGGCTCTTCAGGAGCGCCCTGGCCGCTTCCAGAGCGCCCGGCGCCGGGGCATCAAGCCAGCGAAGGCTGGAGGCATCGGCAACTCCCCACTGAGCCAGCTGCAGAGCGAGACCGGCCAGATCGGCGCTACGGATTTCAGGCGCGGAAAAAGGCAGCAGCTCCCCCTGCTCGGCCTCGGTCCAGAGACGAAAGCAGTGGCCTGGGCCGAGGCGCCCGGCGCGCCCGGTGCGCTGCTCCGCTGAAGCTCGGGAGATCCGGGAGGTCAGCAGGCGGGTGAGACCGCAGGCGACATCGAATCGGGGGACACGGGCCATCCCTGCGTCCACCACCACACTGACCCCTTCGATGGTCAGACTGGTTTCGGCCACATTGGTGGAAAGGACTATTTTGCGCTTGTCCGATGGCAGCAGCGCCCTGCGCTGCTCGGGCAGACTCAGGGAGCCATGGAGGGGATGGACACCAAGATCCTGCTCTCGAGCCAGAGATGAGAGCAGGGACTGGCAGCGCTGAATATCCCTCATGCCGGGCAAAAAAACCAGAAGGTCGCCATCGGTGCGGGGAAGAACCTTCTCGATGCACCGGGCCGCCTTCTCGGCCAGAGGTCGCTCGCTTCGCCGCTCCAGATAATTAACCTCCACGGGATAGCAGCGGCCCTGCGCCTGCACCAGAGGGGCCCCTTCGAGCAGATCGCACAGGGGAGCGGCATCCAGGGTCGCCGACATGACCAGCAACCGCAGATCCGGGCGCAGCGCCTGCTGGGCCTCCAGACAGAGGGCCAGGGCCAGATCGGCATCGAGATGACGCTCGTGGAACTCGTCGAAAATGACCAGCCCCACCCCTTCGAGTTCGGGATCGCCCTGAAGCCTGCGACTCAGAATCCCCTCGGTGATCACCTCGACGCGGGTACGCCTGGAGACGGCCTGCTCATACCGGATGCGGTAGCCGATGAGCCCCCCAGCCTCTTCCCCCAGCCTTGAGGCCATATAGTGTGCAGCGCTGGAGGCGGCAATGCGCCGGGGCTCCAGCATCAGGATGCTCTTGCCTCCCAGCCAGTCCTCCTCTAACAGAGCCAGGGGAACCCGCGTGGTCTTGCCGCTGCCCGGAGGGGCCTGAAGCACGACCCGGTTGTGGCTGGCAAGAGCCTGACGCAGTTCGGGCAACACCTCGACGATGGGCAGTTCGGTCATGAGGTTCAGCTCCAGGCCCGGGAAAGGATTTCAACAAGATGGCGACTCACCGCCTCCATATCGGCAACAGACACCGACTCATCTACCGAATGGACCCTGGACATTCCCGTGGCCAAAATCAGGGTCTCGATTCCCCGAGCGTTGAATATGTTGGCATCGGAGCCCCCCCCTCCGGCACGGACCGACAGAGGGCGACCGATGGATGAAGCCGCCTGCTGAACCAGCGAGACCAGCGGGGAGTCCAGCGGCACATGCATGGCTGGATAATCGCTGTTAAGCTCCATTTCGATTTCGGCCCGAACGGGCATCCCGTCGATGATCTTCTCGCTTTGCCGCGCAGCCTCTTCAAAGCATTCACACATATGGGCCGTCTGGGCCGAGAGTTTTTCAGGATTGTGGCTGCGAACCTCCCCTTCCACCCAAAGTTCCCGCGGAACGATGTTACCCGCAAGCCCCCCTGCGATGGTGCCCAAATTGGCCGTTGTTTCTTCGTCGATACGCCCCAGGCGCATGGGCGCAATGGCGCGAGCCGCGACCTCAATAGCCGATATTCCGGTCTCCGGGGCAATGCCGGCGTGCGCCTCTCGTCCCAATACCCGAAACCTCATGCGGTTGGCCGCCGGAGCCCGATGAATCAGAATATCGACCCCCGTGGTATCCAACGCTAACCCCCTGCGCGCCCTGATAAGGGAAAAGTCCAACTCCTTGGCCCCAAGCAGCCCCACTTCCTCGCAGACGGTCAAGACCAGTTCGATGGGACCATGGGGAATACCCTGTTCCTTAAGAATCCGCAGGGCCTCGAGAATCTCGACAATCCCCGATTTGTCGTCCGCCCCCAGCACCGTGGCTCCAGCGCTGCGAAAGACACCGTCCTCCAGCAGTGGGATCACCCCCTTTGCCGGGGACACCACATCCAGATGGGCGCTGAGCAGGAAGGGGGCGGCATCGGGGATCGTCCCGACAAACCGGGCGATGAGGTTCCCTGTGTCGCTTCCGGTACGCTGCGCCGAGTCATCGAAGAGCACCTGAGCTCCCATGGTCTCCAGGCGCTCCCTGAGCAGCTCGGCAAAAGCCCCTTCGGAAAAGGAAGGACTCGAAGTTGACGCAAAAAGGGTGAAATCTTCAATCAGGCGCTGAGGTTTTACCATCCTGGGTTTGAACTCCTTATGGGGTAAATATGACTGTCCGTATGGCTCAGGGGCGACCATGGGTGGACAAAAACTGCAAAAACTGTTAGGGTGCAGACGTTTTGGGCCTGGTACGTTCCTTGCCTTCAAAAGAGGGCACCACCCCAGACCATCAACGGGAGTAACGCGTGCTTAGAGACTACAACAGACCCAACTCATCTCTCAACCGCGGAGCGAAGCGTCGCTCCCGTATTTTCTTTTTTGTCGGCATCCTGGCTCTTTGCCTGGGCGTGTTCACCCTGGTGAACCTACCTTCCCCTTCGGATTCCAGCACTTCGGATGCAACGCCGTCCTTCAAGCCTACGACCATCGAGTTGCGCCCCCAGACTCCCGAGGCTGAGCCTGAGCCCGCGCAGCCCCCTCCCCCCGCGATCAGGGTATTTCGTGCCGAGATTCAGCCCGGCGACACCTTTGCGGCTCTGATGTCCGAGCACCTCGACGTCGGCGAGATCCACGAGATCTCCCGACAGTGCCGTTCCGTCTTCTCACTGAATTCCCTGAAGGCCGGAAGAGCTTTTTCGGTCAGAACCCAGGATCAGGACTTCGACTGCTTCACCTACGAAATCGACAACGAAGAGCAGCTGGTCATAAAGAAGGAGGAGGAAAGCTTCAACATCTCACGTGAAAACATCCCCTACGAATCAAGTATCGAGCTGGTGGGAGGAGTCATCAACTCCAGTCTTTTCGGGGCCGTGGCCGAGATCGACGAAGAGATCGAACTGGCGGTGGCCCTCTCAGACATCTTCGGGTGGGACATCGACTTCATCCGCGACATTCGCACAGGTGACCGCTTCAAGGCTCTGGTAGAAAAACGCAGCCGCGAGGGCAAATTCGTGGGTTACGGTCGCATTCTGGCGGCCGAGTTTTCCAATCAAGACGTCGATTACCAGGCGGTCCTCTACGGCAAAGATGGTGCAGAGCCGTCTTATTACCGCCCCGACGGCAGCAGCATGCGCCGGGCCTTCCTCAAGGCCCCCCTGTCCTTCACCCGCATTTCCTCAGGGTTTACCCTCAAGCGCTTCCACCCCATCCAGAAGACCTGGAAGGCGCACCCCGCTATCGACTACGCCGCGCCCACCGGGACGCCTATCAAGACGGTCGGCGACGGGAAAATAGTTCAAATCGGCTACACCAAAGGCAACGGCAACTACATTCGTCTGAGGCACAACAACGGCTATGAAACTATGTATCTACACATGAAGGGCTTCGCCAAGGGGATGCGCCGAGGAAAAAAGGTGGCCCAGGGACAGGTCATCGGCTACGTAGGCAGCACCGGCCTGGCTACCGGCCCCCATCTGTGCTTCCGGATGAAACGCGACGGACGACCCGTCAATCCCTACAAGGTCAAATCCTCTGCCGGCACCCCTGTGCCCCCTTCAGAGCTGGAGCAATTCCGCATCATTGCCGCCCCCCTTCTGGTTCAGTTTCAGGAACATGCGCAAAAGAACCGGCAGCTGGCCTCCTCCACTCCTGCGCTTTCGCCCCCTCCCAACGTCAACTGAACTCATCGCAAAAACCAAGTTACACGACCTACTGACTCAACAAGCAATCCTGCATGGCTTACAATGAAAAAAAACTTCCTACCCAAAGCTGCCCCCCTCCAGTAATATCCTGAAATAAACTGTCGTTTTACTGTTCAGCTTGAATTTATCTGCAACAGCGATGAGGGTGCTTAAAGGGATATGACTGTTTACTTCCCCCTGGCGTTTATCGCCCTGACTCTAGCTATGGCCTTTATTATAATGGCCAGGGCTTTGTCACGCCTGCGCACCCGAACCGCCATCATTCAACGGATCTCCGTTGCCATTTCTCCCGCCAGTGGAGAACTCTTTTTCGAGACTCTATGTCAAAATCTCAGGGGACAACTGGGGTTTGATTTCGTCCTGACTGCAGAGCGGGATCCTGAACGACCCTCTCGCTGGAACTGCGTCACCCTTCTGGGGCCTTCCGGGCCGATTAAAGCCGGGGAACAGATAGCTGACTGTGAGAATTTCCCCCTGGCCTCAGCCCATTACAGAAACCGGGGAGCTCGCAAGCTTGGGAATGTGGCAATTTTCGATGATTTGAAAATCGAGGGTTTGATATCGGTGCCCTTGCTGGGGGACGATGGCAAGCCCATCGGCTTTCTGGCCGGGATGAGTCGGAGCCCCCTTCGAAACCGGCGCTTCACCCGGGCAGTGCTGGCGGGCTTTGCGCCCTGGACGGCCTGCGAACTGCGTCACCGTCACACCAGTGCTCAACTCTCACAGACTCGGCAGATGTCGGACCTCATCCTGGAGGCCATCCCCATCCGGGTTTTTTGGAAGGACAACCAATCGCGCTTCCTGGGCTGCAACAGTCTTTTTGCCACGGAGCGTAAGCTGCAGAGCCCAGATGAGATTGCAGGCAAAGACGTTTTCGATCTTTACCCCGAGAAAGAAGCCCGGATCCATCGCTTTGAAGACAACAGGGTTCTGGAGGAGGGATCGCCCTGCGGCCACTACCTGTCGCGTGAGCAACAGGGTGACGGCAGTGAGCGTCTGAAGTGGGTGAGCAAAGTCCCCCTGCTCAACAGCCGGGGCGAGGTGGCGGGGATTCTGGGCATAGCCAAAGACGTCACCGACCACATGCGGGCAGAAGACGCCCTGCGCGACAGCGAACGCAAACTACGGGACATCCTTGACAGCAGCCTCTTCGGCATCCTGGTCCATCGCGACGGTGAACCTCTCTTCGCCAACGAGACAGCCGTTGCGCAGTGCGGACTCAAGGAACTGGCCCAGTGGTTCGGCCAGGGAAGCATCGACCTGCTTATGGACGAGGAATACATAGCTTCGCTCCAGGGTGATTTTGAGAAACTGACCCGGGGAAGCATCCCTACCGCGTACGCCGTCTTCAGGGCCCGGCAAAAACAGCCTGCTGCCCTTTGGCTCGAATCCAGCTCCACCCTGGTCGACTGGGACGGGCACAAAGCCATACTGACGACGCTCATCGACGTCAGTGCCCGCAAGGAAGCGGAAAACGAACTGATCAAGGCTAAAGATGAGCTCGAAGAGCGAGTCAATCAGCGCACCCTCCAGCTTCAGGATCTGAACCAACAGCTGTTGCAGTCCCTGCAGGCAACCCGGGACGCCCAGACCCAGCTGGTGGAAAAAGAAAAGTTCGCGGCCCTGGGGGCCCTGGTGGCCGGAGTGGCCCATGAAATCAACACCCCGGTGGGAATCGGCATCACCGCGGCAACCCATCTCATCGACAAGTCCACCCTCATCAAACAGCAGCTCGAGCAGGGAACGCTCAAGCGTTCGGAGCTGGAACGGTTCATCCAAATCAGCGAAGAATCCGCTACGGCCATTCACGCAAACCTTCGTCGAGCGGCCGATTTGATCCACAGCTTCAAACAGGTAGCGGTAGATCAGTCCAGCGAGCGGCGTAGACGCTTTTTGCTGCTGAAATACCTTGAAGATGTACTTAAAAGCCTGGCCCCTCGGTTGCGCAAGGGGAACCACCGCATGCAAATCCACTGTGATCCAGAGCTGGAGATTGAAAGCCTGCCCAAGCTCTTTGAGCCCTTCTTCACCACCCGCCGGGGGCAGGGGGGAAGCGGCCTGGGTATGCACATCGTCTACAATCTGGTCACCCAGACCCTGGGAGGTAAAATCCGGTGTGACAGCACACCGGATAAGGGTGTAAGATTTCAAATTGAAATACCGATGAAAATTCCTGACTCAAGCTTTACGCAAAGCTGTATTTCCGCCTGATCCCCCACCATTGACGAAAGTTGGGAACCATGGGCCCTGAAAATAGCCAGCCGATACAGAAACCGAACATAAGGTTCGTACTGTCTTTCCTGTTGCCACTAGGCGTATTTCTGACTCTGCTCATCGCGGGACTTGCCCTGACTCATCAGGTCGAGATTCACCACAAAAATGAACAGCGTCACCGGACCGAGAGCTTTGCGGAGAATCAGGCAAAATCGATGGAACGCTTCATCCATCGCTCCATGGCGGCAACCTACGCCCTGGGCGCCGTCGTTCGAGATCAGGAGCATGTCTTAGACAACCGGAAATTTGAAACCCTCAGCGAGGAATTACTCAAAAGCTTCCCCGGAATTACCAATCTTCAACTGGCCCCAGGCGGAATCATCGGCAAGATTCATCCTCTTGCCGGCAACGAACCGGCCCTTGGACACAACCTGCTCGCGGACCCGCTTCGCAACAAGGAAGCCCACCTGGCCGTAAACACCGGTAAGCTGACGCTGGCGGGCCCCTTTCCCCTGATTCAGGGGGGAGTCGCCGTCATCGGCCGCTATCCAGTCTTTGTGATCGACAACGACGGAATAGAAACCTTCTGGGGCTTCACAACGGCCGTGATGCAGCTCTCCGACCTGCTGGCAGGCAGTGGGCTGCCCCAGACGCTCGTTGATCGATACGCCTACGAGCTATGGCGACTGCTTCCCGACACGGGAGAAAAACAAATTTTTGCCCGCAGCCAGGCCCTGCCGATCAATCCAGTATCCGCCGACATTCTGGTGCCCAACGGCAACTGGACCCTCTCCATCTCCCCCCTGATCGGTTGGGAGTCTCCCCCGGAGGTCCTGCAAGGCAGGGCTCTGAGCATCGCCCTGGCCCTTCTTGGCACGGGATTCATCATTGCCCTGATGCGCCAGCCTCAGCATCTTCAACGTATCGTCGAGGAGCGCACCCGGGCCCTGGAAGAAACCAATGACGAACTGTTGATGGAAATTCACGAGCGCCAGCAAGCCGAAGAGTCCCTGGTGGCCGCCCGTAAGGAACTGGAACGGCGAGTGATTGAACGCACTGCAAAACTCAGCGCCGCCAACCTGGCTCTGACGGACGCTCTGGCCGCCACCGAAAATGCCATAGAGCAGCTTATCCAGTCGGAAAAACTCGCCGCTCTGGGCGGATTGGTCGCCGGGGTCGCCCATGAAATCAACACCCCGGTGGGAGTCGGGGTCACGGCTGTGAGCTACCTTGAAGAGATGACCGGCAAGATCATCCGAGATCTCGAAGCCAACCGGCTGAAAAAATCCTCACTGGAGAAATATCTGAGCCTGGCCGCGGAGGCGACCCACTCCATCCACTGCAACCTGCGCCGAGCCAGCGAAATGATCCACAGTTTCAAACAGGTGGCCGTTGACCAGTCCAGCGAGGGACGCAGGCGATTTGATTTCAATGAATATCTGGACGAAATACTGCTGAGCCTTCGCCCCAAGCTCAAAAAGTCCTCTCATCAGATTCGTATCGAATGCCCGCAGAAGCTGGAGATCGACAGTTACCCCGGAGCCTTCTCCCAGATTCTAAGCAACCTGCTGTTCAACTCCTTCCATCATGCCTTCGATGAAGGGATCCAGGGGGAGATCCTGATCAGAGTCTCGCGGCACGATGAAATGCTGCAGCTCCATTATGGAGATAACGGGCGGGGAATGGACCGGGAGATGCTCGGCAGAATTTTCGACCCCTTCTACACCACCAAACGAGGGCAGGGGGGAAGCGGCCTGGGGATGCACATCGTCTACAATCTGGTTACCCGGTCGCTGGGAGGCAAGATCTTCTCGACCAGCGCCCCGGGCAAAGGGACCTCCTTTGACATCATCATCCCCCTGACTGCCCCTGCCCCAGAAATCAAAACGGAGGAAAGCGCCAATGCTACTGCCTCATAACTCCACCAGCACGGACCGGGACGAGCTGTTTTTCGCAGCCGAAGAGGAGATCCCCTCCCCCTGCACAGCTGCCCCCTGGAAACTGCTGATTGTCGATGACGAAAAAGAGGTTCACAGCATCACCCGCCTGGTGCTGGAGGATTTCCGTTTCGATGACCGTGGGCTTGAATTTTACAGCGCCTACAGCGCCGCAGAGGCCAACAATCTGCTGGCAACCCACCCGGATCTGGCCGTCGTGCTGCTCGACGTGGTCATGGAAACGGACCACTCGGGGCTGGACGTGGTGCGCTACATCCGGGAGGAGCTCAAGAACCGCTTCCTTCGTATCATCCTGCGTACCGGCCAGCCCGGCCACGCCCCCGAAAGCCAGGTGGTGCTGGAATACGACATCAACGACTACAAGGAGAAAACCGAGCTCACCTCCCAGAAACTCATCACCACGATCATCTCTTCCCTGCGGGCCTACCGGGATCTGCTCACCATCGAGCGAAGCCGACAGGGCCTGGAGCATATCATGACCTCCTCCCGGCGGCTCTTTGAGCGCCCTGGACGGCAGCGTTTCATGGGAGAGCTGCTCAACCAGTTCGCCGAGCTGCTGAGTATCTCTCACAACATGCTCCCGGGGGAACTCTCAGGGTTTGCCGCCTCGACGAGCGAAGGGACATCGGTGATCAGTTCGGCCATCGGATCCTTCAGTCCTCTGGTGGGAGAGCCCCTGGAGGCCATCGAAGACCCCCTGTGCCTCTATAACTGCCGCCAGGCGCTGGCGCGCAGAGAGAACCGGCTCTCCAGCCAGTCCTATACCGGCTTTTTCTGCAACCCCCTGGGGCAGAGCAACCTGATCCACCTCCAGACCCCCCGAGTGCTGGGAGAGCTGGACAGCGGACTGCTGAGGGTTTTTTCCTCCTATATGGGGGCGGCTATCGAGAATCGTTTTTTGACTCTGGAGATCGCCGACACTCAGAAAGAGCTGATCTGGACTCTCGGGGAGGTCGTTGAAAACCGATCCAAGGAAACGGCCCACCATGTTCGCCGTGTCGCTGAGTACTCGACCCTTCTGGGGCAGATTCATGGTCTCGGTGACGATGAGATCGAGACCCTGCGCCTGGCTTCTCCGATGCATGATGTCGGCAAGATCGGGGTACCTGACGCCATACTGAACAAACCCGGAGCCCTCACGGACGAGGAGTATCGGGTGATAACCAGTCACACGACCATCGGGCATGACATTCTCAAGAGCTCAAGACGGGGCGTCATGCAGGCCGCCGCCATCATCGCCCTGCAGCACCACGAGTACTGGAACGGTCGGGGCTATCCGAATCGGCTCTCCGGCGAGGATATTCATATCTACGGACGTATCACGGCCCTTGTGGATGTCTTCGATGCCCTGGGAACAAAACGGGTCTATCGCGGCGCCTGGGAACTTGAGCGCATTCTCGATCTGATCCGCAGCGAGCGGGGCAAGATGTTCGATCCCTTCCTGGTGGATCTCTTCTTCGATCATCTTGACGATTTCCTGCTCATTCGCAGGGCCTACCCTGACGATTGATGCACCCTGGCCTCTTGCAAGTCGCGCCCTGAGAGACCGGTAATGAATTATCTCTTTCACCTCTACCTCAGCGATGCTGGCGATGACCTGCTCCTGGGCACCCTGATGGGCGATTTCGTCAAGGGGCGGCTGCCCTCGCCCCTTCCTCCGGGCCCATTGCAGGGAGCGGCCCTGCACCGGGCGCAGGACGTCTTTGCCTCCTCTGACCCGAATTTCAACACAAGCAGACATCGCCTCCCTTCCTCCGTCGGACATTTCCGTGGTATCGTGGTTGATATTTTTTACGATCATCTGCTGGCCCGGCACTGGGATGAGCTCTACCCCTGCCCGCTGGAAAACTTCAGCCGTCGGATCTACCGCCTTCTGGAGCAACGCCATCCTGAGCTGCCACCGGCACTGCAGCGTCTGGCCCCCCGGATTATCGCGGAAGACTGGCTGTGCGGCTACGCCCGCACCGGAGCTGTGACCAGTGTTTTGGAACGGATGGCTCGACGCATCAACGGGGGGCATCGCCTCATCCTGTCCCCGGAGCAGCTGGCTCTGTGCGACCAGGGCATGGAGCAGGACTTCAGGGCCTTTGTACCCAAAGCCTTGGAGTTCTCCCGGCAATGGATCCGACAGAACCTTCAACCATCGAAACAGGGACCATGAACGAAGATCAGTCCATTGCGACCATAATCAAAACCGCACGCCAGAGACGCCCCGGGCAAATTCGCCTTTTTCACGGCCGTGGAGGCTGCTATCCAAATCTGGAACACTTCAATCTCGACTTTTACCCTCCGGCGCTGATGCTGACAGTCTACAAAGCGGTCGATGAGCCTTGGCTGTTGCAGCTTTCTCAGGCCCTGGCACTGGAGTTTGCCGGAGAACTCGAGACAATACTGGTTCAGGAGCGCCACCTCCAGGGAGCTCCGACAAGGCTGCTTCAGGGAGAGCTCCCCGACCAGTCCCAGGTCCGGGAAGAAGGCCTTTGTTTCCACCTCAACCTCATCGGCGCTCAGAACACCGGGTTTTTTCCCGACATGCAGACGGGGCGGACCCTGGTACGGGGCATAGCGCAGGGCAAAAAAGTACTCAACCTCTTTGCTTACAGCTGCTCCTTCTCCGTAGCCGCTCTGGCCGGAGGTGCATCGAGCGTCGTCAACCTGGATATGAGCCGAAGCGCCCTGGAGCTGGGCCGCCGCAATCACCAGCTCAACGCGCTACCGGAGCGCTCGGCAACCTTTTTGTGCCACGATCTATTCAAATCCTTTTCCAAGCTCAGAAACCTTGGTCCCTTCGACCTGATCATCCTGGATCCTCCGGCGGCCCAGGGCAGAAGCTTCCTTGCCGAGCGGGACTGGCCTAAACTCGTGGCCCGCCTCCCCGGTCTGCTTCGCCCCGACGGAGAAGTCGTCGCCTGCGTCAGTGCCCCCCATCTGGGGCGCAATTTTCTGCAACAGTGCTTCGCCACTCGGCTCCCCGAGGCCCAGCTGCTTAGCGCCCAGACCTCGGGGGAGGACTTTCCGGAGAGCTGCCCCGAGAAGGGGCTGCACATCCTGCACTACCGCTGGCCTGGCGCCGGAGCACTGCCAGAGACCCGCCCCCTGGAAGCCATGCCGGAGACACTGACATGTTAAAAATCCCTTTTTTGCGCAACATATTCCTGATTGCGCTGGTAATCGCTCTGATCTTCCCACTGTACAACCAGCTGGTACTCTCTGTGGCCTACAGGGAGATACTGGTTGAGGAAACCGAGGATGAAGCTGCCCGCTACGCCACTTACCTGATGCACAGCCTGAAGCTGACAGAGCTGGATCTTGAGCGCGATGCGGTTCCCGAAGCTATAGGCCAGGAGGTGGGCACCCTGATGAAAGACGCCCACCTGATTAAAATCAAGCTCTTTGCTCCTTCGGGCCGTACAGTCTATTCCAACAACAGCAGCGATCTGGGAGTACTCAATGAGAGCCCCTTTCTTCATGATCAGGTTGCCAGGGGAATGCTCTACTCCAAAGCTGTCAACAAGGAACATCTCACCTCTGACGGGCTTCAATTAGATACCGATCTGGTAGAGACCTATGTGCCGATCATGAACGGGCAGCGCTACATGGGCGCCATCGAAATCTACTACGACATCACCGAGAGCAAGGCTCGCCTGGATCAGCTCCACCAACAGTCTCAATGGATGCTCGGCTCAATCTCCGCCGCCCTGGTCCTTTTAACGCTGATGGGACTGGTGCGCGCGTCCCTTGCAATCAGAAGGAAAATAGCGGCTGAACAGGCTCTGAGGAAAATCAACGAGGAGCTCGAAGAACGCGTCAGGCAGAGGACCCTTGAAGTAGCGCAGTCGCTTGAGGTTTCAGAAACCATTCGTAAAAGGATGAAGGCCATTCTGACGGCGGTGCCCGACGGCCTGCTGGCAACGGACGAACTGGGGCAGATCATTCTGGTCAATCAGAAAGCAGAAACCCTTCTGAAGAACTCTCCAGAGGCTTGTCTCGGCCTAGCGCTACCGCATTGCATCAAAGACGCCGCTCTGGCCAAACGCCTGAATGAGGCTCTGAAAACCGGCGAATTAGGCGCCGCCTTTGACTGGACGCTAAGCCTGGAGGATGGGGCTCACCCCTTGATCTTTCAGATACGAATCTCTGATTTTATGGAGAAAAAAAATGACAATCCAGGTCGAATCATCCTGATCCAGGATGTGACCCGGGAGCGGGAAGTTGAACGGATGAAGTCGGAGTTTCTGGCCATGGCGACCCATGAACTCAATACTCCGCTCACAGCGATCATGGGATATACTGAGCTGCTGAGCAACAAGCAGAGCTACGGGCTGAGCTCCGAGCAGGAAGAAGAATTTAATCAGCTGGTCATGGAAAAGACCGACCATCTCTCGCGTATCGTCAGTGATCTGACGGACGCCAGCCGGTATGAAGCCGGACATCTCCTGGTGCTGGACCGGCAGCGGTTCTCGCCTGAGACGCTTTTGGCCCCTCTGGTGGAGAGCTACCGCGAGCGTTACCCTCGCAGGCGATGGAATTACCTCTGCGAAACCGCTGGCATCGAGCTGCAAGCCGACCGGGAGCGCTTTGAGCAGGCAGTGGACTACCTTTTCAGCAATGCCTTGAAATATTCGAGGGATGAGACAGAAATCACCCTGTGCCAGAGAGTTTCGCAAAGGGGCTTTGAGCTCATTGTTTCAGACCAGGGGGTGGGGTTGGACTCCTCGGAGATCAACAATATTTTCGAGGCGTTTTATCGGGGCAATGCAAGTGATTCAGCCATTGGCGGCACGGGACTGGGGCTGACCACGGTCAGGGTCATCGTAGAAGCCCACGGGGGAGAGGTCCGGGCCGAGAGCCAGAAAGGCAAGGGAACCCATATCCATCTGCTCTTCCCCCTTGAAAAGCCGAACTCTCGGGGCGAGCAATACGACGCACCGCCCGCCCCGAGAGCAAAATATTCCTAGTTCAGGGCGCAAGCTGCTGCTCAGCCCTTTGACGCAGCTGGGGATCCAACCCGGGAAAAGCCAGTACCCCCTCGAGCATCTTCCGCCCCTGGCGGGTCCAACCTTTAAGCAGATAAGCCTCGGCCAGCTGAAGTAGCAGGGTTGGATTATGGGGATCACCCTTGAGCGCGTTGTTGAGTGCATCGACGACCTTGTCAGGATTTTTCCCCCGCCGCAGCCAGAACCCCGCCAGCGCTAGAGCGGTGGAGCCTCCACCGCAACCGCCTCCGGGAATCCTCATAAATAAAGCCTCGGCCTGGCCCAACTCTCCCTGCCCCTCCAGAATACTTCCCATCAGCTCCAGAAGCTCAGCATCTGCTGCGCCAAGTGCCAGAGCCTTCTGACCTTCGGCCAGGGCCTCCTCCAGCTTCCCGGCCTGCGCAAGCATATGAGCCAGACTCTGATGGCAGAAGGGAGCAAACTCAGGGCGCTGCTGCCCCTTGACAAGGAGCTCCCGAGCTCGTTCGTGCTCACTGGCGTGACGCTCCAGATCGACAAGGGTCACAAAAGAAACCAGCGAGTCTGGATCACAGGCCAGTGCGGTCTCCACATCGACGCGCGCGGCCTCGATACGGCCGCAGCGCAGAAGAAGAGCACCCCGTTCAAAGAAAAACAGGTCGTCACGCTCTGAGGCGTCCAGGGCGTCGAAGGCCGCCAGGGCCGGATCATTCTCGCCGGCCTGAGCCAGCAGAAAAGCCGTGTGAAACCCGTCAGATTTAGCAAGGTAACGCTTCGCCGTCTCCGGCGAATAAGAGCTAAGCACCAGCTCCAGCTCGATATCTCTGTCCAGCGTCGGCGCACCATCCACAGAACTCGAATCTTGGGACTTCACGGGACCGCAACTGCCCGAACAACTCTTGGAAACGAGCGGTTTGGGGACATCAGGCAAAACCGTCTGAGCTTTTGCGGAAAGGGCCAGCCTCAGGGCATTGATGCGCGAAACCAGATCGGCTTGATCACCGGCAAGGGGCAGCGCAAGATCCAGATGCTCACGGGCCTTATCGAACTGCTGCCCGCGGACAAAAGCTTCGGCCTCATCAAGATTGAGTGCGGCAAGCTCTGCGGCTGCCTGCCGCAACAGCTGGTTGCGCTCCAGTCGGCTCTGCTCGTCCAGCTCAGAGTCCCCCAGCCCCTTGCTTCGCCCCAGAGCCCTGGCCCACTGACGAGTATTCACATCTGCCCTTAAGGCATCGAGTGCATCCTGTGACTTGAAAAGCCTACTCAAAAATTTCATCAGAATCTCCCTGAATGGGTTCAAGCGCCAGCGTTTATCCGGCTGAGAAATGGCACATCAAGTGCATGATTATGAAAGAAACAACTGCAACAACAAAGGAGGTAACCATGAGTGCAACAAAAAAACTCTGTCGCCGCTTCGGCAAAGTAGCCGTTGATCTGGGATTCATCAGTGCGAGACAACTTCAGAACGCCATGAACGAGCAGGTGGAAGACAACCTGAACGAGCGCCCCCATCGGGTCATAGGTTCAATCCTCCTGGATCATGGCTGGATGACCCACGGGCAGATCGAAACGGTGCTGACCGCCATGTTTCAGGAAGAGCGAGGCAAGCTCTAAAGAGGGATACTCCCTAGCCCCTACCCTGAGCCCTGATACCTTTTCATGAATCGACGATCGATAAAATCCTTGAACCGAAAAGCCAGTCGCCCCTCATAGACCCGTTCCCCTTTCCAGGCAATAGCCCGGCCGCCACCCATATTGAGTATCAGCATATAGGCGCTCTGGGGGTCAAAGGTTCGAAGAGCTGTCCCTTTGAGGCTTGCCAGTAGATTGTGGCGCAGCACCGGATTCTGGCGCACCGCATACACCCCTACCTTATCCAACGAGCCGCAGGCGTGGTCTACGCAATCGCCCCCCCCGAAAATTTCACCATGCCCGAGGGATCTGAGATGAGCGTCGACCAGAAGCCCTCCACTGGCGCCGGTCTGCAGCCGCGCCTCGGAAAAGAGTGCCGGAGGCCTGACCCCGGTGGCATAAAGCGTCAGGTCGCTGCGGTGCCTGCGGCCGCTCTCCAGAACGACAGCGTTCGATTCCCTGACGAGAACCCCATCATTTTCCTGCACGTCGATTTGCCTGGCCTTCAGAGACTGGCGCACCAGTTGTCTGACTCTTGCCGGAGCCTGCCCCAGAAGTTCATGACGGCTGCGCAGACATATCCTAACCGGGCGCCGCTGATCCTGGGCGATTTGCCACAGGGCGCAGGCCAGTTCGACGGCGGCGGCCCCTCCCCCGGCCACGGTAAAGACCGGTGGGGTAGAGCCCCTGATCAGCTCAATGGCCCGATGCCGGGCCCGAAGCAGTTGTTCGATAGGTTTGACGGCAAATGAGTTTTCGTCGCAACGCAGCGCCGGGGTAAGAACAACGGCACTGCCCAGATTGACCGAGAGCAGGTCGTAGGACTCTTCGCCCCCGGACTCCAGGCGGAGAATTCGCCGATGGGGGTCGATGGCAAGCACCCGATCTGAAACAAAGACTCCCCCCTGCTGCTCCACCATGCTGCGCACATCGAAGCAGCACTGCTCTCTGGTGTAGCGCCCGGAGAGCAGTCCGGGCCCCATGCCGGAATAATAATGCAGATCGCCAGCACTGATGACCCGCACCTGCGCTCCGGCCTTGCGAAAGTCTTCAAGATGAAGCAAAGACTCCAGATGAGCATGTCCTGCACCGGCCAGTACCAATTTCATCGGTATCGGTCCCCCCTGAAACGAACTTGCGCAGCCCTAATCCAGAGGCCAGTGCGTCTCAAAGCCTTCGGGGAAAAAGTTGTCCCGGGTCCGGTTGAAATAACCGTACTGCAACCCTGGCACCCGCGCCTTGACCTGCTCAAGCATCTGCCGCATGCCGATACCCTGCTCGCTTGCGCCCAGAGCGTCGAGATAGAGGGAGGGATCGATATTGAGGTTACGCATCTGCACCAGGTCGACCCCGGCACTCTCCACCAACTGAACCAGGGCGTCGATTTCGCTCTGCCGGTCTGTTACTCCCGGGAAAACCAGATAATTGAGCATGGTGAAGAGGCCCTTTTTCTTGGCCCGGTGAACCGATTCGACGACATCGGAAAACTGATAACCCTGGGGACGATAGTAGGCGTTATACAGGGGCTCCTGGCAGGAGTTGAGAGAGACCCGGATCGAATCGATTCCCGCATCGGCCAGCTGATCTACAGCGTCGGGAATCGAGGCGTTGGAGTTGAAATTGATGGTTCCGCGACTCGTCGCAAGACGCATGCGGCGCACTGACTCGGCAATGGTATCGGCCTGAAGGATCGGATCGCCCTCGCACCCCTGACCGAAGGAGACGATTGCATTTTCGGCCTGCGTAAGATGGGGAATGGCGATCTCGCAAAGCTCCTCGGGGGTGGGAACGAAGGTCAGGCGATCCTGGCTGGAAGGGCAGCACTCGGGCGCCTCCTGCAGGGAGATACATCCCAGGCAGCGCGAGTTGCAGACAGGGGAGCTGGGCAGCGGGGCTTCCCAGCGCTTAAAAAATAGATTTTTGGCGGCAAAACAATGATAGTCCAGAGCACAGCGCGAAAGCTGCTCCAGCAGACGATTTTCAGGATTATCCTTGAGCACTTGACGAACCAGGGGATCGAGCTTGCGGTCATCGAAATGGTCCGGCTCCCACTGCTGGTTGGCATCGACCTTGACCGCAGCGACATAGAATCGTTCTTCCTCAACGCACCAGCCAACGGCCGTGTAGGCCCAGAGAGGCAGGGTGATTTCTTTTCGGCCATAGTCCGCTGCAGGCAGCAGGGTTCGCATATAGGCCGGAGCGATAAAGGCAGAGACTGCCTGAGCCGCCCCTCCACCCCAGGAGCGTGGAAGCTCATCGACAGTCACCAGCTTTCCGCTGCGCTCATCGAATCCCATGGCAGGAGTGCCGGGGACGGAGAAGAGACGGCTGCCCTCGGGCAGCGCAATGAGCTCCGAGTCTAGCGGAGCCCTCACCTCGGAGCCGTTCATCCCGGCCATCAGCAGTCCGGGATATTCAAATGATTCACCACATTCATCGGCCACGACGGCCAGAATTGTTTTTTTCTTCGCCATAGTTATCACCCCAAAGATTCGTTCGTCGCACAAGCTATCACGAGACCCGCCCTGAAGCAATCCGGCGTTGGAAGGGCGAAATTCCTTTTCAGTCGTTGCAACCTTGGTTATCTTGACCCCATGCGAATTCTTTTTACGACCCTTCACAGCAAATACATCCACCCGAGCCTGGCCCTGCCCTGCCTCATGGCCTATGCCGGGGCCCACCTGCGGGGGGAGTTCCAGCTGCTGCGACACGAATACAGCGTTCATGAACCCAGGGAAAATGTGCTGGCGGCTCTGCTGGAGCAGCGGCCCTCTATCATCGCCTTTTCGGTTTATATCTGGAACCGCCGCGAGACCCTGGAGCTCTGCGAGAACCTCAAAAGGGTCGATCCGTCGCTCTTTATCGTCTTGGGGGGGCCGGAAGTCTCCTTTGAGCAGCAGTCCTTCTTCGAAGCCAATTCCGCGGTGGATGCCCTGATATGCGGCGAAGGGGAACAGGCTCTTAGCGACCTGGTGCAGGCCAGAATAGATGGGAAAAGCTTCAGCGCCATCCCCGGAGTAACCTGCAAGAGCGAAGGCTCTGCGACCGTCGAAATAGGCAGTGAAGTTCTGGAGGATCTCGACCGCATCCCATCCCCCTTCAGGCAGGGACTGGTTGAGCTGGATAAGGGGTACGTCTACCTGGAGACGAGTCGAGGCTGCCCCTACAGCTGCATCTTCTGCATGAGCGCCCTCGATAGCCGCGTGCGCTCCTTCAGCATGGAGCGCATCTGCTCGGACCTGGACCTGCTGATGGAGGCGGGAGTAAAGCAGATCAAACTCGTGGACCGGACCTTTAATTACAACCCCGGGCGGGCCAGAGAGATCTTTCGCTTCATCCTGGAGAAAAACCGGACAACGCACTTCCATTTCGAAATCGGAGCTCATCTGCTCGATGAAGCAACCATCGAACTACTCGAAGAGGTACCGGAAGGACTGTTTCAGTTCGAGATCGGCGTCCAGTCCACATTAACCGAAACGCTCCAGCGCATGGGGCGAAACTGTTCACTGGAAAAAATCTACGAAAACGTCCGCCAACTTCGGCAGCGAACAAAAATCCATCTCCACCTGGATCTGATTGCCGGCTTGCCCGGCGAGGGTATCAGCTGCGTTCTGGAGTCTATCGACAAAGTGCTAGAGCTGAACCCTCACGAGCTGCAACTGGAGATCGTCAAGGTGCTGCCCGGCTCTCCCCTTCGCGCTCAGGCCGATGCTTTGGGACTGATTTACGCTCCGACGCCCCCCTACACTACGCTGAAAACAGCCGAAATGAGTTTTTCCGAATTGGAGCGACTGCGCCGAATCAGTCGCCTGCTCGATCTCACGGTCAACAGCTCGGCAATGAGATCTTTTACTTATGCGCTGGCCGAAAGCTTTGGGCGCCCCTCTGCAGCGCTGGTGGAGTTGGAGCGTTTCTGGAGCCAGCAGGACCTTTTTAGGGTGCCTATCGGGCGCAGGGAGCTCTTCGAGCAGCTGGGGCATTTCTCCGGACAGTGCCAGGAGCAGGAAACTGCCAATCGGTTGCAGGATGCTCTGGCGAGGGACTTTGCTTTGAGCGAAAAAGTCCAGCCGAACCGACTGCCTGAATTTTTCCCGTCATCCTTGCCCCGGCAGGAGCTCGCGCTCTATCAGCAACAGATCAACGAGTGTCTCGCTTCGGGTGCAAGAGCCGAAACCCGTCAAAGCTGGCACCTGATGAAATACCGTACCCCCCTCGACAAACAGGGCAACAGGGTTGCCCTGTACCTCTACGGGTACCGCTCGGGGAAATCACCGTCCATCATCGAGCATATCCTTCATTCAAGACCGGCGGATGATGAGGCCCCCGATAAAGTCGGGATTCAGGTCCCGTAAGGCAACGGGACAAAACTCCTGCTCCCAGATATCAAAACAATAGCTGGCAAAAGCGCCCGCACCGCACCGGGCTTCCTCGAGCCTTGACGCTGCGTCAGACCGGATCTCCTGCCGAAGTTTTCCCTGGTCCGAAACCAGGGCGTGGAGCTGGGCAAGCTCCTGTTCGGCAATGGGGACAGGAGCAAACTCCCTGCCCAAAAGCCTGTTGCCCAGGGCCGTAAGGAAAAATTCGGAGAGAGTAATATCTGAGGGATCCTCAGGCACCGTTGCCTCAAGCAGCAGATCTCCCGGGGCCTGAAGGCGAAAGGGGAAATGCTCCTCGAAGAGAAAACGCTGCGTTTCTATGCGCAGGAGCCACTCATCAGCCAATTTCAGGTCATGTAGGGTCGCAAAAGCGCGATCTCCGGCCCTATCCTCCCGGTCCACGCCACAGAAGAGACGAGGATGCCTCAGGCAGATTGCCGCCAGGAAAGAACGGTAAGGACCGTCAAGATAGGGAGCAATCGTGGAGGCCCGAAGATCCATGGCCCGCTTGCGAAGATCCAGAGTCAGGCTGAGCCCCAGCCTGAAGAGCTGCTGAAGGTCAGAAGATTCAAAAAGCTCGTGAGCCCGCAGTGCATCGCCCTGCGCCAGATGTTCGAGGGACAGATTGAGATAGCGGTAGGTGGCCGTCATGGACTCACGCACCTGGCTCAGTTCGGGGATATCAACACCATCGGCGCTCATCACTCGGTTAAGCAGCAGAGTAAGACGATAGCGGGTATCGGCCGAGAGCCCCATAGCCAGCACTTCAGCAAGCAGAGCCTCTGCTGTGCCCAGCGCCAGAGGCAAACCGCCCTGAAAACCGATGAGGTCCAATGCTGCGGCAGAGCGCTGAGATGTGGATGAAAAACTATCCGGAGCGACATAGGAATAGACACTCAGGGCCGAGGATCGATCTTCGAAACCAAGATCGAGAAGTCGCCCGGTGCGAAACTGAAAACATTCCTCCTCCAGAATCATCCCCATCTCCGACCGGATTGTCTCCATGATGGCCAGATAGCGCTCACAGTCCTGAGAATAGAGAATGGTCAGGAGCCTTCCGACAATTTTGGCCGCATCCTCAGTCCGGTACTCGACTTCGTAGATACCAGCCAATTTGTCAAGACTTGGAGGCTCCAGGTCGGGATCGAAAGCCTCCAGGCCCTGTACCACCGTGAGCTGACTGGCAAGCATCAGGGCCCAGAACTCCAGCTCCAGAGCCCTGCCCAGCTTCAGGACGCGCTCCTCCCCCAGCTCCAGCATTCGCCCCAGCCACTCAAGCCCCTTCGTGGCGTCAAACTGGTCCCCTTTCCAGGTATCCAGATCCAGCATCAACTCGATCTGGCCAGGACGGGCGTGGCGAATCAGATCGAGGGCATCGTCGTACCCCAGTTCCGAGACGAGAAGGTAGAGCTCCTGCGCTGCGAGCGTCCTGACAAGCACAGGCAGATCCGCGGACTCCAGCAGCAGGCGGTAAGCCGACTTCGATCCGGCGCTGCGGATTATTTCGAGGCGCTCTTCAAAATCCAGGGTCTTCCAGGTGGCCAGATGCTGCTGGGCGACACTCATCGGAAACATTGATGCAGGGCGGGAAATGGACTTCTGATCGCTATCTGAATGCACGGATCAACCTTGTCTTGAAAAATGTGAAACAGCAAAGGGCAAGGAGAAAACTCCTTGCCCTGAATACTGCACTTGCTATGGGAAAAAGACAGATCAGGCTTCGGCAGCAGCCTCAGTTGACACATCACCCTTTTCCACCAGTTGAATCACCGACATCTGAGCGTTGTCACCGGTACGGTTCCCGATTTTCACAATGCGGGTATAGCCACCGGGACGGTCCTGAAAACGGGGAGCAACACGCTCAAAGAGCCTTGCAACCACGTCTTTGCCCATGATGTAGCTCTGGGCCTGGCGGCGGGCATGAAGATCACCACGCTTGCCAAGAGTAATCATCTTGTCAGCCAGTTTTCTGACTTCTTTGGCGCGGGCATCTGTCGTTACAATCTGCTCTTTTTCGAGCAAAGAGGTCACGAGATTACGCAACATGGCTCTTCTGTGACTGCTGTTGCGGCCGAGCTTCCTTCCAGCCATTTTGTGACGCATATTCTGCTACCTTTCCTGACTCGCGAGAAGAGAACTACTCTTCCTCGGCTCCCTGCTGAATCATCTGCAGGATCTCCGGATCGGGGAAGTTCTCAATCTTCATCCCGAGAGTAAGTCCCATGTCGGCGAGAATGTCTTTAATCTCATTGAGCGATTTACGACCGAAGTTCTGGGTTTTCAGCATTTCGGCCTCGGATCTCTGCACAAGATCGCCAATCAGTTTGATATCGGCATTCTTGAGACAGTTTGCGCTACGTACGGATAGTTCAAGCTCTTCAACACTGCGATACAGGTTGACATTGAACTTGGACTCTTCCGCTACCTCTTGAGTTTCAGGCTCCTGAGTTTCATCGAAATTAATGAAAAGCTGAACCTGTTCCTTGAGGATTTTAGCCGCATAAGCAACGGCCTCATCAGGGCGAACGCTTCCGTCAGAGTAGACCTCGAGGGTCAACTTGTCGTAGTCGGTAATCTGACCGACACGAGCATTACTGACGTTATAATTCACCTTGATAATCGGACTGAACACGGCGTCGATCGGAATGGTGCCAACAGGAGCCAGGGGGTCCCTGTTGCGATCAGCAGGGACATATCCCTTACCAATACTAACCATCATTTCGATTTCGACGTCGGCATCCTTACCGCAAAAACAAATATGGTGATCGGGGTTGAGAACCTCAACATGAGAATCGGTAATCAGATCCCCAGCCTTGATCTCGCCAGCCCCTTTCTTCACAATGCGTATTTCACGGGACTCGTTACCATGCAGGCGAAGAAGAACACCCTTGAGGTTCAGAATGATGTCGGTGACATCTTCTGTAACACCGGTAACCGTAGAGAATTCGTGAAGAACCCCTTTGATTCGCACTGAGGTAATCGCTGCGCCCTGAAGAGAAGACAGGAGTATACGGCGCAGTGAATTTCCGAGAGTTGTTCCGAACCCTCGCTCAAGCGGCTCGGCTACGAACTTTCCGTAACAAGCACTCAGAGTATCTTCATCGATCTGGAGTCTCTTCGGCTTGATCAGATCTCTCCAGTTTTTATACATTCATACCCTCCATAGATGAGGAAGTACCCGTAGTTCCGGTTACTTGGAGTAAAGCTCGACAATCAGTCGCTCGTTGAACTCCGGAGTTGTCATCTCTGCACGCACAGGAAGAGTCTTGACGGTTCCCTCGAAGGCATCACGATTGAGTTCTACCCAGGAAGGAAGTCCGCGACGAAGAGCTCCGTCCAACGCTTCGTTGAAACGGGCCACCTTGCGGCTCTTTTCCTTGAGCGTGATCACATCACCGGGACGAACCAGGTAAGAAGGAATATTAACCTTACGCCCGTTCACCAGAAAGTGGTTCTGACGCGCCAGAGTTCTGGCCTCAGAGCGTGAGGAGGTGAAACCGAGTCGATAAAGAATGCTATCGAGGCGCCGCTCCAGCAGAACGAGTAGAGTCTCACCTGTAACACCCTTCATACGGTCGGCTTTAACGAAGTAGGAGCGGAACTGGTTTTCCAGCAGACCGTAGGTACGCTTGACGCGCTGCTTTTCACGGAGCTGTGTCCTGAAATCCGACACCTTGACACGAGCCTGACCATGCTGGCCGGGTGCGTAGTTTCTTCTCTCAACGCCGCACTTCTCGGTGTGGCATCTGTCCCCCTTGAGGAACAGTTTCATATTTTCTCTTCTGCAAAGGCGGCAGACAGGGCCTGTATATCTAGCCAACGCGAATCCTCCTTAAAAAAATTATACTCTTCTACGCTTGGGCGGACGGCAACCATTATGCGGAACAGGTGTGACATCCTTAATAAGGGTCACACGAAGTCCTGCAGCCTGGATAGCACGAAGAGCTGACTCGCGACCGGAACCAGGTCCCTTGACACGAACTTCTACTGCGCGCATTCCGTGTTCGGTAGCTTTTTTTGCAGCTTCTTCGGCAGCGATCTGAGCGGCAAAGGGAGTACTCTTACGAGAGCCCTTAAAGCCCTGACCACCAGCTGTCGCCCAGGAAACAACATTACCGACGGGATCGGTAAAGGTCACAATGGTATTATTAAACGTTGCCTGGATGTGGGCAACACCATTGGGAATATTTTTTTTCTCTCTGCTCTTGCGAACGGTTTTCTTACCGGCCTTAGCCATTGTTCCTCCAATTATTTCTTCTTACCAGCCACGGTCTTCTTGGGTCCCTTACGGGTCCGGGCATTGGTCTTGGTCTTCTGCCCACGAACGGGAAGCCCTCTACGATGACGAAGGCCGCGGTAACAACCGAGATCCATCAAACGCTTGAGATTCATGGACACTTCACGGCGAACGTCGCCCTCGACCTTGTAATCACGATCGATAATTTCACGAATTTTCGTGATATCGACCTCAGTCAGGTTGTCCGTACGCGTATTGAAGTCAATAGCAGCTTTGGTCAGAATTTCTTTGGATGTCGTACGACCAATGCCATAAACATAGGTGAGAGCAATCTCCACCCGCTTGTTCCTTGGCAAGTCGATACCAGCAATGCGTGCCAATTTGGTTCCTCCTGGTCTTTATCCCTGTCTCTGTTTATGCTTGGGATTATCGCAAATGATCCGGACTACTCCCCGGCGCTTAACAACTTTACACTTATCACACATTTCTTTTACTGACGATCTAACTTTCATCGAACGTTCCTTTTGCTTGGGTAAAATCAAAACCTCTCATCCATCAGGGAATCAAGGTCAAAATCTCAGGTCCGCTTTCGGTAATGGCAACCGTGTGTTCAAAATGAGCCGAAAGTTTATGATCTCCGGTCACCGCTGTCCATCCGTCCGGCAGGACATACACACCCGGAGCCCCAGCGTTGATCATCGGCTCGATAGCGAGAACCATTCCTGGCTTCAGTTTCGGACCACGTCCCGGCAAACCAAAGTTCGGGATCTGGGGATCCTCATGTAGCTGACGACCTATGCCGTGCCCGACAAATTCCCGGACAACACTAAAACCCTTGGCCTCGACATATGACTGTACCGCATGAGAGATATCACCCAGCCTCCCTCCTGGCACAGCCGCGGCCACCGCCAGCTCAAGAGATCGAGAGGTTACCTCAAGCAGAGAGGTCGCCTCTTCGCTAACTGCACCCACAGGGTAAGTCAGTGCGGCATCTCCGTAAAAACCGCCAACAAAGACCCCGAAATCAATACTCAGGATATCCCCCTCAATGAGAGGCTGATCGTTAGGAAAGCCGTGAACAACCCTGTCATTGGGAGAGGCACAAACAGAAAAAGGAAATCCGCCATACCCCTTAAATGCAGGACGCGCCTTACGCTTTAGCGCTTCGCTCTCAGCATAACTGTCCAGCTCCAGCGTCGTAACCCCTGGAACGATTCTCTCCCTGAGCAAAGAGAGAATTTCACCGACAATTTTTCCGGCATCCCGCATACGAGAAAGATCTTGCGGGGTTTTAATCTGAATCACTTCGAAGCCTGAAGACAGTCAAGAACCAGAGCCTGAACCTGAGGTATCTCGCCCATACCATCAACTTGAACGAGAAGATCCTGCCCCAGATAATATTCAGTCAAAGGCAGGGTCTGCTCCAAATAAACATTCAGCCGATGGCGAATAGTGCTTTCATCATCATCCTGGCGCTGAAACAACTCACCGCCACAACGACAGAGCGCACCATCCACAGGGGGATCAAAGCGCAAATGATAACCGACCCCACAAACCTGACAGGTCCGACGTCCAGTCAAACGCTCCACAAGCGCCTCAGTATCGACAACGAGTTCGACAACGGCATCGAGCTCCTTGTCGAGAGAAGACAGTGTCGCCTTCAAAGCATCGGCCTGAGCAACTGTGCGCGGGAAACCATCAAGAATATATCCCGAAGCGCAGTCAGACTCGGCCAGCCGATCCTTGACAATACCTACAACGACCTCATCCGGGACAAGCCCTCCGGACTCCATGTACCTCTTTGCTTCAAGCCCAAGTGCGGTCTCAGCCTTCAGGGCGCTGCGAAGCATATCTCCCGTGGAAACTTGAGGGATTCCGAAGCGCTCAGAAAGCATCTTCGCCTGAGTCCCTTTCCCGGCACCAGGAGGTCCAAGCAGAATCATCTTCATAACAGAAACAACCTCTTGCTCAACTAGCCCCTGCGCCCACGAATTTTGACTCCACTCATGAAGCCTTCATAGGAACGAGAGATAAGATGAGCCTCAATCTGACTGGCAAGATCCAGACCAACACCGACAATAATCAGCAAAGCTGTCCCCCCAAAGAAAAAGGGAACACCCAGCTGACCGATCAGAACAGTTGGAAGCACACAGATAGCCGAAACGTAGATGGCGCCGGCAAATGTGATTCTTGTCAGAACAGTATCCAGATATTCGGCAGTTTCAGTTCCTGGACGAATCCCGGGAACGTAACCACCCTGCCGCTTGACATTTTCGGCCACATCAGTGGGGTTGAATGTCACAGCTGTATAGAAATAACAGAAGAAAATGATGCATGCAACATAAATAACGTTATAGACCCAGTGCGTCGGGGTCATCAGTGCCGCAAGGGACTGAACCCAGGAGACCTCAACGAAATTAGCAACAGTTGCAGGAAACATTATGATGGAGCTTGCAAAGATCGGAGGGATGACGCCACTCATATTGATCTTCAAGGGCAGATGACTGCTTTGCTGCCCCATATTGCGCATCCCGACGACCCGCTTGGCGTAGTGAATAGGGACCCGGCGCTGCCCTCGCTCCATGAAAATGATAAACCAGATTACGGCAACCATCATCAAGGCGAGAATGATAAGAACAAAAGGCGACATGGCACCGGTACGAAGCAGACGGATGGTATTGATAATCGCTGAAGGAATGGTGGCGACAATCCCCGCAAAGATGATCAGCGAGATACCGTTACCGATACCTCGCTCCGTGATCTGCTCACCCAGCCACATAATGAAAGCCGTACCTGCCGTCAGGGTAATAATCGTCAGAACAACGAATCCCAAACCAGGATTCGAGACAACAGGTTCCCCTGTAGGGCCCGTCATACCCTGAAGACTCAGAGCAATGCCAGCCCCCTGAACAACGGCAAGGACAATGGTGCCATACCGGGTCCACTGGGTAATCTTCTTACGACCCTGCTCACCATCCTTGGACATACGCTCAACAGGCTCAAAAACAACAGTCAGCAACTGCAGAATAATCGAGGCACTGATGTACGGCATGATGCCCAGAGCGAATACGGTCATTCGCTCAAGAGCACCACCGGTGAACGCACTGACAAGACCAAGGATTGTGCCTTGAGTTCCCTCAAAAAACCTCGACAACACCTGAGCATCAATACCGGGAGTGGGGATATGACAGCCCACACGGTAAACGGCAAGCAGGGCCAGGGTAAAGAGAACCCTGCGACGCAACTCAGGAATACTGAATATATGCTGGAGGTTTTTGAGCAATTTAAATCACCTCAGCCTTTCCACCGGCTCCTTCAATTTTTTCGACGGCAGACTTGCTGAACTTGTGAGCCTGAATAGTCAAAGCTTTCGAAAGATCTCCATTACCGAGAATCTTGACCCCGTCAATAACCCTCCCAACAAGACCAGCCTTGCTCAGCTCTTCAATACTCACAAGGGCGCCAGCCTCAAAGATCTCCAGATCCTTGAGGTTGACCAGGGTGTAAACTTTTTTGTTCAGAGAAGTGAAACCACGCTTTGGAAGGCGGCGATGAAGGGGCATCTGACCACCCTCAAAACCAGGCTTGACTCCACCACCGGAACGGGCGTTTTGCCCTTTATGTCCCTTACCGGATGTCTTGCCAGTCCCGGAACCGGGACCGCGACCAATGCGCTTTCTATTTTTTGTTGAGCCTGGGGCAGGCTGCAAATTACTCAGATCCATGATATCAACACCTTTAGAGCGCTACTATTTGACAACGACCATGTGAGAGACCTTATTCACCATCCCACGGATCTCAGGGGTATCCTTCAAAACTACAGTCTTGTTCATCTTGACCAGACCGAGCCCCTTGAGGACCTTACGAAAATAATCGGGGCGCCCGATGGGGCTCCGCTTTAATGTTACCGTGATTTCAGCGGCCACAACAAACTCCTTGTTAGTCGGATTAGTCCTCTGAACCCTCGCCGCCAAGACCTCGACGGGCAAGAATCTGCTCAGGACTCTTCAGCATTCTAAGAGCACTGAATGTCGCCTTGACGACATTATGAGGGTTGTTGGAGCCAAGGCACTTGGACAGAACGTTGTTGACTCCAGCAGTCTCAAGAATAGCCCGGGTAGGCCCTCCGGCAATAACACCGGTGCCCTCGGAAGCAGGCTTCAGGAGAACCTTACCTGCGCCGAACTTTCCGAGAACATCGTAGGGAATGGTGCTGCCCTGAAGGGGAACGGAAACCAGATTTTTCTTGGCAGCCTCAACCCCTTTACGAATCGCCTCAGGAACTTCCTTGGCTTTACCAAGACCATAGCCGACCAGACCTTCGCCGTTACCTACAACGACCAGAGCCGAGAAGCTAAAACGACGCCCACCCTTGACAACCTTGGCACAACGATTTATTGCAATGACCCGGTCCGTAAATTCTTTCTCATTCGTATCGATGCGAAGCAACGATCTCCTCCTTTACTAGAACGACAGACCAGCTTCTCTGGCAGCGTCAGCAAGAGCCTTTATACGGCCATGGTAAAGAAAACCATTGCGGTCAAAGACTACCTGTTTGATATTCTTTGCCAGGGCCTGCTCGGCGATTGCCTTGCCGACAGCCTTAGCAGACTCAATATTCCCACCATATTTTCCAGCTTCGAGAACATCTTTGGACAGGCTAGAAATTGCAACCAGGGTCGACCCGGTCTGATCTTCTATGATCTGTGCGTAGATATTCTTCGCGCTGCGAAAAACACAAAGCCTGGGCTGATCGACGGTTCCACGAACCTTACGACGAACCCGGCGTTGTCTCTTCAGCCTTGCTGTACGTCTTTTTTCAGCGACGCTCACGTGAATTCTCCTTATTATTAAAACCGCTTATTTCTTACCAGCTTTACCGGCCTTACGAACAATCCGCTCATCCGCATACTTGATTCCCTTGCCCTTGTAAGGCTCAGGCTTACGAAATGCGCGGATCTCGGAAGCCGCCATCCCGACGAGCTCCTTATCAATCCCCCTGATCGTCAGCTTAGTCTGCTTCTCGACCTCGGCAGAAATACCCGCGGGCAAAGAATACTCGACAGGGTGAGAGAAACCCAGAGAAAGGTTCAGAATCGATCCCTTAACTTCAGCACGGTAACCAACACCATTGATCTCGAGAACTTTCTCAAAACCCTTGGTTACGCCCTCGACCATATTGTTGATCAGGGTGCGGGTAAGTCCATGTAAGGAGCGATCAACTTTACTGTCACTGCGGCGCCTTACGACAACGGCGTCTGAAGCGACCTCGACATCAATGTTAGCATGCAGAGAGCGGGAAAGTGATCCCTTGGGCCCCTGAACAGCGATTACCTGACCGTTAAGGGTCAGCTTAACACCGGCGGGGATAACAACAGGCAATTTACCAATACGTGACATTTTATATCTCCCTTACCACACAGTGCAGAGGATTTCGCCGCCGACATTGGCTTCACGCGCCGCTACATCGTGGAGAACACCCTTGGGAGTAGAAAGAATGGAACAACCCAGCCCGTTCTTCACTACGGGGATGTCGCTTTTCCTGACATAAACACGTCGACCGGGCGTCGAAACCCTCTTGATCTCATGAATAACAAATTCACGAGCATCATCATACTTCAAATAGATTCGAAGAATGCCCTGCTGGTCATCGGTAATCGTTTTGAAATTTTTTATATAACCCTGCTCTTTGAGAACCGTGGCCAGAGCCACTTTCAACTTAGAGGAGGGGATATCCATTTTCGTGTGTTTCGCTGCCCCTGCGTTACGAATACGCGTAAGAAGGTCAGCAATCGGATCGGTCATTGACATGGATGCGACTCCTAAATATTCTTCTACCAGCTCGACTTGGTGACGCCCGGAAGTTTACCTTCCGATGCCAGCTTACGCAGGCAGATACGACACATGTCGAATTTTCTGTAATAAGCCCTCGAACGACCACAGAGTGGGCACCGATTATATTCCCGGACCTTGAACTTGCCCGGTCGTTGCGACTTGGCTATAAGCGATTTTTTTGCCACGGTATCCTCCGCCTGACTTCAATTATTTTCTAAAAGGCATACCAAAACTTGCAAGCAGGGCGCGGCCCTCTTCGTCCGTTTTGGCAGAAGTGACGATGGTCACATTCAGTCCCTTGACCTTATCGATCTTGTCGATATCGATCTCGGGAAAAATAATCTGCTCTGTTACCCCAAGGGTATAATTTCCACGACCGTCAAATGCCTTGGATGAAATACCACGAAAATCGCGAACTCGGGGAAGAGCGACATTGATAAGTCGGTCCAGAAACTCATACGCCTTGTCCTGGCGAAGGGTCACCCGACAACCGATGGGCATATCTTCACGGAGCTTAAATCCGGCAATCGATGTCTTTGCACGCGTGATAACAGCCTTTTGTCCTGCGATAGCAGTCAGTTCAATAACTGCAGACTCCAGGATTTTGCTGTTTTGAATAGCCTCACCCAACCCCATGTTCAAGACAATTTTCTCGACACGGGGGATTTCCATTACATTCTTGTACTGAAAATCCTTTTTAAGGATGGGGGCCAGTTCGGTTTTAAACTGCTCTTTTAACCGGGCCATGGAAATCCTCCGTTACTTATCCACAATTTCGTTGCATTTCTTACAGAAACGCGCTCTGCCACCATCCTCAAGAACCTTGATTCCGGTACGGCTTGTTGTATCACAGGCGGGGCACACAAGCATCACGTTGGAGATATCGACAGATGCCTCCTTCACAACGATGCCACCTTCCTGGTTCGCCTGAGTCGGGCGAGTATGGCGCTTAACAAGATTCACATTCTCGACAACAACACGACCCTTAGCGGGGAGAACTTTTACTACTTTCCCGCTCTTGCCCTTGTCCTTGCCAACTAGAACCTTGACGGTGTCTTCTTTTTTAATCTGAAGTTTAGTCGAAACCATTTTCAATCTATCTCCCAATATCCCGGTCAGAGTACTTCAGGTGCCAGGGAAACAATTTTCATAAATTGCTTAGCCCGCAACTCACGAGCAACAGGACCGAAGATTCGGGTTCCTACGGGCTCACCAGCGGCGTTAACAACGACACCGGAATTACCGTCAAATCGAATATAACTTCCGTCTTGGCGACGGATTTCCTTGGCTGTACGAACGATAACGGCGCGAACGACGTCACCTTTCTTAACCTTGGAGTTGGGCGTTGCCTCACGCACGGAGCAGATAACAATATCCGAAAGGCCAGCATACTTACGCTTCGATCCACCAATTACTTTGATGCAGCGAAGTTTCTTAGCCCCGGAATTGTCTGCGACGTCGAGGACTGTTTGCATTTGAATCATTGCTAGTCTCTCCTACACAGAAGTGCTTTTTTCGATGATTTCTCGGACTCTCCACCGCTTGTCCTTTGACAGCGGTCTGGTCTCCACAAGCAGAACTTTATCTCCAGCAGCACAGACATTCGCTTCGTCATGTGCTTTGTACTTGGATGTTTTCTTAATATATTTTCCATAAGTAGGATGCTTGACAAGATCGTCAACGCGAACAACAACGGTTTTATCCATTTTGTCGCTGGTCACAATCCCTACCATAGTCTTACGCTGGCCACGCTGAGTTGTCATCTGAGTCCTCTTACCTCTTAGTTATCCCAGTTTTTCCCGCAAAACGGTCTTAACTCGGGCAATTTCCTTCTTAACCTGGGGAATACGTGCGCTGTTTTCAAGATGCCCGGTATGCAACTGAAAACGGAGGTTGAAAAGTTCTTCAGACAGGTCTCGCGCTTTGGTTTCCAGATCTCCTGCTTCAAGAGCCCTGACTTCGCTGGTGTTCATGCTGCTTCCTCCCGCTTGACAAATTTCGTTTTCATGGGGAGCTTATGAGCAGCAAGACGAAGCGCTTCGCGAGCAACCTCTTCAGTGACTCCCTGCATTTCATAAAGCATGGAACCTGGACGGGCAACGGCAACCCACAGCTCCGTGGAGCCTTTACCCTTACCCATACGAGTCTCTGCGGGCTTTCTGGTCAGAGGCTTATGTGGGAAAACGCGAATCCAGATCCTTCCGCCCCGCTTGATGTAACGGGTCATGGCACGACGAGCGGCTTCAATCTGACGTGCAGTCAGATAGCCGCATTCAAGAGCCTGCAGACCGAAATCACCGAAGTTAATTTCAGTACCACACATGGCCGCTCCGGTCATGCGCCCCTTGAACTGCTTTCTATGTTTGACCTTCTTAGGCAATAACATGAGGGGTTACTCCTGGCTAACCTTGTTGCTGCTCTTTGGAAAGGACTTCACCTTTAAAGATGAGAACCTTGACTCCAATGATGCCGTAGGTGGTTTTTGCTTCGGCAAAACCGTAATCGATATCGGCACGAAGCGTATGAAGAGGTACCCGACCTTCGCGGTACCACTCGGTTCGGCTCATCTCGGCTCCGCCAAGACGACCGCTACAATTGATCTTGATGCCCTTAGCACCAAACTTGAGAGCCTGACCGACGCTGCGCTTCATCGCGCGGCGAAAGGCAACCCGACGCTCAAGCTGAAGAGTAATATTCTCTGCAACAAGCTGAGCATTGACCTCGGGCTTGCGCACCTCAAGGATATTGAGAAACACTTCCTTGTCGGTGAGCTTGGCCAGATCCTTCTTGAGAGTCTCAACCTCTGCACCTTTTTTCCCGATAATGATACCCGGGCGGGCGGCATAGATATTAAACTTCGCCTTGTTTGCAGCACGCTCTACTTCAATCTTGGCAATACCAGCATGGTAAAGACGTTTCTTCAGATAATTACGCAGCTTAATGTCTTCATGAAGCAACTTAGCATAATTAGCTTCCGCAAACCACTTGGACTCCCATGTACTGGTAATTCCCAGACGGAATCCTATAGGGTGTACTTTCTGACCCAAAACACCACCTCCTTCTACAGTCTATTTTTCGTCAAGAACGACGGTGATGTGACAGGTGGGCTTACGAATTTTGCTCGCCCTGCCCATCGCTCTTGGAATAAAACGCTTGAGTGCGGGCCCCTGATCAACAGTGATCACCTTCACAAAGAGGCGATCGACATCAGAGACACCTTTTTGCTCCGCATTGGCAACAGCGGACTTTACCAGATCCGAAACGATTTCGGCAGATTTTTTTGGAGAAAAGGCAAGACTGTTTAACGCTTCCTGCACTCCCTTTCCACGAATCAAGTCGACAACCAGGCGAGCCTTACGAGGCGACACACGGGCCATCTTCAAATGTGCTTTGGCTTCCATCACTTAAACTCCTAAAGAGGACTAGGAAGATCGCTTAGCGCTTCTTCTTTTTGTCGACACCATGACCGTAATATGTACGGGTAGGTGAGAACTCCCCGAACTTGTGTCCTACCATGTTCTCAGTCACAAAAACAGGGAGAAACTTCCTTCCGTTATGCACGGCGAAGGTACAGCCGACAAACTCAGGGATAATTGTTGAGCGCCTGGACCAGGTCTTAATAACCTTTTTGTTGGCCTCAGCATTTTCCAAGTCAACCTTACGAAGGAGGCTCTCCTGGACATAAGGTCCTTTTTTTATCGATCTAGCCACTTCCTACTCCTCTATTCTTAAGAAAAGTTACTTTCTTTTGCGAACGATAAAACGATCAGTACGCTTATTCGAACGAGTTTTGTACCCCTTGGTCGGAACACCCCATGGCGTTACGGGATGACGACCACCAGAGCTCTTACCCTCACCACCACCATGAGGGTGATCGACAGGGTTCATGACAACTCCGCGGGACTGCGGACGCTTGCCCAACCAGCGATTACGACCGGCTTTACCGATTTTCACATTCTCGTGATCGGCATTTCCGACCTGCCCCACGGTGGCAACACAGCCCTGAAGAACAAGACGAACCTCGCCGGAAGGAAGCTTCAATTGAGCGTACTTTCCTTCCTTGGCAGCGATGGACGCATAGGTTCCAGCCGAACGAGCAAGCTGCCCCCCCTTGCCAAGTTTGAGCTCAACATTGTGCACCCAGGTGCCTAGGGGAATATTGCGAATCGGCATCGCATTACCCGGCAGGATGTCCGCTTGAGCGCTGGCAACAACAGTTGCGCCAACCTCAAGACCGGCAGGAGCAAGAATATAGCGCTTTTCTCCGTCCGCGTAAACAATAAGTGCAATACGGGAAGAACGATTTGGATCATATTCGATAGTAGCAACGCGACCAGGGACTTCAGGCTTGTTGCGCTTGAAGTCGATGATGCGATATTGGCGCTTATGACCGCCGCCGGTTGCACGCTTTGTAATACGACCGTTGTTGTTTCGGCCGCCGCTGCTCTTAAGGGGAGCAAGCAAGCTTTTCTCAGGCTTCGAGGCGGTAATTTCCTCGAAGGTCGAAGCCGTCATATTTCTACGACCCGGGGAGGTCGGCTTAAATTTCTTAATTCCCATAACTAAAACTCCGTATCTACGACGTTAAACACCGAAGAAGTCTACATCGCTTCCCTCTTCGAGAGTTACGTATGCTTTCTTCCAGTTGGACCGCTTGCCAAGATTGGTTCCGACGCGTTTCTTCTTGCCGGCAACTTGTACGGTGTTTACGTTCTTCACCTTGACGTTGAGGGCCTTCTGTATCGCCTGCTTAATTTCTATCTTATTGGCGGTACGAGCTACCTCAAAAACAACAACGCGGTTAGCGTCCTTCTGAAGACTGGTCTTCTCTGTAATCAGAGGCCTGTTGAGAATCTGATGCAAAGGCTTCATGGCTGAAGGACTCCTTCCAACTGCGATACGGCAGCCTCAGTCAAAACGATGTTGGGATATTTCATAATGTCATAGACGTTGACGCCTTCGGCGCGCAGAACCTTGACACCCTTGATATTCTTTGCGGAAAGCTCAAGATTCGCATTGGGCTGATCAATAACGACTAGAACCTTCTCGAGCTCGAAGCGGCCCAGAACCTCGACAACCCCTTTGGTCCTGATCGACTCAAGCTCAAAAGAGTTAAGCACCGTTATGCGGTTCTCCTTGAAGCGGTCAGAAAGTGCGCAGCGCAGAGCAGCTTTCTTCACCTTCTTATTGAGCTTGAAGCTGTACTCGCGAGGAGACGGGCCAAAAACGGTACCACCACCCACAAAGTTAGGGGCGCGAATGGTACCCTGACGAGCATTACCGGTGCCCTTCTGCTTGTAGGGCTTCTTTCCGCCACCACGGACCTGTCCGCGGGTCTTGGTGCAGGCGGTCCCCTGACGACGGGCGGCCAACTGATAACGAACCATGTCGTGGATCAGGTAACCCTTCACCTCAGCATCAAAGACGACATCTGACAGGTCCCTGTCGGAAACTTTATTTTTCTGGATATCGTAAACTGCGATTGTTGCCATCTATATTCTCCCACTCGGTACCATCAAAAATCAGGCCTTGGCCTTGACGGCTTTCTTAATTACCAGAACGCCATTCCTAGCCCCGGGGACCGCCCCCTTGATGAGGAGCAGGTTCTCGTCGGCACGAAAATCAACGATCTGAAGGTTCTGGGTAGTCGCGTTGGCATTTCCCATTTGACCCGGCATTTTCTTTCCTTTGAAAACGCGGCTCGGCCAGGCACTACAACCGATAGAGCCGGGACCACGATGGAAAGTGGAGCCGTGAGTGCTACGACCACCGGCAAACCCCCAACGCTTGATAACGCCAGCAAAACCCTTACCTTTACTGACCCCGGAAACATCAATGATGTCACCGATAGAGAATATATCCTGACAACGGATCTCATCCCCTACCTGAACATCACCCAGATCATCAGCACGGAACTCCTTCACATGATAGAAGGCACCTTTTGCGGCGGCCTTGAAGTGACCCGCCATCGGCTTGTTCACACGCTGCATCTTCTTTTCGCCAATACCGAGCTGGAGTGCATTGTATCCGTCGGTTTCAACGGTCTTCTTCTGCAGAACGACGCAGGAATCCACCTGGACCACAGTCACAGGGATTCGCTTTCCATCCGCAGCAAATACTTGAGTCATCCCAAGCTTTTTGCCCATCAATCCTTTGATCATCTCTGCTACCCTTATCTCAAGATCTGTTACAGCTTAATTTCAACATCGACGCCGGCGGAAAGGTCCAGCTTCATCAGCGAATCCACAGTCTGCTGAGTCGGCTCTACGATGTCGATGAGGCGCTTATGTGTGCGCATCTCGAACTGCTCGCGGCTTTTCTTGTCAACATGCGGCCCTCGAAGGACGCAATACTTGTTAATAATGGTCGGCAAGGGGATGGGACCCGCCACGCGGGACCCTGTGCGCTTTGCCGTTTCCACGATCTCGGTCACTGCCAGATCCAGCAGCTTGTGATCGTAGGCTTTCAAACGGATTCTTATTTTCTGACTCGACATTCTATATTCCTCTTATTACTCGACGACTTCGGCAACAACGCCAGCACCAACGGTGCGGCCACCCTCGCGGATAGCGAAGCGAAGTTCCTTGTCCATGGCGATGGGAGTGATC
>JAAXQG010000288.1 GCA_012974445.1 Desulfuromonadales bacterium
AGATGTGTATAAGAGACAGCTCGTACCCTGTCTTTGTCGCAGGGGATCACTCTGCTGAGCCTGATGCTCCTGCTCTTCTACTACACCGAGGGCATTATTCTCAGGGGGGGCCTCAGCCTCGGCCTGCTGTGCCTCTACCATCTGCTGGCCGATCGCAATTTAAGCGACAGGGGCCGGGCCAACGAGCCCCCGATGTGGATTCACCTCGCCATCTACCTCGCTCTTTGC
The DNA here is from genome assembly GCA_012974445.1 of Desulfuromonadales bacterium. Taxonomy (GTDB): domain Bacteria; phylum Desulfobacterota; class Desulfuromonadia; order Desulfuromonadales; family JAAXQG01; genus JAAXQG01. Next base: position 229 of record JAAXQG010000288.1, read on the forward strand.
TCCCTGACGATCTGGGCTACCACCGGCGACGACGAAAGCTCCTTCTGGCTGGTCTATATCCTTCCGATCACCCTGGCGGCTTCAAGATTGAGCCTCCCCTCGACCCTCATCATCTCGGCCCTGTCGGGAGCGCTCCTGTTTCTCTTCTCCACTCCCGCCATCTTTCGCCCGAACCTGGATCTGGAAGAATTTGCGGAAATCTGCTCCTTCAGTCTCAGCTTCTTCGTCGTGGGAATCCTGGTCCAATCCTACTCGGCACAAATCCGTGCTCGATTGGTTCGCGAGCGGGAGCTGAACGAAGAACTCAGAGGCCGGCAAACCGAACTGCAGGCATCTCTGAGCGAGCTCAAAGATGCCAGGGAGAGCCTGCGGCGCAAGGAGGCCCTGGCTGCCCTTGGGGAGCTCTCCGCTCGCCTGGCCCATGAGATCCGCAACCCCCTGGGGATCATCTCCTCGTCCGCCGAGCTGCTAGGCAAACGGATGGAGGACTCCCGCAGCCGCCAGCTCCTGACCATCATTCAGGAGGAAAACGCCCGGCTCAACGCTCTGATCAGTGATTTTCTTACCTTCGGGCGCCCCCTGCCCCCCAAGCTGCAAAGCTTCGAGATTGTCCCTCTGATCCGCAGCTGCCTGCCCCATATCTCGGAGCTGGCGGCCGAGCGTGGGGTACGTCTTCAGGACGAGCTACCTCAAACAGCCGCCGCCGTCGTGGCCGACCCGGACATGGTGCGGCAGATCTTGCTGAACCTGCTGCTCAACGCCCTGGATGCCACGCCTTCAGGGGGGAACATCTGCATTCGGCTCAAGCAGAATCAGTCGAAAATGCAACTGGAAGTCGAAGATGACGGCGTCGGCATCGCTCAAGACCAGCTGGGCCTGATCTTCAACCCCTTTTTCACCAGCAAGGACAAGGGGACCGGTCTCGGCCTCTCCAACGCCTACAAAATGGCCGAAGCCCATGGCGGAGATCTGCATGTACATAGCGTCCCCGGACAGGGCAGCTGTTTCACCCTGACGATTCCAGCAAGAAAGGCCTGAGACATGCCCAGAATACTCGTGGTGGATGACGAGAAGAACTACCTGATGGTGCTCGCCCAGCTTCTGGAAGAGGAAGGGTACAGCGTCGAAACCGCCGACAACCCTTTTGCGGCACTGGATATTCTCAGTCACAGCCACGTTTCGCTGATTCTCTCTGACCTGAAAATGCCCCGGATGAATGGGCTGGAATTTATGCGCCGTGCGCAGGAGGAGTCGCCCGATATCCCCTTTGTCATCATGACTGCCTATGCCACGGTGCAAACCGCCATCGGGGCGTTGAAAGCCGGAGCCTTCGACTACCTCCTCAAACCCTTCAAAAACGAGGAATTTCTGCTCACCGTCAACAAGGCTCTGGAGTTTGCCAGGCTGAAATCTGAAAATAGAATCCTGAGAGAGCAGTTGGAACGAAGCCAAAACCGGGAGTTCATCGGCGAAAGCCCCGTCGTTCGTACCCTGCTCGATGACATCGCCCAGGTCGCTCCGACCCGGACCTCAGTACTGGTGCTGGGGGAAAGCGGTACGGGCAAGGAACTGGTCGCCCGCTCCCTGCACCAGCAAAGCCCCAGAGCTTCGGGGCCTTTGGTGACCCTCAACTGTGCAGCCTTCGCCGAGCCGCTTCTGGAATCTGAGCTTTTCGGTCATGAACGCGGAGCCTTCACCGGCGCTGTAGAGCGCAAGCGGGGCCTGATGGAAGTGGCCAACGGCGGGACTCTCTTTCTGGATGAAATCGGAGAGCTTCCCCTGCGCCTGCAGCCCAAACTGTTGCGGGTACTGCAGGACCGATGCTTCCGAAGGGTTGGGGGAACAGCAGAAATCGAGACGGACGCACGAATCATCGCCGCCACTCACCGGGACCTGCCCCAGATGATCGGCGAGAGAACTTTCCGCGAAGACCTCTATTACCGTCTCAACGTGGTCAGCCTGCAGGTTCCCCCCTTGCGTGAAAGACCCGAGGACATCCCCCTGCTGGCTCAGCACTTTCTTGGCAAATTCTCAAAGGAGCTAGGGCGCAACATCGCCTCCATTGATACAGAGGCCATGGAGCAGCTCTGCCGCCACCGGTGGCCTGGCAACATCCGAGAGCTTCGAAACGCCATAGAACGCGCCGCCATTTTCTGCCAGGATTCAACCCTGCACTCAAAAAACCTTCCCCCCGCCCTGCGCGAGAGCAGCGTTGATGAACCCTCCTGCGCTGGCAGGGCATTGCCTGCGGATCGCCCACTGCCGGAAGTCCTCGATGAACTCGAAAAGAAACTCATCGGCAGGGCCCTGGTCAAGGCCCGCGGAATTCAGGCCCAGGCCGCAGAAATTCTGGGCATCAGCCGCAGCAACCTTCAGTACAAACTCAAAAAATACGATCTGCTCTGAGCCTGCCCCCATGCGCCTTGCACTTCGGCCCGCCTCTTGCTCTCTAACAGGTTAAGCAAGAAGCAACCAAGGGAGAAAGGCTATGAAATACAACCATCATCCCGATATACCATCCCTAACAAATGTCCTCTTTTTCATCCTGTGTCGCGCAACAACCCCTCTTCTCCTCTGCGGTATCGGGGGAACCGGCAACCTACTCAAGTCACCGCTGCAGCTCCAGCATTCAACATAGACCACCGCAACACACAAGGCTGAAAAAGAGGACCTACCCGAAACAAATCTCCTGAGTTCAATTCAAAATCTCAGCACCCTTGGCCAGGCCACCTCAGAAACCGCCCTTTCCTTGATTAATTTGATGGAGCGGATCGTTCCCCCTGAAGGGGAAAACAGGCTGCTTACCGGGCTTGCCGTCAGCAGCGCAGGTCTTAAAATCCAGCACCGATGAGACATGCCCGGCAGCTCGCTCAGCCCTCGAATCACCCACGTACAAAAAACTGACTTCCCCCCTACCCGCTTTCGCTCTATGTACAATTTTTTTTACATCTAAGCCCGAACCGGGACAATAAAAGCTTATTTTACAGCCTGTTATACTTTGGCAAAGACATTGCTATTTTAGGACAAAGGAAGAGGTTCCCCTCCATCGACCCAGGCAGCTCAGGGGAGGCGGATGCATACTCACTCATTATTCTGTCCAGGGCAGGACGGTACAGCCTAGCGGGAGAAATATGAATATAGAACCTAGCCTACTGCGACGTGCTCAATTGCGGGACGCCGCCCTGTACTGGGTAATCATCCCGGGGTGGGTAATTCTCAGCGGTCTGCTCCTCGACCCTCTTCTGTCGCTGCCACCGGGCCCCACAGGGAAAGTCTGGACGGCCCTGGCACTGGGCTGCCTGATTGCCGGACTGCTGCTGATTCAGCGCTCCATTCACGACCTTAAACATATCGGCGCTGGCACCCCAAACCCCCTGGCGCCTCCGTGCAGACTGGTGACCCGAGGGGTCTTCGCCCTGTGCAGGCATCCCATGTTCCTGGGATACGACCTTGCCGCTTTTGCCGTAATACTTTTTTTTCAATCCTGGGCCATGCTCTGTTTTTCCTTTCCAGTCTTTCTTTTTTTGCAGTGCCGCTATCTCAGGAAAGAGGAAAGAATCCTGGCCACGCGCTTCGAGACGGAATTCGAGACGTACAGAAAATCCGTCCCCTTCATGATCCCCGGGGTTCGCCCCCGAAGAAGCAGGTAGGTACTGATGCAATCAATTCTTGTGTGGCGAAAACTCCTTCCTTCCATCGGCGAACACCGCAAGGTTGAAGCCGAAACCCAGGCGCTGTTAGAGGCGACCCTGCAGGAAAAATACATTGCCAGGCCCCCCCGCCGCGCAGGACCTTTGCGCTATGCCCAGAAGAATATCTTCTCCATCCTCTTTCTGGCGCTCTACCGATCCATCGGCATCGAAGAGCCCCGCCGCGTCTTCTACGGTGTGCTCAACCATGCTGTTCGGGGGCTGGTCACCGGCACCGACAATCTGCTGGATGACGAATATAAGGAGATGCTGCCGCTGCGCTTTCCCAAGGAGGCCACAAGATTCAAGAGCGTGATGCACATCCTGCTCTTCGACCGTATCCTCTTTCGCACGCAGGACCGGGCGGTGGAACAGGGACTGATTCGACCGGAAGAGCGCGAACGGGTCAATCGGGCCGTCTTTCAGGCCATGGTCCCCATCGGAGAGGAAGAGGCCAGCGAAGAGGGGGGCGTAAGCGAAATTTTAACCCCCGAACGCATCCTCTCCACGGTTCACATGTACAAGGGGGGAAACCTGCTGCGTCTGGCCTTCGTGGCCCCGCTGCTGCTTGAGACTACCCGGAAGCGGGAGCTGGAGCTGGCGGATCAGGGGATCAGGGGATCTATCAGATCGGCGTGGCCCTGCAGCTCATCGACGATCTGACCGATTTTTATGAGGACATTGCAGGGCGCAATCACAACTATCTGATCTCCAGCATCTACCATGAGGGCAGCGAAGCCGAACGGGCGTCCCTCGATCGGGTACTGAAACACAGGGCCCCCGAAGGCCCCCAGGTCCACCTGCTCTATCGCGAATCGGTCTCCCGGGTCATGGATCACGCGATCGGCCGGGCCCTTAGCGGTTTTGCGCTGCTGGAGCAAGCGGGCTTCTGGATCCGCCAGGACACGGCCATGACCCTGATGTGCCACCTCTTCAGACTGCGCGGTGTGGGCCATCTGCTGGCCCTTCTCCCCAAAAAGGGACGCGGCAGAACCGCGGTGCGGGAGGCCAGGGTATGAAACCGGAGCCCGTAACCCGGGGGCGGGACCTCAACCACGTCGCCTGGCTCTACGACCCCATCCTGGAGGGGCTATCCTTCGGCAGAGAGCGCAAGTTTCGGGAAAAAACTGTCCAATACATACCCCTGAGTGCCGAGATGAGGATTCTGGATGTGGGATGCGGCACTGGGAGCCTGACTCTGGCCGTAGCCCGGCAGATGATTCCTCCTGGGGAGATTGTCGGCATCGACGCGGCGCCTAAAATGATCGAAATTGCCCGCCGCAAGAGCTGCGAGGCTGCAGTGAAGATCGATTTTCAAGTCGGGGTTTCCGAAGCCCTTGAGTTTGCCGACGACAGCTTTGATCTCGTGGTCAACTCCATGTTCTGCCACCACATCGACACCGAACTTAAGCAGCGCAGCTTCGCCGAGATGTACCGGGTCCTTCGCCCCGTCGGCACGCTGGTCACCGCCGATGTGGACCGACCCACGACCGCGACGGGCTGGCTCATGGGCTGGGGGGCTCGGTACCTGCTCATCCAGAAGGAGCTGCTGGACAACCTCAGGGGGGAGCTGCCGACCCTGATGGAAGAGGCCGGATTTACGGATGTTCAAAGATGTGAACAGCTCTATGGGCTGGTTTCCTTTTTCACCGCAAGCAAAGCACAGGAAGAACCATGAAGGGGCTGGCTCTGCTGATTCGCATCGCGGCGCGCAACCTGCTTCGTAATCCCCGCCGAAGTCTGCTTACCATCGCGGCCATCGCCTTCGGACTTTTCTGCCTCATCGTTTTCCAGGCCCTGAAGGTCGGCCTCCATCATGAGATGGTCACCAGCATCCAGAGCCTGGACGCTGCCTCCCTGCAGATCCATGCCCAGGGATACGAGACGAACCTGGCCGTGCTCAAACCGATCCCCAGCCCACTGGAGATAGGGGCGCTGCTCAAAAAGCAGGGGCTCACCTCCGCGCCACGCATCAAGGCCCCAGCGCTGGTGCTCAGTGGTCAGAAGAGCTCTACGGTCCTGCTCTCCGGGGTTGAGCCTAAGGCCGAGGCCCAGGTGACCCGCATCGCCTCCAGCCTTAGGCTGGGACGCTATCTGGAAGATGGGGGCATACTGATCGGGGAGGAGCTGGCCCGGTCTCTGGAGGTCGGAATCGGAGACAGCCTGACCCTCATGGTGCAGGACGCGGGGGGGCGCCCTGCCACGCGGCGTTACGACATCTCCGGGATATACTCGACGGCCCAGTCCAGCTTCGACCGCAGCCGGGTCTACCTTCGGATTTCTGATGCCCGCATGCTGCTCGGGGCTGAAGCAGTGACAACGGAGATCGCCATCGCAACAGAGCAGGACGCTGCAGCTACAGCGAAGCATCTGGAGCAGTTACTTCCTCCGGCCTCTGTACAGATCCGCCCATGGCAACTGCTTGCCCCCGATCTGATGCAGATCATCGAACTCAACAATGCGACCATGAACCTGCTCATCCTCATCGTCTTTTTCATCGTGGCTCTGGGCATCGCCAACACCATCGCCATGGTGATTTTCGAACGGGTGCGGGAACTGGGCACCTTGATGGCTCTGGGTACAAGCAACCAACAGATCCTGAGCATGATTTTGCTCGAAGCCTTTTTTCTGGGTATAATCTCGGCTCTGATCGCCACCGGTGCCGCTTCACTGTGCTGTCTCTATCTGGGGAACTACGGCGTAGACCTGACAGCCTTCACCAGTGAAAACCAGTATTTCGCAACCAGCCACGTCCTCAAGACCATGCTCAAAACTCCAGACCTAGTACGGGCCAATCTCATCACCCTGGCCACCGCCGTTGCGGCCGCCTTGGTACCGGCACTCCGGGCGCTACGCCGCAACCCCGCCGAGGCCCTGCGGCAGAGCTGATAAAACCAAAGCAGAAGAGAGAAGATATCGAACTCATGTCCAGTAAAAATGAGGGTCTTATTCAAGCATTACGTCCTCTTCTCTGGTTAGCCACGGGGCTGTTCGCCCTCTTCAGCCTTGGTCGTTTACTTCTCTTCCCAAGCTACTACGATCGTATCCTGGAGAGCGGCGTCAACGGTTGGGGCAGTTTTCTTTACGGCCTGAGAATGGACAGCATCGTCGTCTCGATGCTTCTCGTACTGCCAAGTCTTCTGCTGCTGGCCTCCCCGCGTTTTGCCTCGACGGTGGTCAATGCGGTGCTGCGGATATACAGCCTGCTCGTCTTTCTTCTGGCCCTTTTCCTGGAGTGCGCCACCGTCCCCTTCTTTGCCGAGTACGACTCCCGCCTCAACGATATGTTCATCAACTATCTCGCGTATCCGCAGGAAATCTTCGGAACCATTATCGCAACCCCGAAGACAGAGTTTGTTGTGACAACAATTCTGATGAGTCTGGCAGCAGTGCTCCTGTTGCGCAGAACCCGCACGATCTTTACCCGGGCCTTCGATGTCCATCTCTGGAAACGCCTGGCTCTACTGCTGCCGGTTTTACTCATTCTGGCTCTGGGCATTCGCTCTTCCTTCGGACATCGCCCTGCAAATCTCTCCGATGCGATCCAGAGCAGCTCTCATCTGGTCAACGAGATCACTAAAAACTCTCTGCACTCTCTGGGTTACACCATTTACGCTCAGGCAAAATACGGCGCTGATATCTCAAGATATGGCACCATGGAGTCCGAAGAGGCAATCCGCCGGGTCAGATCAAGACTGAATATCTTGAATACGGAGCAGGAGCTGCCCTTTATGCGGGTGGAACCAACCCACTTCCCCTCATAAAACCAAAAAACCTGATCATTCTCTTGGAAGAGAGCATGGGAGCCCAGTTTGTTGAAGCAGTAGGTGGCGAAGCTGGCATCACCCCGAAATTCAATCGCCTTGCCACAGAGGGGCTGCTCTTCACCGATCTCTATTCCACCGGCACCCGTAGCGTCCGGGGGATGGAAGCCATGGTCAGCGGTTTTCTTCCCGTACCCGGCGAAAGCGTGGTCAAGAGGATCAAATCACAACGAAACTTCTTCACCCTTGCGAACCTCCTCAAACCCTTCGGATATCATTCAAGCTTCATCTACGGGGGAGAAAAAAGATTCGACAACATGGGGGGATGGTATGTCGGAAACGGCTTCGATCTGATTATTGATCAGAATGATTACGAAAATACCGCATTCAGCGGGGTCTGGGGAGTCAGCGATGAAGACCTGATGGAGCGGGCCAACGAGGAATTTTCGGCCTTGTACGAAAAAAAACAGCCCTTTGTCTCTGTCGTCTTTTCCACCACGAACCACACGCCCTACGAATTTCCCGAGGGGCGCATCGAACTGATCGAGGGAGTTGCCCATAATAGCGTGAAGAACGCCATCAAGTTTGCCGATTACGCCATAGGGCGCTTCTTCGAACTTGCCAGAGCCCAGAATTACTACCAGGACACCATCTTCGTGGTGGTCGCCGACCACAATGTTCGGGTCTATGGAGACGGGTTGATTCCGGTACACTCCTACCACATCCCCGCCCTCATTCTGGGAGAGGGGGTGCCGAAGCAGAAATATCAGGGCATTGTTTCCCAGCCAGACGTACTGGCCACCGCTCTCGATCTGCTGGGAGTCGACCTGCGCCACCCCGTGCTGGGGAAAAGCATTTTCGCCTCCTCAGAAAACAACCTGGCCTTCATGCAATACTACGAAACCTATGGCCTGAGACAGGGTGACCGCATAGCCATCCTCGCTCCCGAAAAGCAGGCGCAGACCTTCTCCTACGAAAACAAACGACTCCAGCCCATCGATCACGACATTGAACTGGAACGCGACCTGCTGGCATTCATTAATACTGCATCCTATCTCTACGAGAACCGATTGCACAGCATGGCCCCCCCGGTTCAGCAGAGATAGGTCGGGAAGTAGCTTCCCCACACAGGCTCTCAGGGGAAAGGGTGTTATTTTTGACTTTGAATCAGAGGTGCCCGTTAGAAAGTTGCAAAGCCGTGATCCTCAAGAAATTTCATCAGCCTCGCGCCCAATTTCGTCATCCCCGCGCAGGCGGGGATCCAGTGACTTTAAAACCTTCTGGGTCCCCGCCTGCGCGGAGACGACGGGGGGGGGATCCAGCTTAGTTTAAGCGCAAAAACCTAACCGATGAACACAACTGATTTTGAATAAAAAAACCCCCGGGTTGGGGAACCCGGGGAATCGCGATACGATATCTTCATATGTGGGGTTACAGCCTTTTTGGAGGAGGTTCGATGACTGTAAAAGAAGATATCC
>JAAXQG010000305.1 GCA_012974445.1 Desulfuromonadales bacterium
AGATGTGTATAAGAGACAGCCTTAGGCCAGGGTCCCGGCCCAAATCCGAGGCTGAGCGTACGATGGCACTCACCTGTGGGACAGTCCGAGCGCGTCTTAAATTGAAAAATGGCGTTCTTGCAAACCTCATTAAGGGATAAAACCGATGCAACAGATCGCAAAAATTTTCAGCAACCCCGTCGGCAGAAAGATCATGATGGCCCTCACAGGCATGCTCCTGGTTGGCTTCGTGGCCATTCATCTCCTCGGCAACCTCTCCACTTTCGCTGGATCGGCTGCCCTCAACGCCTATGCTGCCAAACTGGCCAGCCTGGGCCCCCTGGTCTGGGTTTTCCGTCTGGGTCTGCTGGCCATTTTCGGCCTGCATATCTATCTCGGCATTCAGCTGACCATGGAAAACCGCGCCGCGAAGCCTGAGGGCTACGCCGTTGACAAGACCCTGCGTACCAGCTTCGCCGCTAAGACCATGATTTACACCGGTCTGGTGATTCTGGCTTTCGCCGTCTACCACCTGTTCCACTTTACACTCCAGACCATCAGCCCTGAGTTCGCCGCCAAGGCCAATCTCGATGCAAGCGGGATTCCCGATGTGTTCAGCATGGTGGTACAGGGTTTCCAGCAGTTCGGTACCAGCGCCATTTATGTTGTGGCCATGGTGACCCTGCTGCTTCACCTGACCCACGGCATTGCCAGCTCCTTCCAGAGTCTGGGCCTGAATAACGGCAAGACCCTGCCCGGAATCGAGAAGCTCGGCAAGGGCGCAGCAGCCCTGTTCTTTCTCGGTTATGTTTCCATTCCCGTACTTATCTTCGTCGGACTCGTCCACTAAAAAGGGGGTTCAATAGTGATTCTCGATGGTAAATGTCCTACCGGACCTATTCAACAAAGCTGGGACAAGCATCGCCAGGACCTGAAACTGGTCAACCCAGCTAACAAGCGTAAATTCAAAGTTCTCGTCGTCGGTACCGGCCTTGCCGGTGGCGCCGCCGCTGCGACCCTGGGCGAGCTCGGCTACAACGTCGAAGCCTTCTGCTACCAGGACAGCCCTCGCCGCGCACACTCCATCGCGGCCCAGGGCGGCATCAATGCCGCAAAGAACTACCCCAATGACGGCGACAGCATCCACCGTCTCTTCTACGACACCATCAAGGGCGGCGACTTCCGTGCCCGCGAGGCTGACGTCTGGCGTCTGGCCCAGGTAAGTAACAACATTATCGACCAGTGCGCGGCCCAGGGTGTTCCCTTCGCTCGTGAGTACTCCGGCTACCTCGCCAACCGCTCCTTCGGCGGTGCTCAGGTTTCCCGTACCTTCTACGCCCGCGGTCAGACCGGTCAGCAGCTGCTGCTGGGCGCCTACAGCGCTCTGGCCCGTCAGATCAATGCCGGAAGCGTCAAGATGCACACCCGGCGCGAAATGATCGACCTGGTTGTCGTCGATGGCGTTGCCAAGGGGATTACCGTTCGCAACCTGGTCACCGGTGAAGTCGAGTCCCACTGGGGCGACGCGGTCGTGCTCTGTACCGGCGGCTACGTCAACGTCTTCTATCTCTCCACCAATGCCATGGGCTGCAGTGTTACCGCAGCCTGGGCCGCCCACAAAAAGGGCGCCCTCATGGCGAACCCCTGCTATACCCAGATCCACCCGACCTGCATCCCGCAGAGCGGCGATCATCAGTCCAAGCTGACTCTGATGTCCGAGTCTCTCCGGAATGACGGTCGTATCTGGGTACCCAAGAAAAAGGGAGACACCCGTCACCCCAGCGAGATTCCCGAGAACGAGCGCGACTACTATCTGGAGCGCAAGTATCCCTCCTACGGAAACCTGGCCCCCCGGGATATCGCCTCCCGTGCCGCCAAGGAATCCTGCGATGAAGGTCGCGGCGTCGGAGCTGGTGGTTACGGTGTATATCTTGACTACGCTGCAGCTATCGAACGTCTGGGCGAGAGCACCATCGCCTCTCGTTACGGCAATCTCTTTGACATGTATGAGAAGATCACCGCCGAGAACGCGTACAAAGAGCCCATGCGTATGTACCCCGCCCCCCATTATTCCATGGGCGGTCTCTGGGTCGACTACAACTGCATGAGCAACGTTCCCGGACTCTTCGTTCTGGGCGAGGCCAACTTCTCGGTACACGGCGCCAACCGTCTGGGCGCCTCCGCCCTGATGCAGGGTCTGGCTGACGGCTATTTTGTCATCCCCTACACCATCGCCGGCTACCTGGCGACCATCACGCCCGGCACCGTCAAGGACGACCACCCCGAGTTCAAGAAGGCCAAGGAAGACGCACAGAACCGCACCGACAAGCTCCTCGCCATCAACGGGAAGAAGACCCCGACCGAGTTCATGCGTGAGCTTGGAAAAGTCATGTGGAACAACGTCGGCATGGCTCGCAGCGAAAAGAGCCTGAAAGAGGCTCTTCAGATCATCCCCGAGATGCGCGAAGAATTCTGGAAGAATGTCAAGGTTGTCGGCAGCGGCAACGACTTCAACCAGCAGCTGGAGAACGCCGGGCGCACCGCCGACTTCCTCGAGTTCGCCGAGCTGATGACCTACGACGCCCTCCATCGCGACGAATCCTGCGGTGGCCATTTCCGCACCGAGCATCAGACCGAGGACGGCGAAGCCAAGCGTAACGACGAGGACTTCACCTACGTTGCAGCCTGGGGCAGCACCGGCGCCAACAGCGCTCCCGAACTGCACAAGGAGCCCCTGAAATTCGAAAATGTTGAACTCGCTGTAAGGAGTTACAAATAATGAATCTGACACTTTTTGTATGGCGCCAGAGCGGTCCCAATGAGAAGGGGAAGCTCGAGGAGTACGAAGCTAAAAACGTCAGTCCAGACATGTCCTTTCTGGAGATGCTGGACGAAGTCAACGAGGCACTGATCAAGGAAGGGCGTGACACCATCGCCTTCGATCACGACTGTCGCGAAGGCATCTGTGGAACCTGCTGTCAGACCATCAACGGCCAGCCTCACGGCCCCCATGACGGCACCACCGTCTGCCAGCTGCACATGCGTCAGTTCAGCGACGGCGATGTGATCTACATCGAGCCCTGGCGTGCCAAGGCCTTCCCCATCATCAAGGATCTGGTCGTGGATCGCAGCGCCCTGGATCGGATCATACAGGCGGGCGGCTTCACTTCCGCCAGCACCGGTGGCGTTCCCGATGCCAACGCTGTCCTGATTCCCAAGCCCGAAGCCGACCTGGCTATGGACGCCGCCGAGTGCATCGGTTGCGGCGCCTGTATCGCCTCCTGCCCCAACGCTTCGGCCATGCTGTTCACCGGCGCCAAGGTCTCTCAGCTCGCTCACCTGCCCCAGGGACAGGTGGAAGCTGCTGCACGCGTCTGCGCCATGACCGAGCAGGCACTCAAGGACGGTTTCGGCAACTGCACCAATCACTACGAGTGCCAGGCGGCATGCCCCAAGGGCATCGATGTGAAGTTCATCGCGAAGCTCAACCGCGAGTACATCAAGGCCCAGCTCAAGGGCGCCTGATTGCACAGACAAGGGTCGGCTTCAGGCGAACCCTGAAGAATGAAAGCGCCCCCGGCCAGATTGGCCGGGGGCGCATTTTCGTTTACGATCTACAAAGAACAGTGTTCGATCACACCCAGAGCTATAAATCAGACCTACTGACGGGCAAGCCGCCAGTTAGCGATACTCTGCTCGAAATTACTCCGGAAGGGATTGATATCCAGCCCCCCGCGCCGGGTGTACCGGGCATAAACACTGAGCTTCTCGGGGCGGCAGTGGCGCATCAGGTCAACGAAGATTCGCTCCACGCACTGCTCGTGGAACTCATTATGCTCCCGAAAGGAGATCAAATACCGCAGCAGAGCCTCGGGATCAATTTTTCCGCCCCGGTAACGCACCAGTACGCTGCCCCAATCGGGCTGGTTGGTCACCAGGCAGTTACTCTTGAGAAGATGACTGTGCAGCTCTTCCTCAACAAGCTCTGGAGCCGCAGCCCCCGCAAGCAACGTGGAGCAAAGATCGTAACTGCTGACTTCGATATCCAGATCGTCGATACAGCGGCCCGGCAACTCAGCGAAAACGCAGGAGCTTGCGGAACTCAAGGGGCGCAGCGCCACGAAAACTTCTGCGCCGCAGGCAGCCCCCAAATCACGACGCATCGTCTCCTCAACATGCTCAGTGGAGGAGAATTTTGTCTGATTAAACGAGTTGAGATACAGCTTGAAGGACTTGGATTCGATCAGGCTGTGACTGTTGCAGGAAAAACGAAACTCCCCCATGGCCACCTGGGGCTTCCCCCTGAGGTTCAACCAGGAGATCTCATACCCGTTCCAGATATCCTCCCCCTGAAAAGGCAGAGGCCCCTTTACCCCGATCTCGTCCCGCTTGAGCTGACGGGGAAAGGGGCAAAGCAGGGCAGCATCATACTCGGCAAGATATTGGGTCGCCTTGCCAAGGGGCAGCCGCGATTCGAAATCGGTCATGAAAGAACCTCCCATTCAAAATGTTGGGATTCTCCATCAGCCGTGGTCGAAAGTCAATCAAGAGCGAAGCTGCACAATTACTTCCTTATCATGCCACCGACGGCCCGATCGATAAAAAAGACCCCGGTATCACTTTCTCCGATAATTCTGATTTTGTCGAGAACCTGCTGGATACGATGTTCTTCCTCATGTTGCTCGGCCACATACCACTGCAGAAAATTCACTGTTGAGAGATCACCCTCCTTCGCCGAAGCATTGAGCAGAGCGTTGATTTCCCGGGTAATGTGACATTCGTGGTCGTAGACCTTATTGAAAAGGTCGCTGATGGAAACATATTCGACCGGCGGCGCTGCAATATCCCCAAGCACAGGCAGGGACCCGGTTTCATAGACGTACTTAAAGAGCTTGTGCATATGCCCCAGCTCTTCCCTGGCCTGAAGCCTCAGAAAGGCGGCGCATCCATCCAGCCCCTTGATTTCGCACCATGCGCTCATCTGAAGGTAAAGATTGGATGAGTAGAATTCCAGGTTAATATGTTCATTAAGTTTGCCAACAACTTTCTGACTCAGCATGTCATCCTCCCGGCTTCGCTTCGAAACTCCTTGTTTTTCCCGTTTAAGAAGTATATCGAATTAACCTGGGAAGAATGCTTAACGCCGGAGGGGAATTATCGTATAATACAAATTTCATTTGCACCCAATTCACCCACAGCGAGGACCTATGAACGACAGAGCAGACGACCCGAATCAGCCCGAAGAGATCGAGGACTTCGCGGCCCTTCTTGAGCAAAGCCTCAAAACCCCGACCCGGCTGCAACGAGGGCGCAAGACCGAGGCGACAATTCTTCAGATCGGACAGGAATGGACCTTTCTGGATGTAGGGCAAAAGGGTGAAGGAATCCTGGCGACCTCGGAGCTGCTCAATTCCGATGGGGAAATTACAGCCGCAGTCGGAGACCAGATCGGCGCCTACTTTCTCTCCAATAAAAACGGCGAGCCGCTCTTCACCATGAAGCTAGGGGGAGGACAGGCGGGCACCGAACAGCTCGAGCAGGCATGGCAGGGTGGGATCCCCGTAGAGGGGCGCATCGAGAAAGAAATCAAGGGTGGTTTCGAAATCAAGCTTCCCGGGGCGGTTCGTGCGTTCTGCCCTTTCTCCCAGATGGGACTGAGAAGAGAAGAAAACAACGAGCAGTTTATCGGACTCGCGCGCCCTTTTCGTATTACCAAGTTTGAAGAGCAGGGACGCAACATCGTGGTTTCCCACCGAGCTCTGCTCGAAGAGCAGCAGCAGCAGCAGCGCGAGACCCTCAAAGAAACGCTCAAGTCAGGCGACCGGGTCAAGGGCACGATCACTTCCATCCGGGATTTTGGCGCCTTCGTCGATATCGGTGGGATTGAAGGGCTGCTTCCTATTTCAGAGATCAGCCACAGCCGGGTAGAGAATATTGAGGATGTACTGCGTGTGGGACAGGAACTGGAGCTGATCTTAAAGAGCTGCGACTGGGACGCGAACCGCTTCTCCTTCAGCCTTCGCGACACCCTGGCCGACCCCTGGAGCCAGATCCAGGACCGGTACCGCACCGGCAACAGCTACCCCGGAACAGTGAGCCGCCTGGCACCCTTCGGGGCCTTCGTGACCCTGGAAGACGGAATCGACGGACTGCTTCATATCTCTAAGATCGCCGAGGGCAAGCGCCTGCGTCATGCCCAGGAAGCCCTGGAATTGGGACAGAAAATTGAGGTCGTGATCGAAAGAATCGAAATAGCCGAGAAACGACTTTCCCTGGCAATGTCCACCGACAACAGCGCACAGGGACCGAGCAGCTATTCGGATCCCGTCGCCTCTTCGGGGATGGGTAGCCTCGGAGACCTGATGCGGGCAAGTCAGGAGAAAAAACAACGCAAACGCAAGTAGAACGACGGCGATATCGGGCCCAAGCCCCCACAGGGACCTGGCCCCTTCGTTTTTAAGCAGCAAAATAAATAAAGAGCCCGCCCGGAATCATCCGGGCGGGCTCTTTTGTTACTTATAGGAACAGATGTATTCGGCCGTTCCCTCCTCCACCTCGATTTCAAAGAAGGAATCCGCAGGCACATCGAACCAGGTATCGGCGGTAAAGCCGATCCAGTCCCCGTCGTTGGCGATGCGGACCCGGCAGCAGCCTGCGACGATCTCCATTCGCTCCGGCGCAGCCGTATCAAACTTGTAGGTTCCGGGAAAGATGACCCCCAGAGTCTTGCGGCTGCCGTCTGGCAGAGTCAGTGCTCTACTGACGACCTTGCCACCGAAATAGCTGTTGGCCCGGGTTTCGACACTCACGCTTTCGAACTGGGCGGGCGCATGGTAGGGCTTCATAGGCTCTCTCCTTCGTTAAGAAATATCTGTGTTCTCCTTAAGGAGCCTGTCGGACTATCCATGAGCTGGCTGCAAATCCAGCTCTTTGGTTCATCGTTCAGCTCCTTTTCGATCCATAGCTACGGCTATGAACCTTCAAGAGAGCTAAAAGCTGCCCTCAAAGATCCAGATTTTCGCTTCAGCCCGCATAGTCCGACAGACTCCTAGAGAACTAGAGCGAGTCAGTTCAGGACACAAAGTGGTCATGCCCACTCTTGTGCAGGTAATAGTCGTAATCACCCTCGTAGGGACGCAACTCGCCATGGTCGACCTCGAAGACCCGTCCCACCAGAGAACGCAGAAAATGGCGGTCGTGACTGACCAGCAAGACGGTACCCCCGAAACCCTTCAAGGCACCCAGGAGAATCTCCCGGGACTGAATATCAAGATGGTTGGTGGGCTCATCCAGTACCAGAACGTTAAGAGGGCGCCCCAGCAGGGTTGCCAGGACCACGCGACTCTTCTCTCCGCCCGAGAGCATTGCGATACGCTTGTCCGCATCATCTCCCTGAAAGAGGAAGGCCGCGCACAGGTTGCGCAGTACGCCGACATTGGCCGTAGGCATGGCATCCTGAACGGTCTGAAAAACAGTCTTCCGGGGATCGAGCAAGTCCATGGCATGTTGACTGAAATAACCCAGATGTACGTTGGCACCGATCCGAAAGCTGCCACTGTTCGGTTCTGTCTGGCCGCAGAGAACCTTGAGAAAGGTGGATTTACCGGCGCCATTGACCCCGACCACGGCGATTTTTTCTCCGCGCCGGATCAAGCCGGTGGCGCCACTGAAGACGGGCTGATGGCCCCCTTCGGGCAAGGACCAGCTCTTGGCCATATCTGCAAACTGCAGCACATCGTCTCCGCTGCGGGGAGGCTCGGCGAACTCAAATTTCACCATCCTCTGCTCGACAGGAATCTCGATGCGCTCTATCTTCTCCAGCTTTTTCACCCGGGATTGTACCTGTGCGGCGTGAGAGGCACGAGCGGCGAAACGGGCGATGAAATCCTCCTCCTTGGCCAGCATTTCCTGCTGACGACGGTGGCTGGCCAGCAACTGTTCCCGGCGGATTTCCCGTTCCCTCAGATAGAAATCATAATTCCCGCCATAGGTGGTCAAAGTACCGGTGCTCACCTCAACGATGCGGGTCACGAGACGATTCATGAACTCCCGATCGTGACTGGTCATCAGCACGGCCCCCTTGTATTCGGTGCTGAGCCACTGCTCCAGCCAGACGATGGACTCCACATCCAGGTGGTTGGTGGGCTCGTCAAGGAGCAACACATCAGGATTGATGGTGAGTATCTTCGCTAGCGCGATCCTCATTTTCCAACCGCCGCTGAAGGATTCCACCGGGCGGCCGTAGGCATCGGGACCGATCCCCAGGCCGGTTAAAACCGACTGGGCACGGCTCTCAAGATCGTACCCTCCACGGTGCTCGAATTCTTCCTGAGCATCTCCGTAAGCGGCAAGCAGATGAGCCAGAGCATCATCGTCCATCGGCTCGCACATGGCCGCTTCCATCTCCCGGATCTGCACTCCGAGCTCAACGGTACGGCTTGATGCGGCCATGACCTCTTCCAGAGCGCTGCGGCCCGACATGTCGCCCACATCCTGGGAGAAATAGCCGATAACCGTCTTCTTGCTGCAGCTGACCTCGCCACTGTCGGGAGTTTCCTCCCCGGTGATAAGCCTGAAAATTGTGGACTTGCCCGCCCCGTTAGGACCCACCAGACCGGTTCTGGACTCAGAGAGAATCTGAAAACTGGCATCTTTGAACAACACGCGGGAACCGTGCTGTTTGGTAACCGAACTAATATGAATCATGTCATACCTCTTGGAGAAAAATCGTCGAAGAATTAGCACGGTCCATGCGAGGGAGCAAGGCAAATCGCCCTGATATTAATGCACTTACCGGGAAGGTACAGAACTCTGGCGTCATGGTAATATTCTGAAACCGGGGAGAAAACATAGGCAGCGACCCTGGCTGCCTTCAGAGGCAGAAAGGCCGGCGGATACGACTGATGCGCACTGCCCGGGGGGGCCCATGGATAACTCATCCATCGAAATCGCAAGACTGCCCAGAACGATCAACGAGGCAATAGAGGCCGCCGAGCGAGGCGACACGGTCTATGCGCTGATCTATTTCGAACGCGCCTCACGAAAACAGAGCACCCCGCTGCTCCACTCCTTCTACGGCTATTGCCTGGCCCGAGAGAAGCAGAATTAT
>JAAXQG010000134.1 GCA_012974445.1 Desulfuromonadales bacterium
CTGATCACCCTGCCCGCCCTGCTGGCTACCGGCATCAGCCCCCTGCAGGCCCTGGCAACGGCCAAGCTCCAGAGCACCGTCGGTACCTCTGCGGCCGCCTGGCAGTACTATCGTCGAGGCCAGATAGATGCGTCCTCATCGGGTTTCCTGCTGCTCTGCACCCTGGTCGGTTCGGCGGCCGGAGCCTTCTTGGCCACCCGGGTTCCCGCAGAAGCCATGCAGAAGTTGCTGCCCCTGATCTTTGTGCTGGTGGGAGGCTACTTCCTGTTCTCTCCCCGGCTCGGGCAGATGGATCGCAGCCGCAAGATCGGGCCAGCGCCTTTCGCACTGCTGGTCGGAGGCGGGATTGGGCTGTACGACGGGTTTCTCGGGCCGGGCACGGGAACCTTCTTCGCCCTGAGCTTTATTTGCCTTCAGGGGTACAACATCAGAAAGGCCACGGCCCAGGCCAAGCTCCTGAACCTGACGAGCAACATGTGCGCCCTGCTTTTTTTCCTCTACGCCGATGCGATCATCTGGAGCTACGGGCTGGCCATGTCGGTGGGGCAGTTGCTGGGAGGGCTGCTCGGCGCACGACTGGCCCTGAGTGGAGGCCTTCGGCTGATCCGCCCCCTGGTCGTGCTGGTCTGTCTCGCCATGGTTTTGAAGAGCTGGCCGGTGAGCCTGGGCTGGTTCTGAGGCTGGGACAAAGAAAAAGGGGTCACAGCAAAAGCTGTAACCCCCCTGTTTTTCGGGGTGCCTGGAGACGGATTCGAACCGCCAACACGAGGACTCTAATTCACCGTGTCTCAAGGATTTTGTTGTGTTGTATTAGTGGTTTATGCGGTTTGTTGTGACAGGTGGTACGCTGGTGGTACATTGGGTAGGCAAAAAAATGCCGCAAAGCCTTGTAAAAGCCAGCGGTTGAAGTGTCTATGATTGTTGTGTTTTGTGGGGGGTGTTTGTGAGCAAGTGTACCAAGAGTGTGCCAGACAAAGAAAAAGGGGTCAGCCGACTTGGCTAACCCCTTGATTTTCATGGTGCCCAGAGACGGAATCGAACCGCCGACACGAGGATTTTCAGTCCTCTGCTCTACCGACTGAGCTATCTGGGCAAAAGGAAGCCCGTTTATATCGGAGGTGCCCCGAAGCTGTCAAGATAATTTTGGGAGAAAATTCTTTTTTCCTGTTGACCCGTATCAAGGCTTTCTGCTTATACTTAGCGAAGTTGATTTTCACGGAGATTTTCATGACCGCAGTTTACGCATTCTTTTTTGGCTTCTGTTTCTGGCGCGGGTATTATTTTGGCTCGCCTGCCCGGGGTAGAGGTCTGGCTGCGTAAGTTGCAACCATAAACGAGACCTTTAAACCACGGGTAGGCCTGATGAGGCTGACCCGTGGTTTTTTCATTTTTGATGATTTTGCGAATGAAACGGCCACCGGAAAATGCTTCCGATGGCCGTTTGTGGTTTGAGGGCTCTTCACATCAGCGAACTGGAAGGGAAGAAACCGATGGTTATTGTGATGAAGAAGAATGCCGACAAAGAGCAGCTTGAGGCGGTGATCCGCCGCATCGAGGAGCTGGGCTACCGCCCTCATGTCATCGAGGGGGAGACGCGCAACGTGGTGGGAGCCGTGGGGGACGAGCGGGGCAAGATGGTGCTGCAGGGCCTGGAGTCCATGCCTGGCGTTGACAATGTGGTGCCGATCCTCAAACCCTACAAACTGGCCAGCCAGGAGGTGCAGTCCGAGCCCAGCGTCTTCGAGGTGGCTCCCGGTGTGCTCATCGGCGGCACACACCATCTGGTGATGGCGGGTCCCTGTTCGGTGGAGAGCGAAGAGCAGATGATCAGTGTAGCCCGTTCGGTGAAGGCCGCGGGCGCCAGGGTGCTGCGCGGCGGGGCGTTCAAGCCGCGCACCAGCCCCTACGCCTTTCAGGGGCTGGAGGAGGAGGGGCTCAGGCTGCTGGATCTGGCGCGGGCCGAGACGGGTCTTCCCATCGTGACCGAGGTGGTCAACCCTCGGGATGTGGAGCTGGTGGCACGCTACGCCGATATCATGCAGGTGGGCGCGCGTAACACCCAGAATTTCCCTCTGCTCAAGATGCTGGGACAGCTGGACAAGCCGATCCTGCTCAAGCGGGGGATGGCTACCAGTATTCAGGAGTTTTTGATGAGCGCAGAATATATTCTCTCGGAGGGAAACCGCCGGGTGATTCTCTGCGAGCGGGGGATCCGTACCTTTGAGACGGCCACGCGCAACACTCTGGATATCTCGGCGATTCCCGTGCTCAAGGAGCAGACCCATCTTCCGGTGATGATCGATCCCTCCCATGCCACGGGGCATGCGAGTCTGGTGCCCTCCATGTGCTATGCCTCCATGGCTGCAGGCGCCGACGGGTTGATCGTGGAGGTTCATCCCGATCCAGCTCAGGCCCTTTGTGATGGTCCCCAGTCCCTGACCCCCGAGGATTTCTCCGCTGTGATGGCCCAGCTTCGCCGTTTCGCAGAAGTGGCTGGCAAGACAATTTAGATCTGCAGGGCAACCCGGGGCGAACAGGCCGCTTCGGGTTGCCCTGAGCGTGCAAAAGAAAAATAACCTTTTTGGGTTTGACAACATCGGCTTCATTTCGGACAATCCGCCTTTTTACCCATCCAATAGCCGGTTGCTGGAGAATGGCCTGCGTCAGTGCAGGGGAGTCGATGGAATACAGGTCGATCCTTTCTTGAGTTGCCGAATCTGTAAAAGGTCCCCCGCGCCTGTTCCTTGCGAAGGGCCTTTTCAATTATCTTGTAAGCCTGAGGAGTTAAGCCATGTTTTTCATCCCCCTGTCCCACGCTGAGAGTGTTCAGCTGGTGGTCCACGCCCTGAGGACGGCGGGCGGCGAGGCGGACTGCTCCAGCTGTCCGGCCACTCGGGTCTGCATGAAGCAGTGCCTGACCATCTCGGATGCCGTTCAGACCATGCTGGACGAAGGCACACTTCCCATGGCGGGGGAGCCGGAACTGGCCCTCCAGCCTGAGCTTGAGCCTGCGCCCCCTGAGCCTGAGGCCCTGCCCCGGGGTTCTCACCTCAAGGTCATCAAATAAGCTTCGTTTACAACATTGACAGTGCGGAGGGCTTGGGCGTAAAGTCTCGCCTTTCCAGCAACTTTATCCGTTTGATCCGATCCTTTGCCGGACGAAAAGGAGTGACCATGAAGGTCCTGATTACCGACGAAATTTCTGCCGAGGGACTCCAGCCCCTGCAAGACGATTCCCGTATCCAGCTCGACATCAAGCTGGGCCTCTCCGTGGAGGAGTTGCATCGCACTATCGGTGACTACGAGGCCATCATCACCCGCAGCGGTACCCTGGTGGACAGTGCTCTGGTTGATCACGGCACCAACCTGAAGGTCATTGCCCGCGCCGGTGTCGGCATCGACAACGTGGATCTGCCCTACGCCAGCAAGAAGGGGATCATTGTCGTTAATGCACCCTTCGGCAACACCAACTCGGCCGCCGAGCACAGCCTGGCCATTCTGCTGAGCCTCTGTCGCCAGGTGACCGATGCCAACGCCAGCCTCAAGAGCGGCGAGTGGAAGCGGGCCCCCTTCACGGGCTATGAGCTCAAGGGGCGCACCATGGGCGTCATTGGTCTGGGCAAGGTCGGGGGGCGCGTCGCCACCCGCGCCAAGGCTTTCGAGATGGACGTAATCGTCTGCGATCCCTACATCTCCGAGGCCAGAGCTGAAAGTCTGGGCGTTCATCTGGTTAAACTCGACGAGCTGCTGGCGCAGGCCGATGTCATCAGCGTTCATACCCCGCTCAATGCCGAGACCTCTGATCTCATCTCCACCGAGCAGTTCGCCCTGATGAAGGACGCTGTGATCATCGTCAACTGCGCTCGCGGCGGCATCATCAACGAGCAGGCCATGCTCGATGCCCTGGAGAGCGGTAAGGTGCTCGGTGCGGCTTTCGACGTCTGGAGCGAGGAGCCCCCCAAGACCGAGGTGCTCAAGAAACTCATCGCTCATCCCAAGATGGTGGTCACCCCGCACCTGGGCGCCAACACCTTCGAGGCCCAGAAGAACGTGGCCGTCGATGTGAGTCGCGAGATCATCAACTTTCTCGACGGCAAGCCCATGGAAAATGCCGTCAATATCCCCAAGTTCGATCCTGAGCTCATGGGACAGATGAAGCCCTTCATGACCCTGGCGAGCAAGATGGGGGAATTCATCTCCCAGCTGGCCCCCTCGAACCCCAACAAAATCACTTTTTCCTACAATGGCAAGATCGCCCGCAATGACTGTGCGCCCATTACCATCTGCGCGCTGGCGGCCCTGCTCAATCGCCACACCGATCAGGAGCTGAACCTTGTCAACGCCCGTCTCGAGGCTGAAAACATGGGGATCACCATCGAGGAGGTGCGCTCCACCGAGTCTGACTCCTTCTCCAACCTGATCACCATTACCCTTTCTTCGCCCAAGGGGGATCGCACCATCGCCGGAACTCTGTTCGAGGGGATTCCCAAGATCGTGAAGATGCGCGATTTCCACACCGACTTTCAGCCTTCCGAGCACATGCTGGTGATCAACTATGATGATCATCCGGGGCAGCTGGGTAAGATCGGCACCCTTCTGGGCGAGGCCGGTGTCAACATCGGTTCCATGAATCTTGGCCGCCGTGAGAAAGCCGGGGAGGCCATGGTGGTTCTGTCGCTGGACAGTGCTCTGGATGCCGCTGTTCTGGAGAAGCTCGGCGAGGCCGTGGAGGCCCGCTTCATGCGTGCCGTGCAGATGGCCGAAGCGTGACCTTGGTCTGAAAATCTAATAGATAACGACAAAGGGCTCCTGTTTTCAGGGGCCCTTTGTCGTTATCTATTGCACACAAAGTAGGGTGGGCACGTAATCTGCGCCTTGCCACATCCTGCGGCTGTTTGCCTGAATTTGACCTATCCCCTTCATTCCCTTCATCCCTGTTAAAGACGGTTTTTCCTGATTAGTACCGATCTTCCACCGTGATCGCCTAAGCCAGGGCGGACACGCAGGTCCGACACCTGTAGGGGCGCTGCTTGCCGCGCCCTGTTTTTGGCACAAACGCGATGAACTGCAAAACACCGGAACCCATTTCCTGCAGCAGTTACCGCCTCAGGGGGGAATGGCAAGACCAGGGCGCAGCAAGCGGCGCCCCTACTCTTTAGATGCCGTAGCCCACAAAATGCAATTGCTCAAAGACGGATCAAAGCGGTGGGGGGTGTCCACCCTTGTATTATAAAACTGCACCTGCAGGGGCGGTATTTACTCTTCCAGGATGTAGGTATAGCGTCCGTTGGGGGTCAGGCGAAAGGTTCCGGTGGCAAGGTCTCCGTCATCGAGGAAGTTGTCGAGCTTTGCCATGGTCTGCGCCGAAGCCGTGACACCCAGCAGGGCGATGCCTGCGTAGGGGTAGCCGTCGGGGCCTTCCCAGTTGTAGTTGCCTCCAAGGGGCGTTGTGGCCAGCCAGAGATTCACATCGATCAGCTCTTCCATTCCGGCTCCCGGTGGCAACACGATGTGGCTGTCGTCGGGGTAACTATCGTTTTCGAATTCATAGGACCGGAAAGCGGTGGCGAAGTTGCGCAGGTTGCTGCCGACATTGCTTACCCTGGCTTTATCTCGATACTGGCTGAAGGCGGGGATGGCGGTGGCTGCGAGTATTCCGATGATGGCCAGAACGATGAGCAGTTCCAGGAGGGTGAAGCCCTGCTTGTTTTTCAGTCGTCTCCTGGGCCTTGCCCCTGATGATTCTCCGGCTGGCTTTGCATGCATGTTTGCACCTCCTCCGAGGTTTTGATTTTAAATTAAGGTGTCCTGGCATGTAGGCATGACTGGCCAGGTGTCTGGATTGTAGATGTTTTTTCTCTGGTCGATTAAAAGGCAAGCTCTGTGCCGACGAGCAAAGCATGGGCTCCGGCGGGGGTGGAAAGCGGGGAGCAAAGACTGATTTCTGAGGGCTTTGGGGCTGATGGTAAAGTTCTTACGCGGGGGGCAGTGCAGGCAGGCAGGGGGGAGCTGATAGGGAACCGGGTGCTCAGAATTGTCACCAAGGTGACACGGGGTGCCTTAAGGATTTCGCGGCAGCAGCAGAGGGAGATCGCAGGGAGGGATGAGTCCCCGCTCCTCGGCTCTTCTCAGAAGCTCGGCTACGCCCCGCTCCCCTTCTTCGCCCAGATCCCGGGAGAAGTCGTTGACGTAGAGCTGGATGTGGCTTCTGATGACCTCCGCTGAGAGCTCCTGGGCGTGGCGGCGGATGTACTGCTCGGGCTCCTCGGGGTGAGCGAAGGCGTAATCGAGACTCTGTCGCAGGGCATTTTCAAGCAGGTGGGCAATCCGGATTCCCAGACTGCGCCGCATCATGATTCCCCCCAGGGGGATGGGAAGTCCCGTCTCCTCTTCCCACCATCGACCCAGGTCGATGCGCTCGAAGAGCCCCTCGTCGCTATAGGTGAAGCGCGATTCGTGGATGATGACCCCGGCATCCACGGAGCCGTCCTTTACCGCGCCCATGATCTGATGAAATGGCATCTCGATGAGCTGCCCGTACCCCTCGCCCTGAAGCTGCAGCAGCAGCGCGGCGGTGGTCAGGCGTCCGGGAATGGCGATGGATTTACCCCGTAGCTCATCCATGGTCCCCGGGGTGCGGGTTACCACCAGAGGACCGCAGCCCCGGCCAAGGGCGCCACCGCTTCGCAGCAGCACGTAGTCCTGCCGGAGATGCCCGAGGGCGTGATAGGAGATCTTGGTCATGTCCAGGGCGCCTTCGACGGCCAGCCGGTTCAGGGTCTCCACGTCTTCGAGCCGCTGCCGGATGCGCAGACCCTCCAGGGGAATCAGCCCGTGGACCAGGGCGTAGAAGATGAAGGTGTCGTTGGGGCAGGGGGAGTAGCCCAGGCTGAGATCCCGGTGCTCGTTCATGGTCAGATCCTTTGGGGCCAGTGTTGCAGCAGCTTGAGGGCAGCGATCTGGGCGATTTCGACCCCCCCTTTCAGGTCCCAGCGGCTCATGTCCCGGTCTTCGGCAAGGTTTGAGATGCCCCGCAACTGCATCAGGGGCACCTCCATGCGCAGGCAGAGCTGGGCCAGCGCCGCCCCTTCCATGGACTCGCACAGGGCGCCGGTGCGCTGGCGAAGCTGCGAAGCCCTATGGTCGGTTCCGGAGCAGCATGAGACGGTGGCGGCGGTGCCTTGTTTGAATCCGCAGCCTAGTTCCAGGGCGAGTTTCTCCAGGAGCGCGGCGGCCCAGCGGGCGAGTTTGCCGTCGAGCTCAAAGCGGTTGAACCTTGGCGCAGGGTGCTGGGCCAGGGGCAGGCCCATGGCCTCCATGTCCAGAAAACCTCCGGGGGTATCCACCCCCTCATCGCCGAAGAATTCTTCGGTGACCAGGGCCAGGTCCCCAACGGTTAGATCGCTACCCGGGTAGGCTCCGGCACATCCCAGGCTGAGCACCGCTTCGGGGCTTTGGGGCCATTGTGTGAGGGCCAGCGCCAGAGAGGCGGCAGCGTTGCTCTTGCCCACGCCGCAGTGCAGCAGTGCGACGCGCTGACCGGGGTCCGTGAAGAGAGCGAGGGGCAGGGGCGTAGCGATCGGCTGAAGGTTCAGCTCCTGGCGGATCAGTGCTGTTTCCAGAGGGACTGCGGCGACAAGAAGGATCATAGCGGGAGCGCGCTCAACCGTAGAGGCCGTTACGAATCAGGTCCCGCCGCATGGTGCTGCCAGCCTTGCGCAGGATGCCGTGGTACCAGGAACGCTCAGATTCAAGGGCAGGCTCGGCCGGGGGGTCCAGTCGGCGGCTTCCAGGGGCGAGGCTCTGTTGCAGCCGGGCATCGGCTTCCGTGACAATCTCACTCAGTTTTCTGCTCAGCTCTTCGGGGACTCCCTCGATGACGAATTGAAGCAGATCGCGAATTCCCAGAAACTGGCAGTACTCGAACAGGTCGCCGTTAAAGCCCTCCTGGCACTCCCGGGCAAAATCAATCCAGTCAAAGAGAATTAGGCCGAAATCCTCTTCGGCGAAGCCCTCCAGAGTGGGGTCCTGTTCCAGGCGTACCCGGATCAGATCCTGCTCCCTCTCCGAGAGGTGGAATGAGGGCATGTCGTCTACGGGGTACATGTCGAAAAGTTCGATGAGTTCCTGACAGAACCGGGCGTAGTCCAGCTCGTCGGCGGCGAACTCGCCAAGTTCCTCGGGAAGTTCCTGCGGGCGGAAGCACAGCAGCGAGAAATGATCGTGGGCAAAGTCCGTCGGGAAGAGCAGGTTGGGATTGTGGGGCAGTCCCTGGCGGGAAAACAGATCCATCGCGCGGATGTGATTTTCTGTGAAGCAGGTCACCACCTTCTCCTCGTTGTAGAAGAGTTCGAGCCCCTGGTGGTTGTTGGCCAGGCCGAAGCCCACGAAGCCATCGTGAATCAGGCGGGTGAGGTATGGGCGAAGGAGCCCGATCAGTGCTCCCGTATCCAGGTAGGGCGAATAGTAGACTGTGGGGGCGGCCCCCTCCTGTTCGGCTTCAGCCCGACGTTCTTGGGGGTAAAACTCGAGAATGAAGAAAGAGTCGCTGGTAAAGAGCCCCTGAGCTTCTTCGAAGAGACTCAAGACCCCCGACGTGTCGGTGATGGCGGAGAAGCGGTAAGAATCGGTGGAATTCTCTAGCGGTTCAAACTGGTAGCCAGCCCTCAGGGTGTTGCGGTGCGGTCCTGAGGGGCGGCAAAGGCGCAGCCCCAGGGGCCACTTTTTGAGCGTGGAGAGTCGATCCTGGGTGCGTCCTCTGCGTCTTGTCATGGTGGCGGTTCCGACCCTTTGCAAAAGATGAAAGTCAGACGAAAGATTAGTGGATTTGCCCAAAGGAAGTCAACCGCAGCGCGCTCTATGTCGAGGGTGGCAGTTTTTCCCACAGCTGTGGGCCGAAAAAAGCCATAAAGGTACTTCATTAGGTAATTGCCGGATGCCGGGGGCGCAGGTAAGGTCTTCGGTGGGAAATCGGTGAGAGTCCATTTTAGTTTGGCTGTATTTTGTGATTCCGATTTTAATCATAATAAACCATTTTTATTGACAATTTCAGCCACTTGGGATATATGAGCCAAATTCAAACCATTTTTTACTGGGATTTTTGACATGGAATACAACATAGGTCCGAAAATAAAGAAGCTGCGCAAAATGCGCAAGCTGACTCTTCAGGACGTTGCTCGCGAGACCGGATTTTCTCCGGCCCTGATCTCTCAGATCGAGAACAACAACGTCTCTCCTCCTTTGGCGACTTTGTCGAAAATCGCCCGTTTTTTTGATGTGAAAATGGGACATTTCTTCGAAGAGGAGGAAGAAGATCTTAAGTACGAGGTGGTGCGCAAGCCGGACCGCAGGGTGATCAGCCGGGTTATTTCCAAAGCTGGCACGACCCACGGTTATACTTATGAGGCTCTTGCCTATCGCAAACGCAACAAGAAGATGGAGCCTTTCCTGCTCACCATTTCCGAGCGGGCCGCAGAAGAGACTCTGTACAGTCATGAGGGGGAGGAATTCCTGCTCATTCTCAAAGGCGGGGCTGAGTTGATATTGGAAGATGAGCGCATTCTTCTGGGGGAGGGTGATTCGGTTTATTTCGACTCTTCCCTGAGGCATCGTCTTCTGTCTTTGGGGCTTGAAGAGCTTCAGGTGCTGGCGGTCGTAACCCGCTGATTCGATTATGTAGGGGCGCTGCTTGCCGCGCCCTGGATCAAGATACACAAGCCGGTTTGCAGTTGGGGGCGCAGCAAGCGGCGCCCCTACATTCATGAGGCGCAATATGTCCTCCCCTGATCCTCAGATGCCACCGGGGCAAGTTCTGATGATTGCTTCTGCGATCAAACCGTGAAATCGTCATTGCCGCGAAGGCGAAAGTCCCGAAGTATGGTTTCCCGAAAGGAGACCTCGGGCATGACAAATCCAGCCTCCGGCTCAATAACATAGAAGGAGTAAAGGCGCGTCTATGAGTACATTTGAGAAAAAAACGCTTGCCCAGTGGGAAGAGAAGGCAAAGAAGGAAAAAAAGTCGGACGATCTCTCGAGCATGACCTGGGAGACTGCCGAGGGGATCTCAGTCAAGCCTCTCTACACTAAAGAGGATGTGGAAGGGCTGGAATGCGCCGATACCCTGCCGGGCATGGCTCCCTACACCCGGGGGCCTATGGCCACCATGTACGCCGGGCGTCCCTGGACCATTCGCCAGTATGCGGGGTTTTCTACCGCCGAAGAATCCAATGCCTTCTACAAGCGCAATCTGGCTGCCGGGCAGCAGGGTCTCTCCGTCGCTTTTGACCTGGCCACGCACCGCGGCTACGATTCGGATCACCCCCGGGTCGTGGGTGATGTGGGTAAGGCTGGCGTCGCCATCGACTCGGTGGAGGACATGAAGGTCCTGTTCGGCGATATTCCGCTGGATAAGGTCTCCGTTTCCATGACCATGAACGGCGCCGTTCTGCCCATTCTGGCCAGCTACATCGTGGCTGCCGAGGAGCAGGGCGTCTCCCAGGAGAAGCTCGCCGGGACCATTCAGAACGACATCCTCAAAGAGTTCATGGTCCGCAACACCTATATCTATCCCCCGGCGCCCTCCATGCGCATCATCTCGGACATCATCGAGTACACCTCGAACCATATGCCCAAGTTCAACTCCATCTCCATTTCCGGCTATCATATTCAGGAGGCCGGAGCCAACAACGCCCTGGAGCTGGCCTTTACCCTGGCCGATGGTCTGGAGTATGTTCGCGCCGCGCTGGCCAAGGGACAGAATGTGGACGCTTTTGCTCCGCGCCTCTCCTTCTTCTTCGCCATCGGCATGAACTTCTTCATGGAGGCCGCCAAGCTGCGTGCCGCCCGGACCCTCTGGTTCAAGCTCATGTCCCAGTTCAACCCGAAAAACCCCAAGTCTCTGGCCCTGCGCACCCATTGCCAGACCTCGGGCTGGAGTCTCACCGAGCAGGATCCCTACAACAACGTGGTGCGTACCACCATCGAGGCCATGGCCGCGGTGCTGGGCGGAACTCAGTCGCTGCACACCAATGCGCTGGATGAGGCCATCGCCCTGCCCACGGAGCAAAGCGCCCGCATCGCCCGTAACACTCAGCTCATCATTCAGGAGGAGACAGGCATCACCAATGTTGTCGATCCCCTGGGTGGATCCTATTATGTGGAGAGTCTCACTGATTCTCTGGTCAAAGAGGCCGAGAAAATCCTGGCCGAGATCGATGAGCTGGGCGGTATGACCAAGGCCATCGAGTCGGGGATGCCCAAGCTGCGCATCGAGGAGTCGGCGGCCAAGAAGCAGGCGTCCATCGACAGCGGGCGCGACGTCATTGTCGGGGTCAACAAGTACCGTCTCGCCAAGGAAGATCCCATCGATGTCCTGGATATCGACAACACCGCCGTGCGTGAGTCCCAGATCGCTGGAATCAACAAGATCCGCGCAAGCCGTGATCAGTCCGCCTGCCAGAAGGCCCTGGACGCTATCACCACAGCCTGCAAAGAAGATTCGGGCAATCTGCTCGGTCTGTGCGTGGATGCGGCCAGAGAGCGGGCCACCGTGGGCGAGATCTCCGATGCCATGGAAAAGATCTTCGGGCGCCACAAGGCCGAGATCAAACTCGTTTCAGGAGCCTATGGATCCGTGGTGAAAGATGACAGTGCCTTTGCCGAAGTGAAGGCCCGCATCAACGCCTTTGCCGCTGAAGAGGGACGTCGTCCCCGGATTCTCATCGCCAAGATGGGGCAGGACGGTCACGACCGTGGCGCCAAGGTTGTCGCCACCGCCTACGCCGATGCCGGTTTCGATGTCGATGTGGGGCCCCTCTTCCAGACCCCGGCCGAGACCGCCAAAATGGCCGTTGAGAACGACGTTCATGTGGTGGGAGTCTCCAGCCTGGCCGCCGGACACAAGACTCTGGTGCCTCAGCTAGCCGAAGAGCTTACCAAGCTGGGCGCGGTGGATATCGTCATCGTCTGCGGCGGGGTCATCCCACAGCAGGATTACGATCATCTCTTCGCCTCCGGCGCCTCCTGCGTCTTCGGACCTGGAACGCCGATTATCACCTCGGCAACCGCCACTCTCGACGCCATCGAGAAAAAGCGCAGCTAAGAGGTTCATCCTGATCGGTATGCCCCTTCGGACTTTTTGTCCGGAGGGGTTTTTTCGGACAGCCCCCTGTTGCCTAAGTGCCGGGCAGTTCTTGCCTCTTTAATTTCCCCTCTGCCCCCTCTGCCCACTCTGCGCCTCAAGTGAGTGTAACGAACGGGCGTGAGAAAAATATTTGATAGCGGCAGCCTGCAAAATCTACAATGCCTGATAAAAAGATGGCTCTCGCAGAGGCGCAGAGTGGACAGGGGGCAATAGTTGTTCCCATGCTGACTCGAACTGTTTTCTCATGATTTGAGGTGTCCGTGATCAAACTCCAGGAAATTGCCGACGGCGTCGCCGCCGCTCAGTTGCGCCCCTTAGCCAAAGCCATCACTCTGGTGGAAAGCCGCAATCCCGATCACTCCCAGGCGGCCAATGCTCTGCTCGATCTGCTGCTACCCCGTACCGGCAACTCCATTCGCGTCGGCATCTCCGGGGTTCCCGGTGCGGGCAAGAGTACGCTGATCGAAGCTCTCGGCCTGCACCTGACGGGGCTGGGGCACCGGGTGGCGATTCTCGCCGTCGATCCCTCTTCCCAGCTTTCGGGGGGAAGTATTCTGGGGGACAAGACGCGCATGGAGGAGCTCTCGCGCGACCCCAACGCCTTTATTCGTCCCTCGCCATCGGGCGATACTCTGGGCGGGGTGGCGCGCAAGACCCGTGAAACCATGCTGCTGTGCGAGGCCGCAGGCTATGACGTTATCATCGTCGAGACGGTAGGAGTCGGGCAGTCGGAGATCACCGTGGCCTCCATGGTCGATCTCTTCATGCTGCTGCAGATCCCTAACGCCGGGGACGAGCTTCAGGGGATCAAGAAGGGGGTCATGGAGATCGCCGACGCCATCCTCATCAACAAAGCCGAAGGGGATAACCTCCCCAAGGCCCGGCTGGCCCGCCAGCAGTATCTCAATGCCCTGCACATGGTAAAACCCCGCAGCGCCCACTGGAGCGTTCCCGCCCTGCTGTGCAGCGCCCTTCGAGGAGAAGGTATTGCCGAGATCTGGGAGACGGTCTGTTCCTACCGCAAGGCGATGGAAGATAGCGGTGAGTTTGAGGATCGCAGGCAGAAGCAGGCCGCCGACTGGATGTGGGCCCTGGTCTTAGACGATCTCAAGACCCTCTTTCTTCATGACAAGAAGGTTGCCGGTATACTGCCCCAGGTCCAGGAAGCCGTCCTGGCCGGAATTACCACCCCCGGGGCGGCGGCGCAGCGGTTGCTTGCGGTCTTTCGCCGTTGAGTAGAGGGCAAAAAAACCATCTCACGCAGAGGCGCGAAGCACGCAGAGAAGGGCAAGGCGGGGTCTTGGTCTGTTCGGTGTCTCGAGTGAGTGAAGCGAACGGGCGTGAGATTCGAAGTCTCAGGTACCGATCACTAGTGACCGGTTAGTTTGTTGCTATCAATAAGCTGGCTACCCACCCCGTCATCCCCGCGCAGGCGGGGACCCAGAAGGTTTTAAAGTCACTGGATCCCCGCCTGCGCGGGGATGACGAAATTGGGCGCGGGGATATCATAAT
>JAAXQG010000294.1 GCA_012974445.1 Desulfuromonadales bacterium
GAAAACTTGTCCACATTATCTATGGCGTACTCAAATCTGGACAGCCATTTAATCCGACAATTTCTTCGAATTAATATTGACGGCCAAGACGGTATCTACTGCTTTCGTCGTTGGGCAAGGTGCGATAACACAAAAAAACTATTGACTGCAATAAACCAGGCGCAGAGCACGCAGAGAAGGTCAAGGCAGGGTCCCGGTCCGCTCTGCGTCTCGAGTGAGTGAAGCGAACGGGCGTGAGATTCGAAGTCTCAGGTACCAGTCAGTAGTGTCCGGTTAGGTTGTTGCTATCAATAGGCTGGCTACTCACCCCGTCATCCCCGCGCAGGCGGGGACCCAGAAGGTTTTAAAGTCACTGGATCCCCGCCTGCGCGGGGATGACGAGTTTGGGCGCGGGGATATTATGATTTCTTGTAACTGTTCAGCGCGTTGTCCAGATTTCGATTTTTGGCCAATTTCACTCCCCTTTCAAGAGGGAGAAGAAGGCGACAATACTGGCAGTGAGCATTCACTGAATAGTTATTTTAGCTTAAGGCTTGATCCGCGCCCATCGGCGTTCATCTGCGGCTAAATGCTTTAAGGGCTTTTTTGCCGCTGATACACGCTGATTTTCGCTGATAAGGTCAAAGGCATTAAGCCAGGGTCCTGTGTTTTTTGATTTGTAACTGTTCAGCGTGTTGTCCAAATTCCGATTTTTGGCCAATCTCCTCCCCCTTGAAAGGGGAGGAGAAGACAACAATACTGGCAGTGTGCATTGACTGAATAGTTACGCTGATTTTTATCTATGATCTGAGCTTTAGTTCTCCTCGGATAGCCACAGGGCGATTTCCTTGGTCCGTTGGGGCCAGGCCGGCGCCAGGCGCTCGGAGAGGAAGGTGGCGGCATCCGCTCGAGGAAGATGGCCTCTTTTTCGCTCTGCTCGTCCGTGATGTCGTCCTTCTCCAGGGTGACGTTGGGGCAGCGGTAAGACCCGAAATGGAAGCTGTCTCCCTTCAGGGTCAGCTTCCAGGCCTCTTCCGCCTTTTCCAGGTAGAGGGTGGCCTCGGTGATTTCCTTGCCCCCGGACAGGGCTGTTTTGACTTCATGGAAGCTGTCCTGGGGACCGGCCACCGTGATTTTCTGAACTCCCTCTTCGGCTCCACCCACCAGCACGAGGCGGTCGTTGAGGTAGGACACAAACTCGAGTCCTTCGAGTTCGAAGCCCGGCGTACTGATGCGGTATTTGCCCCCGCGGGTCAGGGTCTCGTGCAGCATCCAGAGCATGAAGTCTACCCCGATCCATCGATTTTCACGGATCTGGTCCACCACGGAGTCCGAGCTTGCCTGATCGAGTTTTTCCAGCGTCTGCTGACCGGCCTCGTCGAGCAGGGCATCTGCACGCCCCAGGGGGTGAATCATGCGCAGCCGCGATCCTTCGAAGGTTGTCTTGAACAGTTGTTCGAAGATTTCGATGATTTTGGCGTTCAGGGTCGTCAGGCTTATCCGACCGGTTTTGAGGTCCCAGACCGCATCATAGGTGGCGGGAACGGGGAAGGTTCGGGCCAGCAGTTGCCCCCGCACCAGGTCGAGAATCTCTTCCTTCTTTCCTTTGGGCACCCGCTTGAGACCGGGGTGCTCCTGCAGGAACTGATCGCTGCGCTCCTTGACGCCCCGACGTACCAGGGCTGCGGGGAGGCGACGCTGGTCCCGGCGCAGACTGAAACAGAGGTAGCGGTCCTTGCTGTAGCTCTGTTCAAGGGAAAAGTCGGAGCTGTGGAAGTCCAGCAGGTCCACCCATCCGATGGATTCCTCCTCTGCACTTTGTTCGATGCTGCGAAAGGCTTTTTCCTGCAGTCTGCCCCCTGCCCATGAGGCGATCTGGTCCGAAGGGGGGACTCCATCGACAATAAACTGACAGAGGCTGACGGTGTTACCGAGAATGCCCATATAGAACTCCTGAATGTCATGGGAAATGAAATGTTGAATCGGGTAAAAGAGAGGTCTTGAGCAGATCAGCTGTAGTGCTGATGCTTTTGAGACGCCATCTGGATCCGCAGATTGTGCATCCGAAGCTCTTCGACGGCCTGATTGATTTGCTCGCGGGTCAGCAGCCCACGCTCGATAAAGAATTGACCAAGTTTGGTCTGCTGATTCCGCTGAAACCACAACAGAGTCTGAACCTGTCGATTGTTGAGCAAGCCCAGCTCTACGGCCTTGTCACCAAAGCGTCGGTAGGTGCCCCGTTTGTTGTGGATACTCTGGATGTCCCCCGGTGCCAGCCATCCCCATCGGCAGGCAATGTCCCCCAGTTTGGGTCTCAGGGTACGCTGCCAGACCAGCGACTCGATGAGGTCGCGATAGCTGATGTGCTGAAGATAGTAAAGGTAGCTGCCGATTTCAATTTTACGAAAAGGGATGTTTCCCTGAAAATACCGCCCCGGTTCTGTCGAGCTGGCTTTGGGCCCTTGGTCCCTGGGGGGGCTGGAAGTGCTTTGTTTTTTGGGTTTAGTCTCTGGCGGGCTGGGGGGAGGCTGGGGTGCGGACCAGCCGCGAGCGCTGCGTTTTCGCAGGGGCTGGGAGGTGTTGCGCTGTTTGAGGAAATTACACAGCAGATCATAGGCCGAGGTAACGTCGCGAAAACGATCTGTCTGACGCTTCTGAAGTCGGCAGTCGCTGCGATCAACGCGATCCGGGTGTGTTTCCTTGGCCAGTTTGCGGTATGCGGATTTGACCCCCCCGGGCTGAAGGTAGAAGAGAAAGTCCGAGCTCAGAGCCAGGTCGGGCCCGAAGAGGGTCCGGCAGGCGTTGAAAAGTTCGGTTTCACTAAAAGGGGTCATGGCAGCATCTGATCCTGTGGCCGGGCGCAGACCAAGAGGGGGAGTGATCTCAACCTTATACTACAGCAGGGGAGTCAATGACAATGACTGGGTAAGGGGAGGGGACTCAGTTATGGTCCTTATCCTCCGAAGCGCCGCGTTCTTTGACGAAATCTTCCAGTCGAGTCTGGTCCGATTTGCAGATATTTATGAATTGCAGCCCTGTGGGGTGCCGTTCCTCGCCGCTTTGTTCATGAAACCAGAGCACCTCCGCTAAGGCGCAGATCGGTGGGGTCTTGTCGTTGAGTTCCATCAGTACAAGGCAAAGATCGGCAATTTCGACCGGGGGCTTCAGGTTAAAACGAAGCCCTCCCGGACCGATGTTGACCTTGTAGCGGGGCAGGTTTGAGAGTCGGGAGAGGTCTGAGGATTTGGAGAGTAATTGGACATTCTTCTCCCACTGGTTCTTGAAGGATTTCAGGGTTCCCCGTCCCTTGGCGTAGCGAAGGCCGATGGTGGCGTCGGATCGGGGCTTGCTGCGTCGCTGAAAGGCCTGAAGGTCGCCCTTGAGCTTGACCCGAATCAGGTGGGGCTCGAGGCGGCTGCAGAAGGTTCCGGTCAGCCGGATACCTAGTCCCAGCGATTCGGAGGAGAGTTGCAGCTCCATCCCTTCCTTGAAGCTGTACTCTTCACCCTGCTTTTCCTGGTAGGGAAGTTTGAGGTCAAAGCTGTGGGAGCCGATTTCGTGCAGATATACGGTCAGGCTCTCATGGTGGTCCGGGTTGTCCGGATTCATGGGGACCAGGAGGATTTTTTGACCGCTCTTGAAGTACTTGCTGTACGGCATGAAGTCTCGAAAGAAGGATCATGTAAATGATCCGGTAAAAGAAACACTCCCCTTTATAAAAGGGGAGTGTTGAGCGTTAGGCAACGGGCTGGCTCTTGCGGAGAAGGGAAGGTTACTCTTCCTGGTGGCAGATGCTGCAGTTGCCTTCGTCTTCGGCGACACTGAAGGCCCGATCACCATTATGGCAGGCTCCGCAGGCTTTGCCAGCTTCCATGTCGGCCATGGTCATGGGAGGGTTCTTGGCTCTGACGATGTTGAAGATACGGTCTTTACCGCCCTGGGGGGAGTGACAGGTGGGGCAATTTTTGCCCAGAGTCTCAAGATGATTGAAGTGGCTGTATTCAACCTTACCCATCCCGCCGCCTTCGTAGGTCATGATGTCCTTGATCCACTTGGCCGATGCAATACCGGGAAGAGTCAGCAGGCAGAGGACGATTGCAATCAGAACTTTTTGCTTCATTACCGGGCTCCTGGTCTGGTTTTTTTGAAAATCCAAGTGGCATTATACAGAAGGCCCCATTTTCAGGCCAATACAAAATTTTTTAAACGATGATTCCCCCTCCCCACGCCTCTCAAGTGGCGACAGCGCTTAGGAGTTGAGCAGGGGGATTGTCTTTGTGTCCGCAAGGGGAGCGCGCCGCATCGGCTTCTTAGTGCTTTTTCTGCGCCGGGCAATCGTGATAAGTTTAAGGACATGACTGCTAAAAATAAGAAAAGAAGTTGGGATCTCTTTGCCGTATGCCCCCCCGGGCTTGAACTGCCCTGTCTCCAGGAACTTCAGGCTTTGGGCCTTGAGGGGCGTCTTGAGAGGGGAGGGGTGAATTTTGTCGGTGAACTCGAATCTATCTATCAGGCCAACCTATGGCTGCGATCAGCCAGTCGGGTACTGGTGAGGCTGGGTGAATTCTCCTGTCGGGATTTTCCCGATCTCTACCGCAAGGCCCTTCGTCTGCCCTGGGGCAGCTTTATCAAGCCCGGCACCTCGCTTGAGATTGGTACCAGCTGCAGCAAGTCCCGCCTCTGGCATGGGGACCGCATCGAGTCCACGGTGCGCGAAGCCATTGAGCGCTCCATGGGGGCGGTTCAGGGCGACACTGCTGCGGTTCAGAAGATTCTCGTTCGACTGGTCGATGATCGCTGTCAGATCTCGGTGGACAGCAGCGCCGATTTGCTGCATCGCCGGGGTTATCGGGTGGATGTTCGTCAGGCCCCCCTGCGTGAGACGCTGGCGGCGGGGATTTTGGAGCTGCTTGGGTGGGATGGAACGGCCGGGCTTGTCGACCCCATGTGTGGTTCGGGCGTCTTTGTTGCCGAAGCCTTTATGATCGCCTCGAATCTGGCCCCGGGGCGTCAACGACGTTTTGCCTTCATGCAATGGCCCGGATACCGTGAAGGGCTCTGGACTGATCTGTGCCGTCGCGCCGACGGCCTGCAAAGGGCGGACGAGCTTCCGGAATTGTCCGGCTTTGACGCCGACCCCGAGGCTCTAGTTGCGGCAAGGCGCAATCTGAATCGTCTGGGCGGTAATGCCAAATTCAATTCGATGCGTATTGAGAATCATTCCAGGCACGAAGGCAGCGGCCTGGTGCTTTGTAACCCGCCCTACGGAGAGCGCCTCGGTACGTCGGGGCAGATGGCAGGGCTCTATCGGGCGCTGGGACAATGCTATCGGGAGAATTTTCCAGGCTGGCAAGGGGCATTTCTCTGCCCCTCTCCAGAGCTGGCCAGGGTGACGGGGCTGGATTTTAAGCCCCTGGCCCGGCTGAGCAACGGCGGCATTCCCATCGCTCTCTATGCAGGGACCCTCTGAATCAACCCAGGGGTAAATCTCTCCTTGCCTTTTGGTGTGCGATGGCCTAATGTGGCGATCCCTTCGGGGTTATTTGTATAGAGAAAGCGGGGTGAATGTTACGTGGAAATTACTGTCGTAGACGGTAACGTTGAAAAAGCCATCAAGGTTCTGAAACGCAAGCTGCAGCAAGAAGGTCTCTTTCGGGAGATGAAGCAGCGCAAATTTTACGAGAAGCCCAGCGTAAAAAAGAAGCGCAAAGAAAAAGAGGCTCAGCGTCGCCTGCGCAAAAAAATGCGCGTCCAGAAAGACCGTAACTAACAAAACCGCACACAATAGTTTGAAAAAGAAGAGGGACCTTCTCAACGAGAGGGTCCCTCTTCTTTTTGTATTACACGAAAAATACGTCCCCAGGACCTTCTGATCCTGGGGACGTTATTTTATTTGGGATAGCTGGGGAAGTTCAGTCCCGCCATCTGCTCGAGGATCCGAACAACCTGGCAGCTGTAGCCGAACTCGTTGTCATACCAGACGTAGAGCACGCAGCGATTGCCTTCGGTAATGGTGGCCAGGGAGTCGAAGATTCCGGCATGGCGTGAACCCACGAAGTCGCTGGAGACTACTTCGGGGCTGTTGGTGAAGTCGATCTGGTTCTGCAGGGGAGATTCCAGGGAGATGTCCCGCAGGTAGGTGTTGATCTCCACCGCCTGGACCTCTTTGTCCAGAGTCAGATTCAGGATGGCCATGGACACGTTGGGGGTGGGGACGCGAATGGCGTTGCCCGTGAGCTTGCCAGCCAGCTCGGGCAGGGCCTTGGCCACGGCCTTGGCGGCTCCGGTCTCGGTCAGAACCATGTTCAGGGCGGCGCTGCGACCGCGGCGGTCCTTGTTGTGGTAGTTGTCGATGAGGTTCTGATCGTTGGTGTAGGAGTGGCAGGTCTCCACGTGACCGTTGACGATGCCGTAGCGGTCGTTGATGACCTTGAGTACCGGCACTATGGCGTTGGTGGTGCAGCTGGCTGCGGAGAGGATCTGTTCGTCATTCTTGATATCGCCGTTGTTGACACCGTAGACGATGTTGGGGATGTCGCCCTTGCCCGGAGCGGTGAGCAGGACCTTGGAGACCCCCTTGGCCTTGAGGTGGCGGCCCAGCCCTTCCTGGTCGCGCCATACGCCGGTGTTGTCGATGAGGATGGCGTCGTTGATGCCGTACTGGGTGTAGTCGATATCCTCGGGGGAGCTGGCGTAGATGATGCGGATCATATTGCCGTTGACGATCAGGGCGTTCTCCTGCTCGTCGATGGTGATGGTGCCCTGGAAGTGGCCGTGCACCGAGTCACGGCGCAGCAGGCTGGCGCGCTTGACCAGGTCGTCGGGGCTGCCCTTACGGACCACCGCAGCGCGAAGCCGAAGCTTGTCTCCGCCTCCGGTCATCTCTACCAGCAGGCGAGCCACCAGGCGGCCGATGCGGCCGAAACCGTAGAGCACCACGTCCTGAGGCTTGCTGATCATATGGGCCTTGCCGGTGTTGATCGCGGCCAGTTCTTTCTTGAGAAAGTCCTCCAGGCTAAGCTTGCCTTCCTGCTCCTGGTAGCGGACGGTGAGTTTACCCACGTCCAGGCGTACCGGCGCCAGGTCCATCTTGGAGATCGCGTCCAGGGTGGGAAAGGTGTCGTGAACGGACAGCTCGTTGTTCAGGATCTGGCGGGCGAAGCGGTGGGCACGCAGGATGTCGATGGTCGACTTGTTGACCAGCTTGCGTCCGTAGATGTTGGTGACCACTTCACGGTCGCGGTAGAGACGGCCGATCACGGGGATCATGGTTTCGGCGATCTCTTCTCTTTGCTTCCAGTCCTTGAAATAAGCGTCCTGTTTTTGGGTCGACATTAACGTATTGCCCCTTCGACGAAATTGGCGTTAGCACGGTACTATCCATGTGAAAAAAATGTGAAAAAACGGGGTATCCTATACAAATTTGGCGGCCTTTGGCAACCCCGCATGTCAAGATTTCAGCTGGACTTGGGACCAGTGAGTTGATATTAATACCTCATCTGTGCGACCTGGCATTTTTGCGGGACCTGAGTTTATACTTTTTTTCTTTTCTGGAGGACGATACGGCCATGGCTGAGACGGTTCATTACACTGATCTGGGGCTCAAAAACACCAAAGAGATGTTCGCTGCCGCCGTTGGTGGGGGCTACGCGATTCCCGCGTACAATTTCAATAACCTGGAGCAGCTCCAGAGCATCATTACCGCCTGCGCCGAGACCCGCTCTCCGGTGGTTCTGCAGGTGAGCAAGGGGGCCCGCAACTACGCCAACGCCACCATGCTGCGCTACATGGCCATCGGGGCGGTTCAGATGGCCAAAGAGATGGGGGTCGAGATTCCCATCGCCCTGCACCTGGACCATGGTGATACCTTCGAGCTGTGCAAGTCCTGCATCGATTCCGGGTTCTCTTCGGTGATGATCGACGGTTCCCACCATTCGTATGAGGAAAATGTCGCCTTGACCCGCAAGGTCGTGGAGTACGCTCACCAGTTTGACGTCACCGTCGAGGGGGAGCTCGGAGTTCTGGCAGGCATCGAGGACGAGGTGCAGGCCGAGCATTCCACCTACACCCGCCCCGAAGAGGTCGAGGACTTTGTCAAGCGCACCGGCGTCGATTCCCTGGCCATCTCCATCGGCACCAGCCACGGAGCCCACAAGTTCAAGCTCAAGGACGGAGAGCTGCCCCCTCCGCTTCGCTTCGATATTTTAGAGGAG
This sequence comes from Desulfuromonadales bacterium, assembly GCA_012974445.1. GTDB lineage: Bacteria > Desulfobacterota > Desulfuromonadia > Desulfuromonadales > JAAXQG01 > JAAXQG01. The sequence goes on from JAAXQG010000294.1 coordinate 8,193, forward strand.
ATCGAGCGCCGCATCCCCGGCTTCCCCATCGTGCTGCACGGAGCCTCCAGCGTAGTGCCTGAGTATGTGGCGCTTATCAACCAGTACGGCGGCAAACTCGACGGCGCCGTGGGCATCTCCGAGGATCAGCTTCGTCGCGCCGCCAAGAGCGCCGTATGCAAGATCAACATCGACTCCGACGGCCGTCTGGCCATGAGCGCCAAGGTCCGCGAGTACCTGTCCCAAAATCCTGGCGAGTTCGACCCCCGCAAGTACCTTGGCGCTGCCAGGGACGAGCTGGTGCGTCTGATCAAGCACAAGAACGAAGCCGTAGTGGGCAGCGCCGGACGCGTCTAACCCCTGTTTCCCAACTGAAAAAGCCGCCTTTTCCGATGTCAGGAAAAGGCGGCTTTTTTATTTCTGTGATGCGTTGAACTTAGAACGAGACTGCGAGGCTCAACAGCTCTTCGCCGCGACGGATTTGCAGTTTCGCCGAATCTCCCGGCCCCTTTTGGCTGATGGCGTACACCAGATCGAAGGATTCAGCAATTAGCTCATCATCGAAGCCAAGGACGATGTCGTTTTCAAGCAGTGCGGCCTTTGCGGCCACCGAGTCGGGCAGCACGCCGGTGATTTTTACGGCTCCGTCGGTTTCTTCCAGCATGACCCCCAGGCTGACGGCCTTGGGTTCGAGGTCTTCATATTCGGTGAAAGCCATGAGGTCGTAGGGGCGCATGGGGAACTCGGGGACCTCGATGTCCATGAGCCGGTCGGCTTTGTCCGGTCCCACATTGAGCTCCCGGGTGCCGATGAGCAGATAGCTGTGAGGCAGGCGTTTGAAGGCCCTGCGGGGAATGCCGAAGCCGTAGCGCACGTGGTTGCCCCCGGCAACGACCATCATGCGGCTCGACTCCCCTGCGGGGCTGGCCAGCCAGGTGGCTACGCTTTTCCCCATGGTCTCGTCCCAGAGGGTCTGAATGCGATGAAACCCCTCGGGGATGCTTTTGCCCTTGGCGTGAGCGCCGAAGACCGCCTGGGTCATGGCCTTCTGATAGGGGTCATTCATGTCCAGCTCAGGAAGTTTTGCGCGCTGCTCTTCGGGAAGTTCCTCCGGGGCGCTGGATCGAAGGGCCACCACCTGGTCGCGGCTGGCGTTGAGGGCAATGATGGGGATCTGCTGTTGCCTGGCGAAATCCAGCAGCGGCTTGTAGAGCCGGTAGTCCATGCGCCAGTTCTGGTGCCAGCGCACCTGCTTGAGGAACTGCTTTTCGGATAATTCACCGGCCACCCAGCGCTCCAGAGCTTCCTGCTGGCCGTGGTTGAACATCTCCATCCCCAGGGCGACGCGTCCCGGGGACTCCTCGACCATTCTCGTCAGCAGCTCCAGCTGAACGCCGTGGCTAGCCGGGTTGTCGTGGGTCTCGCCCACATAGAGGACGCGAACGCCGGAAGTCAGCTCCAGCAACTGGGGCTGGCTGAGATATTGCCCCTGTCTCTTATACACATCT
>JAAXQG010000128.1 GCA_012974445.1 Desulfuromonadales bacterium
CCGGATGGAGCCTTTCGGGACTCGCTTTACGGCGCAGGAGCTCTGGTCCATGGTCGAGCTGGTTCGAGGGTTTTCCCGGAGGGATCAATGAATAACGAAAAAATGACTAGGCGCGAGGCGTTCGGGCGCTTCGCCCTCTGGGGAGGAGCCCTGGCCTCGGTGGGTATCCTGATGGGGATGCTGCTCGATGTCTGGTTTGCGGCCACCCGGTTCCAGCCCGCACACTGGACGGAGCTGATGCCCGTAGAGGAGATCCCCCCGGAGGGGACCCTCTCCTTTTACGAGAAGAAAGTGGCCCTGATCATCAGGGATGGCCGTCTCGGTGCCCTGAATCTGGAATGTACTCACCTGGGCTGCCTGGTCAATCAAGTGGAGCAGGGCTTTTTCTGCCCCTGCCACGGCAGCGAATTCGGCCCCCTGGGGGAACTCTACTCGGGGCCGGCTCCCAAAGCGCTTGCCTGGCACGCGCTCAGGGTGCGGCGGGGCAGGCTCTGGGTTCACATCGGGCACCGCGGCGATGAGCCTTCCTGGCTCGATATGGCGCAACCGGGTGATGGGGCAACGGGGGAACATCATGGGGCAGCGTAACTTTTTCGATCATCTCCACGCGCCTTCCATCCGGCGAAAAGCCCTGCACCCCCTGACGACCCTCGGCATGGGCATCGCCTGCCTGACGGCTCTTCTGGTTCTGGTGCTGACGGGACTTACCCTGTTTCTCTATTACATTCCAGACCAGCATGAGGCTTACGAGCGGATCCTCCACATCACCACCACGCTGCGCTTCGGAGGATTCGTCCGCGATCTTCACTACGTCAGCGGCAACCTGCTGGTCATTCTGGCTGCGCTGCATCTGGTGCGGATCTTTCTCATGGGCAGCTATAAGGGGCGTCGCCTCAACTGGCTCTACGGTCTCGGGCTCTTTGTGCTGATCCTGTTCGGGAATTTTACCGGATACCTTCTGCCCTGGGACCAGATTTCCTACTGGGCTATCAAGGTCGGGGCGAGTCTTGCCGATTATTTTCCGCTGCTCGGCCCCTGGCTAAAGGCGGTGATTCTCGGGGGACATGACGTCGGTCCGGAAACCCTGCTGCGCTCCTTTGCCCTGCATGCGGGAGGTGTCCCCGTACTGATGATGGTGCTGGTGAGCCTGCACCTGTGGCGCGTCCGTAAAGACGGAGGCCTCGCCCTGCCACCGGAAGATGACCGGGAGCGCCTTCCCGTGCGCCCCTGGCTCTACCGGGCCGAGGCTATGGTATTCTTTTTCACTCTGGCCCTGATCGTCGGGCTCACCCTGATCTTCGACGCCCCGATCTATGAACGCGCGAACCCGTCCCATCCTCCGAATCCGGCCAAGTCGCCCTGGTACTTTATCGGCTTTCAGGAGATGGTCGGTTACTCGGCCCTTTTCGGCGGCGTGGTCGCCCCGGCGCTCATCGGTCTGTTCATGGTGCTGGCACCCTTTGCCGACCGCAGCAGGAGCGCCGCCGGGCGCTGGTTTGCCCCGGACCGCAGAGGCTGGAACCTGCTCTTTATTCTGCTGCTTTTGAGCCAGCTGGTGTTTTTGGTTCTGGGACAGTGGTTTCGTGGAAAAAACTGGGCCCTGATCTGGCCCTTCTGACATCCGCTCCGTCTTTTGCCCTGGAGGCTGAAAAACAGCCGGAGTTTGACCGTATCATGAGCCTCAAAATGGTCGACCTGACCGAAGAAGCCTGGGAACTCATGGACCGACTCCACCCTGACGAGGACTGGGACGAGCAGAACTTCCCCTCCTTTGTTTTCACCAACCGGTCCGTGGAAATCGGCTACATGATCGCCGTCAAGCACCCGGAGGTGCTTACCATCAACACCTGTTATTGCTTCTGCGATGCCATGGGGCACAGGAGCCTGCTCAACTGCTTTATCAAGGAGAAGAAGCCCCTCTTCGGCAGCCGCTTCGATTCCCACGGGGCCGACTGCAATATCTGTTACGGCCAGGCCATGATGGCCCTGCTCACCAAAGAACTAGGAGCTTCGGATGAAGAAATTCAGGCCGCCATGGTGAAGAAATTTCAGAAACTCATCAAACTCAA
>JAAXQG010000312.1 GCA_012974445.1 Desulfuromonadales bacterium
CCGTCGGGCCAGGTGCCGTAGATCAGTTCGGTGCAGTCGCTTCGGTTGGCCCCTCCCCCTACCGTGTATTTATAGTTCACTTCTACCGCTGCCAGGTCTTTGAACAGCTCCCGGATTTCGGGGTGGCCGTTGATGCTGATGAGCATCTGGCCTTTGATGGTTTTGGTCAGGCGGGCCATCTCTTCGTATCCTTCCCAGGGGAAGGGGACGCCGTAGCCTTCGGTTTGCCAGTAGGGGGGATCGCAGTAGAAGAGTGTGCCGGGGCGGTCGTACTTCTCTATGACGGCTCGCCAGCTGAGGTTTTCGATGGTGGTGTTGGAGAGACGGAAGTGGGCGTCGGCGAGATCCTGCTCCAGGGTGAAGATGTTGAACCTGGAGCGTTGACAGGATCTGGGAGCTTTCCGGGGACGAAACGGTCCGCACTAGGAACTTCGCTCTGTGGAAGAAGGCTGTCACTCGCACTTTTGACTGGGTAGAACCGACGGGTTGAAGGCAGGGGGGATGGCAATCATTCTTGCGCAGCCAGCTTAAGGCAGTAACGCCTCGTTTCTCCTTCTAAAGGGCGATGTTGAGGCGCTGGCTCACCAGATCCAGCTCCAATACGCATCGCGCCTCATCCCAGCCCAGCTCACCTCTCATCAATCCGATCACCCTCGGAGCTGCTCTGAGTGTTGCGGCCGTATCCACCAGCGCTAAGGGCAGACGGCGAGCCAGCACATCGATAGCATGCTGCGCCATTTCCTCTCGTACTGCGTAGAGCACCTGTGCCTCAATCCAGGGATGCGCCGGATCAAGGCGCCTACCCAGACCCCGTGTGGCCAGCTCTGCCACCGTACTGGCTCGGTCTCCGTAGGAGCGATGGAGGTTGAGCGCCACATCCGCGGCCAATCCGTAGTTTCTGGCCAGCTGTTGATCTGCCTCAGGGTGGAAAGCCGAGCCACCGGCTACAGGGGTTCGATGGGTCTGGCAGGGGCGCAGGGCATGGATATCGAACCCCTTGATCGCCTGATCGACGACGTCTTCAGCCATTTTGCGGTAGCTGGTCCATTTGCCTCCGACAATGGTGAGCAGGCCGGTGGCGCTCATGGAGATCAGGTGGTCGCGAAGCAGGTTGGAGCTATCCACGGCACCGGGGTCGCCCACCAGCGGGCGCAACCCCGACCAGGTTGCCCTGATGTCGTCCCGACCGGGGCTGATGTCGAAATACTCCCGGACGTGGCGCAGCAGGTATTCGATTTCCTTATCCGTCGCTCGGGGGTGCTCGGTGATTTCCGCGGGGTCGTCGGTGGTACCGATGAGGGCATGTCCCTGCCAGGGGATGACGAAGAGCACCCGACCGTCTTCGGTGCGGGGGATCATCAGCGCCGTCTCTGGCGGGGCGAAACGCTTGTCCAGCACTATATGAATCCCCGAGCTGGCGGTGATGATGGGCGCGGCTTCGGGGTCGTCCATCTGTCGCACCCGGTCCCCGAAGGGGCCAGTGGCATTGATCACTCCACGGGCGCGCAGCGTCCATTGGCTGCCGCTCAGGCGGTCGCAGAGCCTGGCACCGGCGACCCGACCGTTTTCCCTGGCCAGGGCGGTGACTTCAAGGTGGTTTGCCACCAATGCCCCATGCTCCCTGGCGCTTATTGCCAGGGCCACAGCCATGCGGGCGTCATTAAACTGCCCGTCGTAATAGAGGATTCCCCCCTTGAGCCCTCGCGCTTTGATCATCGCAAAACGCTCCAGGCACCGAGCTCGGCTGAGAAACCGGCTGTGGCCGATACCGAGTTTCCCAGCCAGGAGGTCGTAGAGTTTCAGCCCCGAAAAAACCAGGGGGATGTCGATCCACCGGTACAGTGGGATGACAAAGGGGAGGGGGGTCGAAAGATGGGGGGCGTTTTTCAGTAAAATACCCCGCTCGCGCAGACCTTCTCTGACCAGAGCATACTGTCTTCTGTCGAGGTGTTTAACCGCCTTTTCCAGGTATCGTACCCCCCCATGGACCAGTTTGGTACTGCGACTGCTGGTGCCTTCTGCCAGGTCATTTTTTTCGACCATTGCGACTTTGAGTCCTCGTAGCGCCGCGTCCAGGGCAATGCCGCAGCCGGTAGCGCCGCCGCCAATTACCAGCAGGTCTAAGGGCTCCTGCTGCATCAGCGCCGCCAGTGTCTCCTGTCTTGTCATGCCTGCCTCGTTACTCAAGAAATAGCCTGATTGTTGCCTAGTATTAATATCATATGGTGCAGTTATTGATCTGTTACAGAAGCTTCTGGGGTGAGTTGACCTGGATGAAGGGGATGGATCCTTCCTGCCTGTTCGTTTCAGCTTTGCCGGCTGAACCACAGAGGAAGGTTCGTGCTGGTTGACACGGGTAAATCCCGGATCAAGGCTAGGGCAGAGATGTATTGTTTGCAAGTCAATGGAGTAGCTGCCCTTCACAACCCCTTGGCATTATGGTCGATTTTCGAAATATTATTGCATTTAATTCTTGTCACATTGTTTTTGAGTATTTAGAGTATATTCATTTCTTTTGTCCTATCTTCAGGGTGGTCCGGTGCTTCAGCTTCAAACTCAGCTAGAAAACGACATCAGCTGCAATGGAGCCACTTTGCCGCCTTATCCTGCGGAAAGACCGAACAGGCCCTGATGCGCACCGTCATACCGATAAGGCGGTAGAAACTTGCAGTTCAAGCTACCCTGATCCTGTGGAAGGGAATTTTTCTATGAATGCGGAACATCATCGATATATGCGTCAGGCCATCGCCCTTTCTGAGCAGGGGGCTGCGTCGGGCGATGGCGGACCCTTTGGCGCCGTTGTCGTGATGGAGGGGAAAGTGATCGGTTGGGGGTGGAACTGCGTTCTGAGCCACAACGACCCGACGGCCCATGCTGAAGTCCTGGCAATAAGGGCAGCCTGTCGCACCTTGGGAAACTTTTCGCTGACCGGTGCGGTGATTTATTCAAGCTGTGAGCCCTGTCCCATGTGTCTTTCAGCCATCTACTGGTCACGACTCGACGCTCTCTATTACGCCGCAAGTCGTGAGGATGCCGCCACCCTGGGCTTTGATGACGCAATCTTTTATTCGGAGTTGAAGCTTCCGGAAGAGCAACGCATGCTCCCGATGACCCAGCTTTTACCTGATGAGGCTCGCAGGGTTTTTCAGTGCTGGCAGCAACAGCCGAATATGGTTATGTACTGAGCATGGATCTCATCCAGGGGGATTGAAAGGCCAAGGCGCGCCCCCCCTCTCTCCCATCAATAGCTAAGGTTTAAGCTCGGCTCTCTCGACGAAAATGTGCGAATTCGGGATCAACGCGGTGCGACCAGCGGCCGTTTCGTAGGGGCTAAAAAGGCAGTGGCGATGATTTTTGAAGAAAAAAAATTCATTTTCTGCTATACGCCTGTTCATATGACAAAAGCTTATTTAGTGCATAGCTTCGGGCGGATTGCCAGCTTCCTGTTCCTGGCCCTGGTGTGCTGCGGGCAGGTCTATCAATCTGCCCATCTGCATCATATTCACGGAAATGATCCGATTTCATTCGAGATCAGCTCTACCCCCCAGGATCCTGCCGAAGGGGATGCTTCTGCCCATCACCATCATGCGGAGCAATCCTCAAACGAGCATGAGCACGATTACGAGAATAAAGTTGACTGGAATGTCGCGAGATCAAAATCCATAACCAAGGTATCATTTGAAGCTCAGGCTCTTCTTTCTCACGTTTACACAGTTCCCCCCGTCGATTTCGTAAAATCTACGCCCTGCCCACAGATCTCCTCCTACAAAAAAGATCAATATGTCCCTTTTTTGATCATTCGCGGCCCGCCTCATCTCGTTTGATTGTTGTTTTGAATAAATACTGAACAATTCAAAAAACAGTTATTCCGAAACATTGAAAACTGCTTGTGCAGGATTAATGTTTCCGATGAGGGTGACTTATGGTTGATTTTGTCAAAAGCGCCATGAGCAGAAATGCGTTTATGCTTCTGGCTCTGGTAGCGATTCTTTTTTCTTTTGCCCTGGATGCCGGTGCGCACGGTGTTACCGCCGGTGATAAAGGCTATATCCAGGAAAGCTCTGGAGTCATGTTGCTTCCGTTCATCTATCTGGGCGCGAAACACATGGTTACCGGATATGACCATTTACTCTTTTTATTCGGAGTGATTTTCTTTCTCTATCGCCTCAAGGATGTGAGCATCTATGTAACGCTTTTCGCCGTCGGGCACTCGGTGACTCTGCTTGCAGGTGTACTGATGAATGTGAGCGTGAGCGCTTACATCATCGATGCGATCATTGGCTTCTCCATCGTCTACAAGGCGCTGGACAATATGGATGCCTTCAAAAGCTGGTTCGGATTTCAGCCCAGCACGAAAATCGCCACTCTGATCTTTGGGCTGTTTCATGGCTTTGGCCTGGCAACTAAAATCCTGGAATACAAGATTTCTCCCGATGGCCTGATTCCCAACCTGGTCGCGTTCAACGTCGGGGTGGAGCTGGGGCAGCTTATCGCCCTGGGGCTGATTCTTATCATCATGGGCTTCTGGCGCCGATCTACGGGTTTCGCACGGCACGCCTATAGCGCCAATGTTGCCCTTATGGCCGGTGGCTTTATCTTCGTGGGCTACCAGATGACCGGTTTTTTCATTTCCTGATCGATTACAGAGGTAAATATAATGAACAACAAAAATAGGGCGTCAAACTCCGATCTCCCCTCAGTGGGAAAGCTGATCAAATCAACCCTGATCGCAATCTGCGCAGCGAGCATTATTCTCGTCACCAGCGTACTTCCTGCCGAGTATGGCATCGACCCAACCGGCATCGGAAACATGCTTGGCCTGACCAAGATGGGCGAAATCAAGGTTTCTCTCGCTCAGGATGCCGCCGCAGAAATTGCTGCTGCTGAGGCTAAGCAAGCAGAGCGCAAAAAGATTGCCGAGCCGGTGGCAAAGGCAGTGATAAAAGTAGCTGAGACTCAAGCAAAGGCATCTGTCATGTCCGACAGCATAACCCTTTCTCTCAAGCCCAATCAGGGCAGGGAGGTCAAGGTGAAAATGTTGAAGGGGGGGCAGGTCAGTTACAAATGGAAAACAAGTAAGGGGCGCGCCAATTTCGATATTCACGGCGACTCGGCAAAGCACAAGATCGATTATTACAATTACAGCAAGGGTTCTTCCGAGAGCAGCCAGGGCGTGCTGGAAGCAGATTTCGACGGGAAGCACGGCTGGTTCTGGAGAAACCGCACAGGCAAGACCATGACCATTACGCTGGAGGTGGAAGGTGAATTTACGGTGATGACTCAGGAAGTCTGATCCCGAGCATTCGTAATAGTTATTTTTCCTGGTTTATTAAGCCACCCCGTAGTCTGGGGTGGGTTCATAGCCCGAACTCTGCCCCCTTACAACCATCTGAAAAGGGAAAAACATGAAGGATCAATCCACCGCCATCATCGCCAGCGGCTTTGATGGCGACAGCAGCAAGCTTGAGCGTTACCATTGCATCAATCCGCCCATCTACCATGCCTCGACGGTACTCTTTGAAAGCTATGCGGAGCTTTGTTCTGCCAATCAGGGGCAATATGACGGCTTCACCTACGGCACCGACGGCAGCCCCACCCAGCGGGCCTTCGAAGAGGCCATGCGTGATCTGGAAGGGGGGTACTTCACCCGTGCCTTCCCCTCAGGGTTGCTGGCAATCACTAGCGTGCTGCAGGCGTTTCTGCAAAGCGGCGACCATCTGCTGGTCTGCAACAGCGTCTATGGTCCGGTGCGCCGCTTTGCCGCCAATGTGCTGGCGAAGTTCGGGGTGACGACCTCGTACTTTCCTGCCAATTGCGGAGCCGATATCGAGCTCTATATCCGCCCGGAGACTCGCTTCATCCTGCTGGAATCTCCTGGCTCTAATACCTTTGAGATCCAGGATGTTCCGGCGGTAACAGAGGTGGCACGCCGGCATGGCATTCTCACCGCCATCGACAATACCTGGGCCACACCCCTGTTTTTCAAGCCCTTTGACCATGGCATCGATATCTCGATCCACTCGGTCACCAAGTACATTTCGGGGCACTCGGATGTACTGCTGGGCACTGCCACCGTTACCCAGGCCTGCTATGAGCGCTTCTACAAGCTGTGTCGGTCGCTGGAGATCTTTGCGCCTCAAGAGGCCTGTTACCTGGCGCTTCGGGGACTTAAGACTCTTAAGGTGCGGCTGGCGCAGCACGCGGCTTCGGCCCTGGAGCTGGCCACCTGGCTCGAAGGGCAGGGGGCTGTGGAGGCGGTGCTGCATCCGGCTCTGCCTGCTCATCCGGAGCATGCGATCTGGAAGCGCGACTTTACCGGCGCCTCAGGGATTTTCTCTTTTGTTCTGAAGCCGCAATACGGCCAAGAGGCGGTGGAGCGCTTTGTGGACGCTCTGGAGCTCTTTGGGATCGGCTACAGTTGGGGGGGCTTCAAGAGCCTGGTGACCGCCGGCAGGTTTGCCCAGTCGGAGCTTTCTCGCTACGGAGATCGCTGGATCATTCGCCTCAATATCGGTCTTGAAGAGGTTGAGGACCTGAAGGCGGATGTGGCCCAGGCGCTTTTAAGACTTCAGGGCTGACGTCCAGAGCAGGCGGGCACTGCCCGCCGCTTTTTCTGGTCGCTACCGATAGATTCATCAAACAGAAGGGGGGAGGGATGCGCGGTCATTCGGAATATCTGGACGTATCAGAGGTCGTCTGCGTCAAAAGCGACAGTGAAACCTACTGCAAACAGTGCTCGATCACCCCCTTCCACTCCTCGGAGTTCGAAGGGGCGGTGAACCACCTGATCAGCGCTCATGGCTACAGAATCCTGCATGTCGGGCAGGAGACAGAACTTAAACGGGAGACTCCCATTCACAAGACTGTGGCAGTGCTGGGACGCTGACGTGACTCAAGACTTAAATGGAGGGCATTGCGACAGACAGACTTGATTCTATCTGTTTTCGTCGTAGTAGCATCTGGCGATAGAGTCAGGCTTGATGTTGCCGGTGGCTATCAGCTCAATTTGCCCGAGTTGATCTATTGTCAGTATAGGGGCCAGGGGCTGGGCGACTTCACAGAAATGGCGATAGGATTCTTCGAGCTGTTTATCCCACTGGGACGCATAGCGCAGCAGATCGTCGGGACAGACCCGGGTGCGGCTGCTGTGCGGTTCGGGCAGGGCATCGAAGGGCTCGATAACGTTGACGCAGCCGTAGTCATTGGTCAGCTCCTCGCCAGCATCAATATCACGGACAGCGATCTCACAACCATAGGGGGTGGTGAGGCAGTTGGACTGAAAGCTGTGATTCATGTAGCGGGTATTGTCCCAGCAGAAAATCCAGTTTCCATCACGGTCGCGAAAACAGTAGCGTTCAAGAATCTCCTGATAGGGCGGGGGGTAACTACGCACCTGGTTCAGAGCAAACACCTGGTCAAAGGGGTCCTGAACCCAGACGAGGGTACCCTTGGGAATTGATTTTGTTGCAAAAACGCCGTGCCCTATTTCGGGGCTGACGAGACGGACTTCGGTATCGGGGTGAAGCATTAAGGGGGTCCTCCTGAGTGGTGAAGGCTAGCGCATTTGCACAGTCTAAGTAGGTGTTGTCGCGCAAATGCACTTAGCGTAATACTGCTATGAAGCCTTTGTGTCAAGAAGAAATCTATGTGAAAAGGTAACAATTATCCGACACTTAAGCCTTTCAATGCCCCGGTGCCCGACTTTGCAGATGCTGCAGTCCTTTTGAGTCCGGCTATAACAGAGGGGATATATTTGTGCCGGCAGGGCCGGAGGGCGCATCAGAGGGGGAGAGTGAAGAAAAATTCGGTGCCCTGCCCCTTCTCGCTGGCCATCCAGACCTCTCCCTCATGGGCTTCGATGATGTTCTTGACCAGGGGAAGCCCGATACCTAACCCGGGCACCGCTGTATTGGAGGCATCGACCCTGAAGAATTTTTCGAAGACGTTTTTCTGAGCTTTTCGGTCCATGCCGATCCCCTGGTCGATCACTCGGATCCGGTATTTGTCGAAAAGCTTTTCCCCTTGAATGCTGATCTCTCCGCCCTTGGGGGAGAACTTGATGGCATTTCCGATGATATTTTCAAACACCTGTACCATTCTTCCCCGATCGGCCATGAGTTCGATCTGATCCTCGGGAAAGTAGGTGGAGAACCGATGCTGCCGGTGCTCAAGTGTTAACTGGTTGAGCACCAGCTTCACCACCTCGGCGATGCAGATGCTGGTCTTCTCAAGACTCAAAGAGCGATCGGTTTCGATGCAACTGATATCCAGAAGTTCATTGATCATGCGTTCGAGCACCGTGGATTTGTCCAGGACGTGCCCGAGGAACTCCCTGCGCTGCTTGGGAGGGAAACTGTCGTTTTCAAGCAGCAGCTCGACGTAGCCCCTCACCACCGTCAGAGGGGTTCGCAACTCGTGGGAAGCCGTGGAGATGAACTCGCTCTTGATGCGATCGTTTTCGATGAGTTTGTCCTCCACCTGCTTGAGCTGGGTGATATCGGTCAGTGCGATATAGACGGTGTCACAGTTGGTCCCTTGGGGATCGACGAACATCTGCAGGAGTACATTTCTTTTTTCACCATCAAGGGTCTGAATAACGGCTTCCGTTTCAAAGGAGCGAATCCCTTCTATGAGATGAATAAGACCTTCACGAAATGCGCTGAAAGACTCGGGAGTAAAAGTAGAGGACAGTGAATTCAGGAGCTGATCTTTGCTCCTTGCCCGGTGCAGTGTTAGGGATGCGCGGTTTACATCGATGATTTTCACCAATGAGGCACAATGGGCAACGACCTCGGGATGAGCATCAAAATACAATCGAAAGTCGACGACCCCTTTCTGGCGCAGGGTCTCGACATAATCCTTGACGCTGGAAAAATCCTCACGCCACAGACTCACCGGTGCGTTTTCAAAGATGAGTCGCAACTGCTCTTCGCTTCGGATGAGCCTGCTTTCTGTCTCTTTGCGCTCTGAGATCTCTTGCTGGAGTTTTCGTGTTTTGCTTCGAATCTGTACCTTGAGCAGGGCGGAGAATGACACCAGGGCGAAGATCGTCAGGGCCGAAAATATTGACGCCCATTTGAGCCACTTGGGCAGCCCCGTTGCTGTCTGCTTCCCCATCCAGTGCTCCAGAGAGCGGTGAAAGATGGAGCCCGGCTCATTGCGAAGGGCAAGTAGTCTGTCGTTGATCCGCTGTAGAAGCTCGGCATGTTTGCCCTGGGTGAAGGCGTAGCGGATTTCTACGGGGTTGAAGATGATGGAGCTCTGGTGGATCAGGTTGTCCTGCCTGAATTCTGCAGCCTGCAGCCGGTTAACGACTCCGGCGTCGGCTCTTTTGCTGCGCACCTGCTCAAACACTTCGGCAAAACTACGAACTTCTATAAACTGCGCTTCTATGTTGAAGTCGCCAAGCAGCCCTTGAAGGGCTCTGGTATGACCGGCATCTTCCAGGACGGCGATGCGTTTGCCTTCGAGGTCGAGGATGGAATCGATGCCGGAGCGGGGCCCGGTTACGATCAGCCCCCAGTTGGTGATGACAGGATTTTCGGTGAAGTCAAAGAGAGTTTCACGCTCCGGCGTATGCCCTATGGCGCTGAAAACATCGATGTCACCACGCTCCAGCATCTGGAGGCAGGCGCTCCATTCACAGGGGACGTACTCGACATCCAGTTTTTGCTCGGCGGCAATGTGGGCGAATATATCAATAACCAGCCCCTGGGGGGCTCCGTTTTCGCCGGTGAAATTCAGGGGTTTATTCTGGTGCAGCCCGTACCGTACCGTTTCAGAGGGCTGGGCTGCAGCTGGGAGGGGCAGGGCCAGAAGCGTGAAGACACAAAGAACAGTGCTGAGAGATTGCAGGTATAAAGTCGGATTTTTCATGGTAGAGCCCTTAAAACATGACGAGGTGACTGTCTGACGCCTATAGCGGTGACGCCACGTTTATGCGGTTCAGATTCATAGGAACGCAGATAACGTTCCAGGGAGCATGGAAGGATAGAAAAGCTTAATTTAGTTGCGGTTGAGAATCAATCGAAAACCGCCTCCACAGCTTCAGTTCTTCTGCCCATTGAGCGTATCAGGTGTACTTTTATATTCGCGCCTGTACTTGCCTGCCCCTGTGCCTGAAATCAATGGGGCAGGGCAGATGGAGAAGTTGTGGTTCTTCACCGCCCCATTCAAGAAGAGTGGGGCGGCGAAGAATGCTCCCTTTTACGCTTGAGCTTAGAGTTCCCATGAAAAGATTATTGTCGCTAGATCAGTATCTTTTATGCGTAAAATCGTGTATATTACAAAACTTAACCCGCCTTTTTTTCTTTTCTCAATGCCACACATCAAACAAGTACGGAGATGTCGTTCAAGGCATAAGAGACCCGTTAGGGCGCGACATTTTATGGAGTTGCGTCAATTGGTCAAGCCTGTCCCCTAGATTCCAGCTGTCTCCCTGGTTTTTATCGGCAAATCTTGGCTAGCTTCAAAATGAGGGAGTACCGTCCATGCAAAACGCCAGTCTTTCTGTTGGTGATCCGATCGAAGCCCGTTGCACCAAGTGCCGTAAAAATAACGAGCATGTCATCCTTATTATTGAGGAGGAAGCTCCGATCAAGGTCCAGTGCGGTATCTGCAGCCGTCAGCATAAGTTTCGCTTGCCGATTGCGGAAAAAAAACCCGCTGTCCGCCGAGTCGTCAGTCACAGGGACGCCGAGCGCAAGGAGTGGGAAGGGCTGCGGGCAACCAACGATGAGCACAAGGCGACGGACTATTGCATGACATCCGCGTACAAGGTTAAGGCGCAGATCAATCATCCATCTTTTGGACTCGGTTTTGTGCAGCGGGTGGCCGGGGCGCAAAAGGTTGAAGTACTCTTCGAGACCGGCAAGAAAATGATGCGATGCAAATAAAACCCCGATATGGCCAGTGATTTTTCTGCGGGGGGGCAGAACATCAGATGAAAGAATATGAACATGGAAATATGCACTCTGTGCGAAGAGCAAGTAAAGAAAACTCGAAACGGCAAGCCTCATGAGTACCTGATGAAGGTGGATGAGGTCCGGATCTTCCCCGGGAAAAAACCTCGGGGTTTCGAGGAGCAGGATTATCAGTGCATCAAATGCAACGCCAAGTTCACCTGTAGTACTGACAAAAACGATCTGGCCTGGACGCTTTGGCGCGGATAGTACTTTCCGGGGCCAGCGAAGGTTGATGAGTTTCAAAAACGAAGAGGGCAGGCGTACCGACTAATCGATACGCCTGCCCTCTTTTTTTGTTTGCAACGCCCGAAGAAGCAGCTGCTTCAGGGGGAGGGGCGCAAGGAATTGAGCCAGCTTTCAAAACGCTCTTTTGACACCCTGGACAGAATGCGGCTGAAGGTCTCCGGATCGTAGAGATAGAGACAGTGACGGATTGAGGTGTAGGGACTGAAGGTATGCTCCGGGTTTGCTGCAAGGAAAAAGTCGCAGTAATCCCGCACGGTTTTGAGGTTCTCGGTCAGGCTTTTATGCAGTGCTGACTTCTGGAAGTCGCTGTCGAGTTTGAGAATGTCCTGAACGAAACCATCGACCTTGTAATCCTGAAATTCGAAATCCCGGAAGAAGTGACCCGCAACACGCAGGAAATTAAAGGCGTTGATACTCTTCTCACTGAGCGCAGCTAGCAGCTGCCCAGTTTCTCTGCTGTCCTCAAGGCCATCGCTGATGGGGGCCACCGTGGCCTGGTCGATGAGTTCCTTGGTGGCGTTGCGAATTTCCTTGAACTCGCGGTCGGCCAGCTCGAAGAGGGCCGAAAGAACATTGATTCTGCGTTTGAGGTCGCTGGGAATGGACTTTTTATATTTGATCTTGTGGTCCAGAACGCTCCAGGCGTCCTGTATCAGCGATCGGATCTGCACCTCGAAGGGATACTCGGCGTAGGGCTGGTATTTGGGCAGGGTGCTCATCTGCGGATTCAGCGCCAGATCCATGTGCAGCCCCTTGTAGCCGAAGGAGTCTTCGGTGCCTTCCACGGCCGCGATCCTGTCTGTGACGTCGATGATTTTGAAATGCTTTTTGAGCACCTCGGAAACCCGCTCGATCTGGTCTTCGTAGAGGCAGATGATCCGTATGCCGATGAGATCGCTGAGGTAATCCTGGATCCGGTAGGGCTGTTCAGCGGACTCGAGTTTGCTCTGGTATTTGCGGTGAAACTTTTTGATGCATTCTTCCTTGTCCTTGATCCGGGCCTCGATCTTCGTGACCTCGCCGACCTCGGCTTCGTCGAGCAGATCGCCGATGATGCGAACGTAGGCCTTGCAGGCATTTTCGAGAAGCTTGCCGCTGCTGTCGTAAAATTTGCGAAAAGCTATTTTTTGTTTTTCAAAGTCTAAAGAGGGCAAGGTCTGCTCCTTATCTGTTGAGGCACTCAGGGGCTCGACTCGCACCCCCCAGTTGCTAATAGCAAGTTCATCCCACACTGACGCTACACGCAATCTACCGGGGGGCAGCTTCTTTGGCAATATTCATCTTACCTGTACAATCCCAGAGCGGATTCTCAAGCGGCTTTGCTTGACTTTATCATCTCCGGATTGATATCAAACGAAGATTGTTCCTCGAAATCTCTCGACAGGAGTTGTGCCATGAACCCAGCGGAAATCCTTCGCAAATGTCCCCTTTTTGCCAGCGTGTCAGACGATGATATGAGAGAGCTGGTCTCCATCTGCGTCACCAGTACGGCCACCCGGGGGGAAGTCCTCTTTTCTCAGGGCGATGAGGCGCAGGGTTTCTATCTCGTGGCCTCGGGAAAGGTCAAGATCTACAAGCTCTCCCCCGATGGTAAGGAGCGCATCCTCCATATCATCCATCCCGGCGGAAACTTCGCCGAGGCGGCGATTTTCGGTGACGGGCTCTATCCGGCTTTTGCCGAGCCGCTGGTAAGCTCGGAGCTGCTCTTTTTCCCCCGTGACCGTTTTCTGGGGCTACTGCAACAGCGTTCCGGTCTGGCCATCAACATGATCGGTGGACTTTCTCGTTTTCTGCGCATCTTCGCCACCCAGATCGAGGAGCTGACCTTCAAGGATGTTCCCTCCCGGCTGGCTCGCTATATCCTGAACCTTGCTCAGGAGCAGGGGGGGGAGGTGACCTTGCCCATTTCCAAGACCCAGCTCGCCTCCAACCTGGGCACGGTGAGCGAAACGCTCTCGCGGTCTCTGCGTAAAATGTCCGACGACGATCTGATCGAGGTCCAGGGGAAGCTGATCCGGATTCTGGACGCAGAGCGCCTCGAAGAGCTGGCTGAGAAATACCGGGAAATCTGACTGCCCTTTGACTCTCGTCAAGGCCCGTTTATTCGGTATGCTTTAGGCTTCTTCGTAACCTGAGGAGGCCCATATGCGTTTTTTGCCTGTTTTGCTGCTTTTATCTTTTGTCTTTTGGGCGCCGGGTTGCGCCTCGCACGCCGATCTGTCACCGCCGTCTTCATACATCGTCTCTGCCGAACAGACAGCTATTGAGCCGGTCGTCTCCGCCGAGGGGGACTTGGCCGCTCTACGCTACGATGACAGGAGCACCCGCATTGAGGTGCACACCCCTGAGGGAGCGCTGCGCTGGGAGGCTTCCGTCGAGGCGCAGCCCCTGGCCCTGTTCTGGAGCGCCGATGATACCCTGTATATGGTGGGGCTTCGGGTGACGAGCTATCCCTTCGGCCATGACTACGCCGTAGAGCTCTGGAGTTTCGATGAAGGCGCAAAGGCGCAAAAGCGTTCCCTCGCCGCAGCGACTCTCAAAAAGGTGACGCCAATGCTTTTTGCTGGCGGCATGGAGCATTCGCTGCGCCTGGCTCTCTCTCCGCTCAAGGACGAGATTCTCTTTACCCGGCTGCATGATCCCCCGGCCTTTCCCCCTTACTGGGCCCTGGTGCGTTATCATCTGGCCTCGGGACGGCAGCAGCTGCTGTTCAAACACGAAAT
>JAAXQG010000317.1 GCA_012974445.1 Desulfuromonadales bacterium
AGCGCCCCTACGCCTGATCCAGCTCTTGGTGCCGGAAGCAATCCGTCACATGATCATTCACCATTCCCACCGCCTGCATCAGGGCGTAGCAGATGGTGGGGCCGACGAAACGAAATCCCCTTTTTTTGAGATCCCGGCTCATGGCCTCGCTCTCGGCGGTGGTTGTCGGGATATCCGAAAGGTTTTCCCAGCTATTGCGGATCGTGCTGTCTCCCATAAATCCCCAGAGATAGTCTGAAAAACTTCCCAGCTCCCTCTGAACTTCGAGAAATGCCCGGGCATTGCCGATGGCCGCGCGGATCTTGAGCCGGTTGCGCACGATGCCCGCATCGGCCATCAGGCTTTCGATTTTCTCCTCGCCGTAGTGCGCCATCTTCTGCGCGTCGAAACCGTCAAAGGCCCGGCGGTAGTTCTCCCTTTTGCGAAGGATGGTGATCCAGCTCAGTCCCGCCTGGGCGCCTTCAAGAATCAGGAACTCAAACAGCAACCGGTCATCCCGGATGGGCACTCCCCACTGTCGGTCGTGATAGTCGCAGTAGAGGGGATCTTCTCCGGCCCAGCCGCAGCGGTTGAGGCTGCTCATGCTGCCCCGTTTCGGCAGGTCTCGAGCTGCCAGGCACTGGCGAGCAGTCGCACCAGCACTGTACCGGCTTCCTCGGCGCTGCGTCCGAAAGAGACCAGGCCGTCCTGATGACCGGCCATGGAGAGGATGTTACCTGCCGCCCTAGCCGCACCGAAGAGCCGCCCCACCTCCCGGGCCATCTCCGGGGTTCCATAGGGGACTTCGGCCGAGGTCTCCGGGATGCCCAGCTTTTTTGCGGCGCTCCAGAGTGCGGGGGAGTGGACGTGCATCACGAAGCGGATTTCCGGATCGAGAGCGTAGAGGACGCCGTGAGTCAGCGCCTCGGATGAGGGCTGAATGGAGCCGCTGGCCACCAGACGGTTGCGCTCCGGGTCGCACTCCAGCACCTGGCAGTAGTGGGGGGGGGAGAGCTCGGCGATCCCCCCCGTCTGGGTGCCGCTGATCAGAAAAGCCTGCGGGGCATCGCTGCAGCGCTGGCTGATGTTACCGAAGCCGTATCCCTCGTACCTTGTGGGATCCTGCCCGATGAGCCCCAGGCGGTAGAGCATGCGGCGCCAGGCCGAGAGCTCTCGCAACTGGGCCCCGCAGGGGGGCTCGCCTCCGGTGAACTCGAGCCGATATTTGATGACACCTTCGGATTGGGCCATGATGCCTCCTTTAAAAAATAGCTACAGGAACGACCGGGTTCGCGGGCCGGTCGATGCAATGAAAATTCAGACGGCGCAGCAGCGCTTGTATTTGAGGCCACTGCCGCAGGGGCAGGGGGCGTTTCTCCCCGGCGGTGAAGAGGGGCCCTCAGTTCTGATCTCTCCCCGTACATAGAGCCATCGCCCTGCTTCGCGGCGGAAATAACTGAGCTCTTGCATCGCCCCCGACTGGATCCCTTGGCGGTAGCGAGCCCTGAACTCGACCGTTCCCCTCTGGTCCTGCTGAGAGCCTTTTGTGTATTCCAGAATCTCCAGTGACTCCCAGACTGTCGGGTCGTCGCTGAGGTCAAGATCGACCGGCCTTGTGCTCGGGTGCCAGCTTTGCAGCAGGTATTCGACAAGCCCCAGGGCAAAGGCGCAGTATCGCGATCGCATCAGGTCCACGGCCCTCTCGGGCAGTTTCCTGCCCGCAAGCAGGGGGGCGCAACAGTCCTCGAAGGGCAGGGAGCGATCGCAGGGGCAGAGGGTCGGATTCACTTCAAAGGGCTCCTCGGTACACGGGGTCATGGGTGCTCGCAGTGATCATATCAGAGTCGGGGTTTGAGATAAAAGGGGGCAGGCCACAGCGGACTTGCCTGATAAGAGCAGGGTCGTTAAGATGAGTCTTCGCAATTATGGATCTTTCGGGGTGAAGGACGTAAAAATATGGGCGATTCTTCGGGCGAAAAACTGGTGGTGGGCATTTCTTCCCGGGCACTGTTCAATCTGGACGCCAGTCATGAGGTCTACGAGAAGCAGGGCCTTGAGGCCTTCTGCCGATATCAGATCGAGCAGGAGGAGACGCCTCTGGAGCCCGGGGTGGCTTTCGACCTGGTGCGCAAGCTGCTGCGTCTCAACGATCTGGACCCTGTTCGTCCGGTGGTCGAGGTGATTCTGCTGTCGCGCAACAGCGCCGATACGGGGCTGCGGGTCTTTAATTCCATCGAGCGTCACGGCCTGTCCATCTCCCGGGCAGCCTTTACCGGAGGGGCCTCCCCCTATCGCTATGTCAGCGCTTTCGGGGTGCATCTTTTTCTCTCGGCCAGCGCCGAGGACGTGCGCGCAGCCCTGGACGCCGGCTTCGCCGCCGCGACCATCATTGCTTCCGAGTCGGGGAACAACGCATCGGACTGTCTGCATATCGCTTTCGACGGCGACGCCGTACTCTTTTCCGACGAAGCGGAGCGCATCTACAAGGAGCAGGGGCTTGAGGCATTCACTGCCAGTGAGCAGGCCGCGGCAAGGCAGCCTCTTTCCGGGGGACCCTTCAAGGACTTTCTGGCCGCGCTGCACCGGATTCAGAAGACCTGTCCCGGCGATCGCCCTCTGATCCGCACCTCCCTGATCACGGCCCGGTCGGCACCGGCTCATGAGCGGGTCATTCGCACCCTGCGTGCCTGGGACATCCGCATCGACGAGGCCCTTTTTCTCGGTGGCATGGACAAGGGGGCATTTCTTCGGGCCTTCGGGGCCGATATCTTTTTTGACGATCAGGCCGGCCATTGCGAATCGGCTCGTCGCCATGTGGCCACCGGTCATGTTCCCCACGGAGTGGCCAACGCTCCTGGGGCATCGCAACTCAAGGAGTAATCCATGGCGTCTTCGAGTTTCCTCTTTTTCATCATGACCTTCGCCATTGGACTGGTGTTGTTGCTGGTGATTGTCAGCTGGGTCATCAAGGCGATGCTCGTGCGGGAGATGAACCAGAAGTTTGAAGAATTCCGCGTCAATCTCAAGGTTGAAACCCAGAAAACCATAAACGATGTCAATGCTCTGATACAGCGCCAGAATGCCCAGGGCGTCCCCGAGCGTACAGAGAAGGTAGTTCATCTCTATGCGTACCTGATGGATCTGATCAAGGCGGGCAAGGGGTTCGGCGCCCTGCGCTCCATGGAGGAGCTGCGTCCCCGGACGCGTAAGCTGGCTGATTATGGTATGGATTTTATGGAGTTCTACCAGAAAAACGGCCTTTTTTTGAGCGACCCTTTTTGCCAGTATATCGATCGCCACATCGAGCCCCTGGAGTCGCTTTGCGCGGTTTTTTCTGCCGATGCCCCCACGGATGTCACCGGTGCCCAGGAGGCCGGTCAGCTAGCCGAATATGCCACCCATTGGAAGCGCTTCGAAGATTTCGTCCCCGGTCTGGTGATCGAACTCAAAAAGGAATATAACCGCGCCGGCAGCGCCGAGATTAAGACTCCATCCTGGTGAATCAGTCTTTTTGCGAAACTCTCTCCCTTGCGTGACCCATTCTAAGTCCTTGTAAATGAACGCATTTTTGTTCTTCATCCTTTGACTTCCTGCCCAAGGTAGCGGAAAATACGCTGTTTTGTGACAGGAGGATGATATTTTGCGTTATCTGTATCTGCTGGTTCTGATTTTTCTTCCCGTGCTTGCTGCCGCGCAGGACAGCCCTTTTGACCGGGGCGTTCTTGTGGCTGAAACGATTCTGAGTTCCCATCGGGTCCTGACGGGCAAGACGGTCCGTCCGGTTGTCGGAGAGAAGGAGCGGGTTCGGCTCCAGCTCAGGCTTGAGAGCTATCCCCCCCGGGTCGGTCACCCCCTTCGTTTGACCCTGTTGCTGATGTCGGAAGACTTCGACCCTGAGGCCCGCCCCGGCAAACTTTTTTATTCCAGTGAAGAGCGGCTGCTTGAAGGGGGGGAGGATTTCAGCCTCAGCCTGATAAGCGCCAGAGGGCAATTGCGGATTCCTGCTTCGGCGAGACAGTTCGAGTCGTTTCGCGGAGTGGTGAGCGAGGTGAACGATCCCCGTCGCTTTGTTCGGCTTCTGGGGCGTGATCTCGGGGCCGACTCCCTGCTTTTGGCGATGCATGCCGTAGAGGGATCTTCCTACCATCGCCTGGATGGCGGAAGTGGTGCCGCTCTGGCCGATCTCGGCAGTTACGGCCTCGATGCCGCGCAGAGCGATCCCTTCCTGTCGGAGCTGGAGGAGCGGTTTTTTCGCTTTGAAGACGATTTCGACCGTCTGAGCCTGCCCATCTACTGGCAGAGCAGCAAGGTGGCGGGCTACGCTCTGGAGATCCCGCTGGAGATCAGAAACCTCGAAGATCCCCTCTATCTGGTGCTTGGCCCCCTGCGCGTTGGTCGGGGCGGGGTCTCGGTTTCGAGCCGCAGTCAGGGCGCCCGCTACTTCCCCCCCATGGCCCTGCGTGTAGTGCCTTCGGAGCTTAAACCTTACAGCCCCAAACTTCCACCGGCCCCTGAAAAACCGAGGGTTTCCATGTTTCGCGGAGATGCGGCTGGAACAGGCATCAGTCCCGGCCCTCCTTTGACGGACCTGCTTCAGCAGGGGTGGCGTTTTAAGACGGGGGCGGGTATCGGCGCCTCCGCGGCGCTGGTGCAGGACCGGGTCCTGGTCTCCAGCCAGGACGGATTTCTCTACGCTCTGGACAAGCACAGCGGCCGCCAGCTCTGGAAAACCGAGATTGGCGGACAGAACAACTCCACCCCGGCGGTTTCCGGGGAGATGGTCTTCGTCGGCAGCGAATCAGGAAATCTGAGCGCGCTGGACATAAACACGGGGCTGACCCTCTGGCACCTGAGCACCGGGGGGCCGATTCTCTCCTCACCTCTTGTGACCGGGGGGCGTGTCTATGTGGGCAGCGAAGACGGTTATCTCTACGCTCTGGACGCTGAGAGCGGAAACCAGGGCTGGCGTTTCAAGACCGGTGGTGCCGTCAAGTCGTCTCCGGTCTATGCTGACGGGAAAATTTATTTCGGCAGTGAGGACGGTAATCTCTACGCCCTCTCGGCTGCCGACGGCAGTTACCTCTGGCGGCTTAAAACACAGGGTTACGTGGATTCCTCCCCCGTGGTGGCTGGCGCTATGGTCTATGTCGGGAGCATCGATAATCACATCTACGCCATCGACGCCTCAACCGGGCGGGAGCAGTGGCGACTTCGCCTGGGGGACTGGGTGGAGTCCTCTCCGGTGGTGGCCGAGGGCATTCTCTATGTGGGCTGCGAGGATGGTCATTTATACGCAGTCGATGCCCTGAGCGGTAACCGGCTCTGGACGGCAGAGGCGGGCGGCGGCGTGCGGGGGGCTCCCTCGGTGTCGGGCTCGGTGGTCTATGTGGGGACCGAAGATGGGCGACTGTTGGCCCTGGATAGGCGCACCGGAGAGCAGCGTTGGACTTTTTCCACCGATGCCTGGATCCGCAGCGCCCCCGTGGTGGAGAATCGCGTGGCCTATTTCGGCAGCGGGGACGGGTACTTTTACGCCCTGCGTTGACCGGCATCAGAAATAATCGACCTTCTTGCACCTCCGGGGTTGCGCTTGTGTTCCGGTAACGTTAAATTCCTGCAACAAGAACAGGATGTTACGTACAGGGTGTTACGGGAGGAAAAGGTTGAAAGACTATCCCCTTGAGCAGTGTGCCGATCTGATCGTCGAGCAGTCTCCCGGTGGTCTCTGGCTGGTGCGCCGCATCTCCAGCGCATGGGCCCTGGTTGCGGGGCTGGAGCAGGACCTTGCCCTCGGACGTAGCCTGGAGCGTCTTTTCCCTGAGGCCGTCCCCCCCCTGGGGGAGATAGCCCGCAGGGCTCTGGAAGAGTCCTCCGTAGAGGCAAGGGTGCGCATCCGAGGGGACAGAAAAACTCCCCTCTTCCAACTTCTGGCCCGCTTCGATGGGCTCTCCGGCGATTATCGCTCTCAGGTCGCCTTCTTCTTTCGACCGGCCCAGCCTTCCCGGGGGAGCTCTGCGCTTTTTTCCGGAATGATCGGCGCAAGCAGCGCCATGCGTAGCGTCTTCGAAAAAATCTCCCTCTACAGCGCCTCTGACGCATCCGTAGTGATTACCGGTGAGACCGGCTCCGGCAAGGAGCTGGTGGCCCGGGCACTGCACGATCTCAGCGATCGCAAATCCGGCCCCTATGTGGCCCTGAATTGCAGCGCCATCTCCGCAGACCTCCTTGAATCAGAACTCTTCGGCCATGAGAAGGGGGCATTTACCGGCGCGCTGCGCTCCCACCGGGGGCGATTCGAACGGGCCGATGGCGGGACCCTCTTTCTCGATGAGCTGGGGGATATGCCGCTGCACGCCCAGGCCAAACTGCTGAGGGTGCTGGAGTCAGGCACACTGGAGCGGGTCGGCGGCGAGCGGGAGCAGTCTGTGGATGTTCGGGTGGTCTGTGCAACCCATGTTCCCCTGGAGCAGGCGGTGGCCCAGGGGCGTTTTCGCTCCGACCTCTATCATCGCCTTGCGGTCCTCCGGATTCACCTGCCTCCCCTGCATCCCACACGATTTATTCCTATCCCCGGGTGTCAGGGCTTCTGGAGGCTCCGAAGCGCTACGCCCGGGGGGTACGAAAGCCCCTGAAGCTCGATGAGCAGAGAATTCGACAGGCCTTCGAGCTGGCCGAGGGAAATCTAAGCGAGGCCGCCAGAACTCTCGGGGTCCACCGGGCGACCCTGTACCGCGCGATGGAGCGACTGGGTATCGGTCGGGACGACCTGTGCTGATGAAAGCGAGCTCTCTTCCCCCGTTGCAGCGACGCATTTCCTGCGCCGGGGTATGCTTGAGAAGGTCATCATTTCCGCCACCGGGAGTCAATAAAACCGTAGGGGCGCTGCTTGCCACGCCCTGTTTTCGGCACATACGCGATCCGCTGTAAAACCCCGAAATCCATTTCTTGCGTTAGTTTCCGATGCAGGGGAGGGATAATCAGACCAGGGCGCAGCAAGCGGCGCCCCTACCTCTGTTTAGAGTATTTGCATCCTGAACATGATGCGATCAACGATTGCTGGATAGTCTGAGCGCGACCCTGGCACCCATGCGGGACCCGGGCCGAATCACGGAGGATATGAGAGCCATGGATCTAAACAGGATGACGGAAAAAACGCAGGCAGCGATCCAGTCCGCCCAGGAGACCGCTCTGAGGTTTGGACATGCCGAGGTGGATGCCGAGCATCTGCTGCTGGCTCTGATGGAGCAGAGAGGTGGCCTGGTACCCCGTCTGATTGAAAAGCTGAATCTGCCCCCGGCGCAGATTGCGGGGGAGCTGCGTGCTGAGCTGGAGCGCCGCCCCAGGGTTTCCGGCCCCGGGGCAGATGCGGGGAAAATCTATGTCAGCCAGCGCCTCAACCGTCTGTTGATCAAGGCGCAGGATGAAGCGAAGCAACTTCGGGATGATTTCGTCAGCGTCGAGCATCTGCTGCTGGCCTTTGCCGAAGAGGACGGCTTCAGCGGCAAGCTGCTGCGGCGTCAGGGGGTGGAAAAGGACCGGGTTCTCTCTGTGCTCAGCGCTGTTCGGGGCACTCAGCGCGTGACCAGTCAGGATCCGGAGGGCACCTACGAGGCCCTGGCCAAATACGGCGTCGATCTGGTGGAGCAGGTCAAAGGGGGCAAGCTCGATCCGGTGATCGGCCGTGATGCGGAGATCCGACGGGTAATCCGCATACTTTCGCGCAAGACCAAGAACAACCCGGTGCTCATCGGTGAGCCGGGGGTGGGAAAGACCGCCATCGTCGAGGGGCTGGCTCAGCGCATCGTACGCGGCGATGTGCCCGAGGGGCTCAAGGAAAAGACGATTTTCGCCCTGGACCTGGGTGCGCTGCTGGCCGGAGCCAAGTACCGGGGAGAGTTCGAGGAGCGTCTCAAGGCCGTGCTCAGCGAAATCCGCCAGAGCGAGGGGCGAATTCTGCTCTTTATCGACGAGCTGCACAATATCGTCGGAGCAGGAAAGTCCGAAGGGGCCATGGACGCCGGCAACATGCTCAAGCCCATGCTGGCCCGGGGGGAGCTGCATTGCATCGGCGCCACGACCCTGGATGAGTATCGCAAGTACATCGAGAAGGATGCGGCTCTGGAGCGGCGCTTCCAGACGGTACTGGCCGATCAGCCCAGCGTGGAAGATACCATCAGCATTCTGCGGGGGCTCAAGGAGCGTTACGAGGTTCATCACGGGGTGCGTATTCACGACAGCGCCCTGGTGGCAGCGGCCACCCTGAGTGACCGCTATATTTCGGACCGCTTTTTACCCGACAAGGCCATCGATCTCATGGACGAGGCCTGTGCCAAGAGTCGGATGGATATCGACTCCATGCCCACGGAGCTTGATGAGGTAACGCGGCGCCAGATGCAGCTGGAGATCGAGGAGGCCGCGCTGAACAAGGAGAAGGACCTGGGCAGTCAGAGTCGTCTGGAAACACTGCGCCTTGAGCTTGGTGAACTGACGGAGCAGGGAGCAGCCCTTCGGGCGCGGTGGGAAGGGGAAAAAGAGGCGCTCAAGGAGGTTCAGAGCCTGCGCGAAGAGATCGAGAAGGTGCGGCAGGACATCGAGCTGGCCGAGCGCGCCTACGATCTGAACCGGGCCGCCGAGCTCAAGCATGGCCGGCTCCCCCAGCTGGAGAAAAATCTGGGAGAGAAAGAAGAGCTGATCGGTTCCACGGATGCCGAGCGACTGCTGCGCGAAGATGTATCGGAAGACGATATCGCCGAGATCGTGTCTCAGTGGACCGGTATTCCGGTGACCCGTCTGGTGGAGCGCCCCATCGGCTCCTTCATCTTCCTGGGTCCCACGGGGGTGGGCAAGACCGAGCTTGCACGGACTTTGGCCGAAGCTCTTTTCGACAGCGAAGAGAGCATGGTGCGCATCGACATGTCCGAGTACATGGAGAAACATTCGGTCAGTCGCCTCATCGGCGCTCCACCCGGCTATGTGGGCTACGAAGAAGGGGGGCAACTCAGCGAGGCGGTACGCCGTCGTCCTTATAGTGTTGTGCTCTTTGACGAGATCGAGAAGGCCCATCCCGACCTATTCAATATTCTGCTTCAGGTGCTCGATGACGGCCGGGTGACGGACTCCCAGGGGCGGACTGTGGACTTCAAGAACTGCGTCATCATCATGACTTCCAATATCGGTTCTCCCCATTTGCTGGAGGCCGGGCAGGAGGGAGAGATCAGTGACGGGGCCCGGCAGAAGGTGATGGCCGAGCTGCGTGCCTCTTTCCGCCCCGAATTCCTGAACCGGGTGGATGACATCGTGCTGTTCAAACCGCTGACCCGGGCCGAGATTGGCAGCATTATCGATCTGCTCACCGACGAGCTGCGCCTCAGGCTCAGCCCCCGTCGCATTGAGCTGGTCCTGAGTGAGGCGGCAAAGGACCACATCGTCCGCAGCGCCTATGATCCGGTGTACGGCGCCCGTCCCCTGAAGCGTTTTTTGCAGCATGTGCTGGAGACCCGCATCGGCAGGGCCATCATATCCGGAGAGGTTCAGGATGGCTCAGTGGTGGAGGTTGACCGTGTGGGGGAAGAACTGACGGTCGTTTCGATGATGAGACAGCTATAAGGTCTAACTTCTTGAAATCCCACTGACTTTATGGCAACGTCTAATGTTGCTGGCTGTCTGAATGGATGGCTCGCGACAGGGAGTAAAGTAGAGCTGGGGCGAAGCTTCAGAGAACAAGAGAGAGCCTATGAGATTTGGCGAAATTCTTCTGGAAGCGAAACTGGTGACTGCCGAGGTGCTTGAAAAGGCCCTTGAAAATCAGAAGGGTACGCGCAAGCGTCTCGGTCAGATCCTTGAAGAAGGTGGTGAACTCAGCGAGAAGGATATCGCCATCGCTCTGGCCCGCCAGTTCGGGTACAAGACCGTCTCGGGGATCGCGAATCACAATTTTAGTCAGGAAGTGCTCGCGACTCTTGATGGCGCTACGGCACTGAACAAATATATTTTCCCCCTTCGGGTCAAGGACAAGACCCTGATGCTGGCTATGGTCAACCCGCTGGATATCGAGACCATCGACAGAATCAGCTTTCGGGTGGGGATGCGTATCGTCCCCTGCGTGACCACCCCTAATGAGATTCGGGACGCTGCCAAGAAACATTATTTCCAGGGGCAGCTGGAGTCCGGCGGTGACTGGTGGACCATACTGGTGGTGGATGATCAGCCCATGGCCTCCTCGGCCATTGCGGCAGCGCTGCAGCGCGAAGGCTATACAGTGGTCAGGGCCACCAACGGCGCCGATGGGGTTCAGGCGGCTAATCAGTATCACCCTCACCTCATCCTGTCCGAGATTGTCATGCTCCGTATGGACGGGTACGAAATGGTTGAAATTCTCAAGAAGAATCGCTCAACAGCGACCATACCCGTTATCTTCCAGACGTCCCGGTCTACGGCCGAGGAAGAGGCCAAGGCTCTGGATCAGGGGATTTTCGATTTTGTTCCCAAGCCCCTCAACCCCGTGCGTCTCTGTGCCAGGGTACGCCGCGCGCTGCGGCAGGTATACGGGGACATTGAGACGCCGCCGGTTTAATCGGGGCCATAAGATGAACCGCCACTTCAGGGAGGGGGCTGGCTATGAAAAAGAAAAAACAAACCACCAGGGAGATTCTCAAACTAGTGGCCGTTCTTGCGCTGTGCGGCGTGTTTTTCTATCTCCTCTACGCCCTGATTCTCACTGACAGCAGGATCCGGGGGCGCAGCATCACGGGCTGGTTTCTCTTCTGCGCCACTCTTCCCCTTGCCCTGATCATCCTCTGCAACCTGCCTCCTCTTCGGGAGACACAGGGGCGCTATCGCCACTGTGACGATTGCGGGACCCTGATACCCTGGGAGCATCAGCACTGTTTCGAATGTGACCTCACCAGGCAGGCCAACAAGGAGCTGCATGGCGCAGAGGATGCCTATCTGGATGAGGAGGATGAGAGTTCCCCCTCACCCTGACCCTCTCCCGTGGGGAGAGGGAACTCAAAAATAATAAGGCTGAAGATCAGCGCTGATCACGCTCATTTTTGTAATACAAACGAAGGCCCCAGGAATCTTCCGAATCCTGGGGCCTTCTCCTGTTCAACAGGTTGTCGAGGGCGGTTCAGCAGGCGCCGCCGCAGTCGCAGCTGGGCTCCTTGCCGGTGATCCAGCCATAGATGATGGCGCTGGCGCAACCGACACCGGCCTCGACGCTGATGGCTTCCACGGGGCAGTTTTTTGCGCAGGCGCCGCATTCCATGCAGCGATCCCGCTCAGCGATAGCAACCTTACCCTCCTTCAGGTGAAGCACGGCGTGGGGACAGACCTGGGGGCAGAGGCCGCAGCCGATGCAGGTCTCAGGATCTACGGCAAGAGTGACGACGCCATCGATGTAACGAAACTGGCTCATGAGGCAACTCCATAGAAGGCGGCACCGATCCAGAGCAGGGCCGCAAGTCCCAGGGCGCCTCCCTGGAAGGGGATGTAGCGGCGCATTTCCTTCTGTACCCCCGAAGGAGAGGTGAAGGTGGTGGATCCGGTGAAATTCATAGCGCAGTAGCTGGAAACGGAGGCGCTCAGCAGCAGGGCGGCCAGGCTGCACAGGACTCCCAACGATGGGGCGAGGAAGGGCAGGGCGAGCAGGGCCGCTGCGCCACCCACGATGGCTCCTTTGACGCTGAAGGCCCGTCCCGGAACCCAGGGAAGGAGTACCGGGGTGAGCACTGCCCCGGCCAGCAGGGAGGTCAGGAAGACCAGTATAGCCGTCCCTCCCCGTACAAGGGCGCCATGGAGGCTGAAGATGTCCGGTCCGATGCCGCCCAGAATGAGCAGAGCCAGGGCGACCCAGAGGGATTTTTTCCCCATGCCCACCAGTTCTACCGGGGTGAGGACGAAGCGCTCCAGGGTGCCGAAGCCTACCTGGCGCATCGCGGGGGTCGCCTTCATGCCCGCATCCAGAAAGTCCGGAAGGTCCCGGGCCTGAACCGGACCGTAGGCCACGGAGAAGCCGCAGCGCTTCTTCACCTCATGGGCCGCAACCCCGGGGGCGCCGAGTTGCGGGACGACCAGGGTGCGATGGCTGACGATTTCTTCCAGACGGGTCGCGTTAACCCGCCTGACGATTTCATCGGTTCCAAAGGTGCCTTTTCCCGCAGCACACCAGACGTTGATCCCCTGAGTATCGATGACCAGTATCCAGGCGCTACGCCCGTGCATGGAGCGGCGAACAATGTCGAAGCTCAGCTTGTAGTTGGCCGAGACTAGAACCGGCGATTCGGCACCGGGGGTGCCCAGGGCGTAGATCCCTGGGGTGACCTGGTAGCGCATGCGACCGATCCCCCAGCGCATCTGCCATCGTCCGAAGAGATCGGATCGCTCCAGTGTCGTCTTTACCTGTGGGATACGCCCCAGGGGGGAATCGAGCCAGCCGCTGACGTAGCTGCAGAGACGATAGCCGGGGCGGTCATCCGCCGGGCCCGGCGGGCAGCAGGATGCATTTTCCGACGGGGGGCAGCAGCTGGGTCCTTCCGAGTCCGGAGGAGAGCAGGTCTCGGGTGTCGAAGGCGGACAGCAGGAAGGGGCAGGGTCTGAAGGCGGGGGGCAGCAGCCCGCAGCCGTTTTCGGCGGCTCATCCGGGGGACAGCACCCCTGCGCCTTTTCTCTGGGGGGGCAGCAGTTCTGGTCGGTCATGGGAGAGATTCCTTCAGGCTAGATTGGGTTCAAAGACGGATGCTACCACAGAAAATAGATCGTTAAAAACGAATGTTTCGAAAGCCCCCTCACCCGCCCTTCGGGCACCCTCTCCCTGGGGGAGAGGGGACAGGTTGAATATCGTCGCTGATTACGATTTGCAGATTTTGGGTAAACGAATGCTTCCTCAGTGCCG
>JAAXQG010000198.1 GCA_012974445.1 Desulfuromonadales bacterium
TCAGGGGGCAAAACCGGGGGGCGAGGCCAGGGAGGCGAAAGCACTTGCGGCACTAAGGGCAACGAAGGAGGAGGGGATAAATTGACATCGCCGGGCAGCACATCCTGGAGAAATTCATGCTCCGATACGGGCTCAGGAGGGGGAGGTTGCTCTGCAGCCGATGTCATCTTCCGGACCATGGGCACAACAGCGGAGGCCCCGTGAGCAGAAGCTCCGGATGTTGCCGGCGCCACCGAAGGCTCCAGAAGGTAAGTCACTAAAGCCCTTGACTGAAACGGCTCAGAAGGACCGGTCAAAGGCGCTTGAAGCAGGAGTAGATGCCCTCCTATCGAGAGCAAAAGAAAAAACAGAAGACGTACCACAGCCCCCCTTCCCCCTCTACCCTTCGCAGACCCCTCCGACTCCCATCGATGAATCAAAACACCCCCCAGAAACCCCAGATTCAAGACTGAACCCCATAACTAATTAGGGGATTCTAGATTGTTAACCATATTAATCAAGTGCTAAGGTGAAACGTCTTTTTACCAAAATCCATTTTGGAGTTGAACACTGATGTCAACAGCTGCACAGCTCAAACTCCTGCTCCTGTCAATAGTCCTCATTGGCTTGCTCACTGCCTGCGGCTCCGGGGACTCATCGAGTCCTCATTCCACATCCCTGTCGGGTCCAAATCTTTCAGGTCATGTCGAAGACGGCCCTATCGCCGGAGCCACGGTCGAGGTTACAGCCCGGGATACCGGGGCAACCCTGAAGCTATGTGGCGAGCAGAGAAACCGCGACTGCAAGGCAACAACCGACGAAACGGGTTTCTTCTCCATCCCTCTTCCTGCGGGGCTGAGGATAGAGAGTCTTGAACTGAGGGCCACGGGCGGCCTGGACATGGAGACATGGGTAGACCTGACCCCCACCTTCATAATACTGCGTGCCCCCTTGGAGCTTTTCGTCCACGACCTTTCCTCGACCTCGATCAACCCAGTAACTACCCTGATTGCAGTAGAGACCACCCGTAGCGGTAGCATTTACGAATCCAAAGAACGGGTACGCCAGTGGCTGGGGCTGCCCGAGTCCGTCTCTTTAACCGATCGACCCGCGCATAACGATGAGCTACTATTGCGAAGCGCCCTACTGACAAAAATGGCGATGGAGCAACAGGGTGACCATGATCGCCTTCTGCAGATTTCGACCCACATCGACAACTCTGTGCTGATCACCGACTCCGGCGAACTCAATAATACACTTCTGATCGACATGGGCATCCCCACCGAACCAATTTGGGAGATGTTTCAGGCACTCAATGAAAATCTGGTCGATGAACTGCTCATGTTGGCCCAGAACAAAGAGCTCCTGATTCCTCTAGGCGGGATGGCCCCCCAGCGCCTTGCTCGTTACCTTCTCTTTTCCTACGGCGCTTCCGACGGAATCAGCTTCGTCAAGCAGCCGCAGGACCTGCTTCTAGATCCCGGGGTTTTCACTCAGAAACTGGGGAAAGTCAGCACCTCAAATCCCCCCGAGCCTTCATCCCCACTGGCTGAGGACAGTCTCATCCCCTATATCGCCACCACGGATTCAACCCGGCTCACCGCAGTCCCCCTGCTCTCAACCGGGATTCCCGGGGACGACAATGACAAGCGCATTGCCTACTACTTCAGCACCGACATTTCCTACACCCACCAGGCAGAACGCCTGCTCGAAGCAGTCTTCGATGACCAGGTCAACGACGACATCATGCTTGATGTCATCATCAATCTCTGTGCAAACGGACTCTTCGACAGGGCCAAAGGCATCCTGGAGACCCAGATTTTCCAGAGCGAGAGTCGCGGTCATGCCTACCGCGAATACGGTACCGCCCTGGCTCGAGCCGGACGGACAACCGAAGCCCATAAAGCCTTTGCCTCATCCAGGGAGCTCTATCTTCGTGTCCTGAACGCCAAGGGATTTGCCAGTATCAGCCACTCCGATGTCATAAATCTCAACAAGTTGATCAATAGCCACAGGGATGCGAATGACCTGACTGGAGCCCAGCGAGTGCTCGATGATTTGTACGCCATCCTCCCTTACCTGACCACCAACTCCACTTTCGGCCGGCTGATGGTGGGATCCTGGGATGTCATCGACGATATGATCGAGGCAAACGATATCGAGTCTGCAAGGCCTATACTGGACTTCCTTGCCCAGACCGCCCCAATGACTCCAGCAAACACCAGCACCCTGAGCGATCATTACCTGGCCCGGATATTTTACATGCGTGAAGCAGCCGAGCGTTTCGCCCTGATCGGGGACCCTGCGCGCGCCCTGGACCTCTACAACCAGATCGATGCCCTTCGGCAGCAGGATGGCTTGGGGAACTATACCGGCGCAGAGACCTGGGCTTTCGTCCCGGACATGATCAAACTGCTCTTCGACATCGGAGAGTTCACTAGGGCCAATGCCCTGGCCGACTCTATCCCCACCGCGTATACCAACTCCAAGGGCCAGCCCAGATCCGGAACGGTTTACCAGACCAAGGCCGCGAAGCTCATGGCGACCCATGCGGCGCTTTACTCCCTTACCGATGCACTGCAGATCATCGACGAGCGCCTGACTAATCCCAAAGATCAGATCGAGGCGCTGACCTATTTTGCGCTCAACCGTAACACCGAATACATTTCTGCGGCCCTGATCGACGAGAACAGGCTACTGGAGGCCAATGAAGCGCTTCATGTGGCCTACGCAACCCTTGCGCAGCTCAGCGAGACCACGGACAGAAACATCTACACCTACCTGATCCAGAGGGGATATGCCAAGGTTGCGGGGCTCTACCT
>JAAXQG010000322.1 GCA_012974445.1 Desulfuromonadales bacterium
GACCATACGATACAATAGGCGCCGAAAAAGTCCCGGGTGTGCCCTGCGTACAAAACAACGTCGCCCTTCTTCGAATATAATTAGATGAAGGAGACAAACCAGCCGGAGGGAACACGAGATGCCGACCTACGAATACCGATGCACGAAATGCGAAAAGATCTTTTCCACCCACATGAGCATGGCCGAACACGACCAGGAGAAGCCGAGATGTCCGACCTGCAAAGGTAACGCGGTGACCCCGCAATATTCGGATTTCTTCGCCAAGACCAGCAAAAAGAGTTGAGGACGAGCGCCGTCCTGCAGTGATCAGCCTCAGGTACATCGTCGCGCCCGCTCGCTGAAATACTCAAGGCCCAGCGTCGCCGCGTTCTGCTGCAACCACTCACTCAGGAGGCTGGTCCCCGCTGGCTCATCCTCCACATACAACAGGCCGGCCATCAGCCCCTTGATTTCGTCCCGGGTCAGGGGGATATCGCCGACCAGCCTGCCGAGCCGCCGGGAGGCCTGGTACCCCAGCAGGGGTGAGATTGAGATGATCGGCCTCCTCTTCCCGATGGCCCGGCCGATGAGTTCGACCAGCTCCCGGTAGCTGAAGGTCTCGGGCCCGATAGCGTTGATAATGGAATTTCCCTTCCCCCTCCCCTGTTCGACGGCCAGCCGGGCCAGGTCATCCACATGGATCGGCTGCAGCCGATACCGCCCGTCGCCGAAGACGCCGAAGAACGGAAAGCGGCGCAGCATCCAGGCGATGTTGTTGATGAGGATCCCCTCCGGTCCGAAAAGAACCGCCGGACGCAGGATGGCATGGGAAAGCCCCGACTCCGCAAGGAGTCTCTCGAGCACGGCCTTGTCGCGGAAATATTCGAAGGGCGAGTCTTCGGAAGGGTTGGTGACGCTGATGTGGACGATGCGCCCCACCCCCGCCTGCCTGGCGGCGTCGAACAGCTTCCGGCTGTTCGACAGGGCCCTGGCGAAGCTGGATCCCCTGTAATTGAACCGCACCCAGTAGGTATTGTAGAAAACCGACGCCCCCCGCAGGGCATCCACCAGCCCCCGATCGTCGTCGAAGTCCAGGGGACGGGCCTCCACCTGCCCCTGATGCGGATCGGTCTCGGGGCGGGAATTGGTCAGCGTCCTGACCCGGTGGCCGACCGCCAGCAGGCGCGCGGCGATATATTTTCCAGAAAATCCGAAAGCGCCGGTTACGACGTGCAGTTCCTGGGTGCTCATGGGTTCCATTCAGCGATCTGGAGGCGACCAGCGGGCCGCCTTTGCGTATCTATAATTGTAAGCCAGATCGTGGAACTCCCCACTGAAATCTGAAAATCTCAGGACCTTCCCCCTTACTTGTAGTACATCAACCGCCGTGCCACCGGGGCGACGGCCGCCTCCAGAGCCGCGCACTCCTCTTTTTCCAGCGGTGCCTCCAGGGCCGCCGCGACATTCTCTTGCAGCTGCTGCGGATCGTCGCAGCCGACGACCAGGGTCGACAGCTCGTGGGCGAGGGCGTAACGCACCCAGGGTGCCACTTCTGGCTGACGGAAGATGCGTGGCCCCAGCCCATGGCAGAGCACCTTCATGCCGATGATCCCCATGCCCCGCCGCCGCGCCTCGGGAAGGACGGTCGCAGGGAAACTGCGCCAGGCGGCTTCGGCCGGATTGACCGGCATCAGCACGGTATCGAAGTCGTAGAGCTCGAAGGCCTTGAGCAGGATGGCGGGATTCTGATGACCGGTGACGCCGACGAAGCGCACCAGCCCTTCGCGCTTGGCGCGGTCGAAGGCCTCGATCGCGCCACCCGGCCCGAAAATCTCCGCCAGATCCGCCTCGGTGCGCACATCATGCACCTGCCAGAGATCGATCCAGTCGGTCTTCAGGTTGCGCAGCGATTGATGCAGCTGTCGCCAGGCCCCCGCGCTGGAGCGCTCATGAGCCTTGGTGGCAAAGAAGATCTCCTTGCGCCGCTCCCGCAGGCTGAGGCCGTAATACGCCTCGCTTCCCGAATAGGCCCGCGCGGACTCCAGGTAATTGACTCCCAGCTCCAGGGCGCGGTCGATGAGGGCCTGCGCCTCCCGTTCGCGACCGAAGCTACGCAGAACGCCCTCTCCCCCCAGCCCTATGCGGCTCACCTCCACCCCGGTCTTGCCAAGTTTCCGTTTCGGGATCATCTGCGTACCTCCTTCACGTCCGGATTCAAAGCGTCACGAAGCCATCGGGGGCGAGACTGGTGGCCAGCATCACCATGTTTATCTCCCGGTGCTCCAGCCAGCTGCCAGCACTCCTGTTCCGCCCCTCGAGCCAGAACGCCTCGATCATCTCCCTCAGGGGCATATAGGGCATCAGGGCGTCGATTTTTCCCCGCAGCCTCTCATCGATCAGCCCCTGCAGCCGTTCCAGGGCCCTCAGACCGATGGACAGCCCCAGCTCCCGGAAGGGCAGGCGGTAATCGGCGGGGAGGCTCAAGAGATTTTGCCGCGCAACAGATTCCAGGCCGAGGAGGGCGGCGTCCAGCACCGCGCACAGAAGCTCGGTTCGGGCGAAGGCTCCCCCGCTCATCAGCTGCGCCATTCTGCCGGCATCGCAGAGCAGGCCGCCGATGCCGAGGGGATCCTCGGTGGCCCAGCTTCTTCCCTGGCAGATTCTTTCCAGGTCGGCAATCTCGGCGCCGAGGTCGGGAGAAACGGAGGTGAAATCCCGGGCGGTCATCTGAAGCTGGCTGCAGGTGAGGAGGCCGTCGAGGGGATCGTGCTGGCCCATGGAGGTGACGAGGGGGCGGGCGAGATCGATGCTCATCTTCCAGTACATCCCTTTCGGGGCGCCGGAAAATGGAACATAGGTGAACCGGGCGTGGGCCGTCTTTGCCAGCTCCATGGCCCAGGCATTGTAAGTGGGATCGGCCGTAACCCGGCTGACGCGACCCAGGGCGTGCATCCACTTGGTCAGGTAATGGTAATACTGTCCGTCCCGGTCCCATTCCAGGCGCTCGTCCAGCGGTTCGCCGTCCCGGCGTTCGCCGAGCTCCTTGCCGATCCTCAGGCCTCCCGCGGTGGGGTGCCGCTGGCCATCCTGCTCGTCGAGGCCGCTGATCCAGCCGGTCCGAGGGTCGTCCTCGCGGTGCCGCCCCAGAATCTGATGGACCTGATCCACGAGGCGCAGCGCCAGATCCCGGTAGCCTTGCTCCCCGCTCTGACGATACAGCTCCAGGAAGTTGCACAGTGCGAAGGCGTCCGTCCACAGGTAGCGCCGCGGAGCCCTGCCGCCCGGACTGAGTCCTGTCCGGTCGGCAAAATCGGCCATCAGCTCCCGGACCATCGGTTCAGATACGTTTTGCTCCATGATCCCCTCCAGACGCCGGCCCCTTTGGGGTGTAAGCCCCGCCAACGAGGCTCGACTGCCACTTCGTCCCTTATTGCTTACAGGTTACTTGCCTGGAGACGGTTTTCTAGCTGTAAGCAGACATATATGTCCAAATGTTGTCGCAACCCAAGCCGTCAGGATCTTCAACAGGGTGCAAACACAAAGGGCGGCCATCCTGGCCGCCCTTCTAAATAAGACTATCTGTTCTTGACCTTACGCTAGCTGGTCGGTGAGACCAATTCCTGCAGTTCTTTTTGCTGATTCTCCAGGCGCTTTGTCGCGAGATCCTTCCTCTGCGTCAGGACCGTGGCATCCTTTCCCCTGGCCAGGCGTGCACGAATGCTTTGGTCCAGAATATTCAGCCTTTTTTCCTGTTTTACGATCTTTGCGCTCAGCGTCCGAACCATCTCAGTGCTTTGCGCATCGCCATTTATAGTTTCGAATATTGCGACGGTGCCGGCACTTAGCCCCTGCGTCTTCTCTGTCGTGGTCTGCCCCTGGGCGGGCGACACACACAACAGCCCAATAAAAAGAACGATGATCCGTAAATAGCTGGTCTGGCGACTGGTCTCTGTCATTTCTTCTCTCCTCTGCTCTCTCTGCAATAAAAAAACGTTCATCTTCGTTGCCGAGGATGAACGCCATTGAATCAAAATAAAACGCGGGATAGCCGCAGAAAAAGCGTTACATGCTCTTCGGCAACCCGGCTGTCCTGGAGTTCAGGACCCGTAGCTTTGCGTCACCAGATCTCTCTGGCTTTGCCCTTTCGTGAGTTATCTGTATTTTCTCTTGTAGGTTGGATACTTAAGCAGAGCTCGTGCCAGATTGATAAGCTCAGGATATGACTTGGGTTTCCATTTCCTAAGCCAGGGGCAATAGCGGTGAAACAACCATAAGCAGGCTATTTTGCGTCCTTTTCGCTACACATCCTCAAAAGCAACCCGGAGGACGGTCCAGGCAAACTTGATTTGTTGAGACAAACAAATCCGGCCCATCCCTAACCGGCAGGGTTTTTATTTTCCCGGGAATCAGTTTCAAGCATACTGGCCAGCACACCAGCCAGAAGACCAGGCCCACTGAAGGTTGTACCCTCCCAGCCAGCCCGTCACATCGAGAACCTCACCGGCAAAATAGAGGCCCGGGATTTTACGGCTTTCCATTGTTTGCGAAGAGATTTCGTCTGTATTGACGCCGCCCGAGGTCACTTCCGCCGTTTTGTAACCCTCGGTGCCCGCCGGATGGAGAATCCAGCGCTGAAACTGACCAGTCACCACTTCAAAATCACGGTGAGAAATGCTGTGAAGGGGGCGGGCGGCGGAGGTTTCGCTGAGCAGGGCCATGACCAGCCTTTTGGGCAACATATCCTGCAGTACCGATTTGAGCTGCCGTTTAGGCTGGGCCTTCTGGGCTTCTTTCAACACTTCAAAGAGATCCAGCTCGGGCAGAAGATCAACAGAGATCTCGCCGCCCGGTTGCCAGTAGTTGGAGATCTGCAGCATCACGGGTCCGCTCAGCCCCCGGTGGGTAAAGAGCAGATTTTCGGTGAAGCTCTGGCTGCGGCATTCCACCCTGGAGCGGATGGCGATGCCGGAGAGGGGCGTGAGCCGCTGCTTGTCCCGGGAGCAGAGGGTCAGGGGGACCAGCCCCGGCCGGGTACTGACGATGCTGTGCCCGAACTCCTGAGCCAGCCGGTAGCCGAGATCGGAGGCGCCCAGGTTGACCATGGAGAGCCCTCCTGTGGCGATGACGACGGACTCCCCGGTGTAGAGGTTCTTCCCGCAGCGAAGGACGAAGAGCTCCGGGTTCTTTTTCTCGATGGAGTCGATGGTCTGATCCAACAGAATGCCGACCCCGTTTTTCCGGCACTGATCAAGCAGCATCTGCAGGATATCCGAAGCGCTTTGATCGCAGAAGAGCTGTCCATGCTCGCGCTCGTGAAAACGGATGCCGTACTGCCCCACGAGTTCGAGAAAATCCCACTGGTTGTAACGACTCAGGGCCGATTTACAGAAATGGGGATTCTGGCTTAGAAAGTGGCGGGGTTCGACTTCGTAGTTGGTGAAGTTGCAGCGCCCCCCTCCCGCCGCCAGTATCTTGCGTCCGGGGCGGTCCGAATGGTCGAGAATGAGGACTCGGCGCCCACGTTTTGCGGCCTCCAGAGCGCACATAAGCCCCGAAGCGCCAGCCCCCAGGATGATGACATCGACGTTGCTGATAGCTATGACTCCTGACTCTTGATGATTTTCATACGCGGCAACATAAGAAAGGCCTGTAACAGGTTTTTTACCACCAGCGAAGAAACAAGGCCAAACCAAAACGGAACCGGACATCGTTCAAACATCCGAATGGGCGCTTTCTTTGTCGCCCTGGCTCTGTGATTGGTAACAACGCAGCTCTGAAAGACGCTCTAAAGTATAAAAGCATTTAAAAAGAGGTGAGGTGATGATCCTCCCCCTGAGGGCTGACATTTCCTTTGCAAATAAAATGGGAGGGGAGACTGTATACAGAAGTTCGAAGCGATTTGCGTTGACAGCTGCGATCATGGTTCATTAAGTTCAACGTTCATTAGTAATCAGAAAATCAGGGTTTCCTTTGTCCAAACCAGCATGATCCATCATTTTGCGAGCCGCCTTTTCCCCTTCCTCTATTTGCAATTCAGACAGTTATGATGATTTCTCGAAATATGCCGATTCGATGCCATAGTAATACCTGCCTCAATGCTGCGCACCCCAGCGCTCGTATCAACCGGCCTGGAAGGATAAATCCTTGAAACACCCACTGCTGGCTATCGGCAAATCGATGCTGGGAAGCCTTCGCGATCTTATGCCCATCATCCTGGTTGTGGCATTTTTCCAGTTTCTGGTTCTCAAGCAGCCTCTGCCTAACCCTTTCGAGTTGGGGCTTGGGATCGTCTTCGTGGTGCTGGGGCTGACCTTTTTCATCTATGGACTGGAGATGGGGCTTTTTCCCGTCGGGCAGACTCTGGCCAACGCCTTTGCCCGAAAGGGAAGTGTTTTTTGGCTGCTCAGTTTCGCCTTCGCCCTGGGGTTCGGAACGACGGTCGCCGAACCGGCGCTGATCGCCGTTGCTGCCGAGGCGGCGCAGGTTGCGGCCCAGGGGGGGATGATCGACGATACGAATCTGGCGCGCCAGTCCTACGCAAGTGGCCTGCGCATGGTCGTCGCCTTCTCCGTGGGCTTTGCCATCGTTCTGGGGGTTCTTCGTATACTGAAGGGCTGGCCTATCCATTTGATGATTGTCATCGGCTACGTTCTGGTCGTGGTGATGACCTTTTTTGCCCCCAGGGAGATCATCGGCATCGCCTATGACTCGGGCGGCGTGACCACATCCACCATCACCGTGCCTTTGGTGACGGCCCTGGGCGTCGGTCTGGCCTCCTCCATCAAGGGACGGAACCCCATGCTTGATGGCTTCGGCCTCATCGCCTTTGCCTCTCTTTCCCCCATGATATTCGTCATGGCTTACGGAATGCTCCTATGATGACGCTTCTATCAGAGATCGGCAGCATCATTCTTGCGACCCTGCGGGACGTTGTGCCCATTGCCGCCATCATTTTCGGATTTCAATTCTTCGTCATCCGCCGCTCGATCCCCAACCTGGGACGGGTTCTGGCGGGCTTCGGCTATGTAATCGTCGGGCTGGGGCTGTTCCTGCTGGGGCTTGAGAAAGCACTGTTTCCCATCGGAAAACTCATGGCCAGCCAGCTCACCGACCCGGAGTTTCTCCGATCGGGGGTGGACGTAGTGGCAACCAGCGTCCGCTGGCAGGATTATTACTGGGTCTACCTCTTCGCCTTCGCCATAGGGGCCAGCACCACCATCGCCGAGCCTTCGCTCATCGCGGTGGCCATGAAGGCCAACGAGGTCTCTGCCGGGGCCATTAGCGTCTGGGGGCTGCGCATCGCCGTGGCCCTGGGAGTGGCCATCGGCATCACCCTGGGGACCTTCCGCATCGTCACCGGAGCCCCGATCCATTATTTCATTATCAGCGGCTATGTGGTGGTGGTGATACAGACCTTTTTCGCCCCCAAAATGATCGTCCCCCTGGCCTATGACTCCGGTGGAGTAACGACCTCCACGGTCACCGTCCCGCTGGTGGCCGCACTGGGGCTGGGACTGGCAGAAACGGTCCCCGGACGCAGTCCCCTTCTCGACGGCTTCGGCCTCATTGCCTTTGCCAGCCTCTTTCCAATAATTACCGTCATGGGCTATGCCCAGATCGCCCACTACAGAGCACAGCGTCAGCAGCCTTCAAATAAATCAGGTTCTGAGACCCGACTCAGCAATCCCGCCGGATAAGCCCCGGTGACAAGGAGTAGCGCCCATGCATTTTAAATTGATCATAGCCTTCGTAGATGACAACAAGACCGATAAAGTCATGGATGCCGCACGCGCAGCCGGCGCAACGGGAATGACCGTCATCAGCAATGCCCGAGGAGAAGGACTCAACCCCAAGAAAACCTTTTTCGGCCTCTCCCTTGAGACCCAGAGGGACGTGCTGCTCTTTCTGGTCGAGGAGCACCTGAGCCGCGAGATCCTGGAAACCATCGGCAAGGTCGGAGAGTTTGACACCCGATCGGGCAAGGGGATCGCAATTCAGCTGGACGTAGAAGATGCCGTGGGCGTGGCCCACCAGATCGAGGAACTTACCGCCGTTGTGGAGAAGCAATTATGAGCGAGACAAAAATCATTAAAGTCAGAGACGTCATGAATTCGCGCTTTGAAATCATCGAAGGGCGCCTCACGGTTCAGGAAGGGCTCAACCTGATGAAGCCGAAGGAAGCCTGCTGCCTGATCGTCGACAAACGGGACGAGGATGATGAGTTCGGCATTTTGCTGCCTTCCGATATCGCCAAAAAAGTTGTCGCTAAAAACCGCTCTCCCGAGCGGGTGAACATCTACGAGATCATGGCCAAACCTGTCATCTCCGTGGAGCCGGGGATGAACATCCGCTACTGCGCCCGGCTGTTCGAGAACTTTGGTCTCTCCATGGCCCCCGTGCAGCAAAACGGTAAAATCGTGGGGATCGTCACCTACCAGGATATAATTCTGAAGGGCTTCGCCTGAGTCACCGCCTCCGAGGGCCACAAAACAACGGGGCTGCTGCTCTTTCACCGGGGATGCGGCAGCCCCGCCCTGCCCCCAATCGTCTATAAATTCAGAAACCACCCTTGCGCAGTTGATTTCTCCCCCTCTAGCCAGTATCAATAGAGATTCCCCCTCGTGCCCCTGGCTGGAGACTGCATGGAAACACTGGTCAATCTAATTCTG
The DNA here is from genome assembly GCA_012974445.1 of Desulfuromonadales bacterium. Taxonomy (GTDB): domain Bacteria; phylum Desulfobacterota; class Desulfuromonadia; order Desulfuromonadales; family JAAXQG01; genus JAAXQG01. The sequence goes on from JAAXQG010000322.1 coordinate 8,649, forward strand.
GAATCCGGAAAGTCGGGCGTC
>JAAXQG010000034.1 GCA_012974445.1 Desulfuromonadales bacterium
GCCCTGGGGATGGCGACCACGGGGCCGATCCCCATGACCTCGGGGGGCACGCCGCGCACGGCGAAGCCGACGAAACGGGCCAGGGGCTCTACGCCCAGCTCCTTGAGCATCTCTTCGGAAACCACCAGGGTCGCAGCCGCGCCGTCGGTCATCTGCGAGGCGTTGCCCGCCGTGACGCTGCCCCGGGCCTTGAAGACGGGGTTGAGGCGAGCCAGAGCCTCGAGGCTGGCGTCGGCTCGCACGCCTTCATCGGCGTCGAAGCTGATGGATCGACGCTGAAGCCCCTCGGCACTGAGACCGGCCTGGGCCACATCGACGGAAACGATCTCGTCGGCAAATCGTCCCTCGGCCTGGGCCCGTGCGGCCTTCTGGTGGCTGGCCAGGGCGAAGGCGTCCTGATCCTCACGGCTGATCTGATGCTGCTCGGCCACCAGCTCTGCAGTAAGACCCATGCTGGCAAAGGACTCAGGACGCGCTCCCATGAGCTGGGGGCTGGCGCTGTACTTGTTGCCCCCCATGGGAACCATGGACATGGACTCGGTGCCCCCGGCGATGATGGCGTCGGCATGGCCGAGCATGATGCGCTCTGCGGCCTGAGCAATGGACTGGAGCCCCGAGGCGCAGAGGCGATTGACGGTTGCGCCGGGTACGGCCACGGGCAGTCCGGCCTGAAGCGAGGCCATGCGGGCGACGTTCATCCCCTGCTCGCCCTCGGGGAAGGCGCAGCCCAGAATAACGTCATCGATACGCAGGGGATCGATCCCCGTCTTCTGCACCAGGGCGCTGATGACCCGGGCAGCCAGCTCGTCGGGGCGCACGGTGCTGAGGGTGCCATGAGGGGCCTTGCCACCGGCAGTGCGCAAGGCGCTGACAATATATGCGGTCTTCATTGTATATCCCTTTCCTATCAGTTCCTGAGCGCCTTGCCGGTTTTGAGCATGTGAACGATCCGCTCCTGGGTCTTCTGTTCTCCGCAGAGGGAGAGGAAGCCCTCCTGCTCCAGCTCCAGGAAGTACTGCTCGTTGAGCATCGTGCCGGCGGGTACGTCGCCGCCGCAGAGGATGCTGGCGATGATGCCGCCGATTTTCTGATCGTACTCGCTGATAAAACCTCCGGCTTGCAGATTCCACAGTCGGCTTTTCATGGAGGCGGCCACGGAGCGTCCGGGAGCGGGAATCCCCAGGGGGTGGCGTCTGGGGCGGTAGTTGACCGCAAGGGCAAGGGCCTTGACCTTGGCATCATGGAGCAGGCGTGCCCCGTCCATGGTGATGCTGTCGGCGGGCCCCATAAAGCCCCTGTCGTAGAGCTCGAGAGCGCAGGATGAGATCTTGCCCGTGGCGATGGTCTCGAAGGCCTTGAAAAGATGAGGACTGACATCGGTGCCGCTCAGGTGGGCTCTGGCCACGGCCTGCAGGGCCATCTCCTTGCACCCTCCTCCGGCGGGCAGAAGCCCCACCCCGATTTCAACCAGCCCCATGTAAGTCTCGGCGTGGGCGGTGATCTGGTCAGCGTGCATGCAAATCTCGCAGGCACCGCCCAGAGCCAGGTTGAAGGGAGCTGCAACCACGGGAACCCGGGCATATTTGAGCGCCATGGTGGTCTGCTGAAAAAGCGCCACCACGTTGCGGACCTGCTCCACGTCCCCCTGCTGCATGGCCTGCACCAGCACTCCCAGATTGGCCCCGGCGGAGAAGACGGGGCCACGGTTGCCGATGACCAGAGCCGTCCCCTCGGCCTCAGCCTTGAGAACGGCCCTCAGGCACATCTCCAGCATATCGGGGCCGAGGCTGTTCATCTTGGAGTGGAACTCCAGACAGAAGACGCCGTCCCCCAGATCGATGAGAGAGCTGTTCTCGCCCCCCTCGATGAGACCGCCGCTGTCGCGAATCAGGTCAAGTCGTATCTCTTCGGGGCACTGGGAGCGGGGCACGAAACGTCCGGAGACCAGATCCCAGATCTCCTCGCGGCCACCCTGGCGGCGATAGAAGTTCTCCACCCCCTTGAGGGCAACGGGAACTTCGACGCCGTCTTTTTCCGCCCGGGCCACGAAGGAGGCAATGCCTATGGCATCGAGCATCTCGAAGGGGCCCAGCTCCCAGCTGAATCCCCACTTCATGGCGTTATCGATCTCTTCGATACTCTCTGCGATCTCGGGGATACGATTGAGAGCGTAGATGAGGGTGTCACGCAGATTTTTCCAGGCGAACAGGGCCACCTCGTCGGTTCCAGCCAGCAGGGTGCGCAGACGCTCGGCGACTTCGGGCACCACAGCGGCGGCCTGGAGGCTCTCCGTGGGCTGCTGCGACACGGGACGGTACTCCAGAGTCTTGAGATCCAGACATAAAAACATGAGGCCCTCGGGACCCTGGTGCCTGGTGTAGAAACCCTTGCCGGTCTTGTCACCCAGCAGGCCGCGCTCCACCATGGTCTGGAGAAAAGCGGGGGGCTCGAAGGTGGCGCGAGCCTCGTCGCCTTTGAGCTGCTCGAAGGAGTTGCGTGCCACATGGGCCAGGGTATCGATGCCGACCAGATCGGCGGTACGAAAGATCGCCGTCTTGGGGCGGGCGGTAATGGGACCTGAGACCGCATCGACCATATCGAGGGGAAGGTCCATCTCCACCATGTGCTGCATGGCGTTGAACAGGGAGAAAACGCCGATGCGGTTACCCACGAAGTTGGGGGTATCTTTCCCCCGGACGATTCCCTTGCCCAGTTTCCTGCCGATAAACAGAGCCATCTCGTCCACCAGGGCAGGATCGGTGTGCGATCCGGGGATCAGCTCCACCAGACGCATGTAGCGGGGGGGATTGAAAAAATGAACGCCTAAAAAGCGCGAGCGCTGATTTTTGGGAAGGTTTTCAGCCAGCCGGTCGATCTGAAGACCGCTGGTATTGGTGGAAAAGACTGCGTGCTCTGCGAGGTAAGGGGCCACCTTTTCAAAGAGGCTGGCCTTGGCCTGAGGGTGCTCCACGATGGCCTCGATGACCCAGTCGCAATCACCTATCTGAGCCATGTCGTCCTGGAAATTGCCCAGAGTGATCAGGGCCGTCTCCTCCCGGCGAAAAAAGGGAGCGGGTTTGCTCTGCAGGGCTCGCTCCACCCCGATACGGGCGGCGCGGGTCTTGACGGCTGGATGGTCGAAATCCAGCCCCTGGGCCTTTTCCTGTTCAAGCAGTTCCTTGGGCGGCATATCCAGCAGCAGCACCTGAAGACCCGCATTGGCCATCTGGGCCGCGATGGCTGCCCCCATGACCCCGGCGCCAAGCACCGCGACACGTCTGATTCTACGCATCAAAACACCTTCCTTCCAGCCACCCGGGGGCGGCCTGCGAGAGATTGCAATACATACGGGAGAATTCCCCCCGCCTTGAAATAAGACACTTCGTTCCCCGTGTCAAGGCGACAGGTGAGAGTCGCCTTAATCTCCTGATCTCCCCGGGTGGCCACCAGGGTCCAGCGGCTCCCCGGTTCCACCCCTGTGGCCGGGGGAATCAGCTCGATAAATTCCTCTCCGGTCAGCCCCAGAATTTCGGCGCTCTGCCCCGATTCGAACTGCAGGGGCAGCACCCCCATGCCGATGAGGTTCGAGCGATGGATGCGCTCGAAGCTTTGCGCCACCACGGCCCTCACCCCCAGCAGAAGCGTTCCCTTGGCGGCCCAGTCACGACTGGAGCCGGTACCGTATTCCTGTCCGGCGATGATCACCAGGGGGGTATTTTCCTTTTGGTATCGCATGGCGGCATCGAAGATGGAAAGCTGCTCCCCGGAGGGGATGTGGCGGGTCAGTCCCCCCTCGACTCCGGGAACCATACGGTTGCGAATTCGAATATTGGCGAAGGTGCCGCGCATCATCACCTCATGGTTCCCCCGGCGGGAACCGTAGGAATTGAAATCGGAAGGGGACACCCCCTGCTGCTGCAGATAGCGCCCGGCGGGGCTCTCCTGAGCGATGCTTCCTGCGGGGCTGATGTGATCGGTGGTGATGGAATCGCCCAGAAGCGCCAGCACCCGGGCGCCGCTCGCCCCGTCCATAGCGGGGGGGCAGAGCTGCCCGGCCCGGAAGAAAGGGGGCTCCTTCACGTAGGTGGAGCTATCATCCCAGGGATAAACGGATTCATCCCGCAAGGGAAGCTCCTGCCACTGCTTCGTCCCCTGGTAGAGATCCCGGTAGCCCTCCCGGTACGTCTCCGGGGCGATGGCCCGCACCTGCTCCGCGATCTCCTGCGGACTCGGCCAGAGGTCTCTCAGGAAGACGGGCTGCCCCTGCTCATCGGTGCCCAGCGGATCCTTCGAGAGGTCGATCCGGGTGGTGCCCGCTAGAGCATAGGCCACCACCAGCGGCGGAGAAGCGAGCCAGTTACCCCGCACCTGAGGATGGATGCGCCCCTCGAAGTTGCGGTTGCCCGAGAGTACCGCCGCCACCGACAGGTCGCCCGCCTTCACCGCCTCGGCGATAGGTGCATCGAGAGGGCCCGAATTGCCGATGCAGGTCGTACAGCCGAATCCCACCAAATTAAAACCCAGCTCTTCCAGGGGAGTAGTGAGTCCTGCGGCATCCAGGTAATCCATCACGACCTTCGAGCCCGGAGCCAGGGAGGTCTTCACCCAGGCTCTGGTGCGAAGGCCTTTCGCCCTCGCCTTCTTCGCCAGCAGCCCCGCAGCCAGCATCACGCCGGGATTGGAGGTGTTGGTGCAGGAGGTGATAGCGGCAATGACCAGATCTCCATGACCCAGACCCCAGTCCTCTCCGGCAACGGGCATGCGCTTGTGCGCCTCCTGTGGGGGCCAGGTTGTGGCGGCAGCTTCAGCGACTTCCGGCAGAGTCACCCGGTCCTGTGGACGCTTCGGGCCTGCGAGGCTCGGGACGATCTGATCCAGATCCAGCTCGAGAACCTGGGAGAACTCGGACTCCGGAGTATCCTGCTGCCGCCAGAGGCCCTGAGCTTTTGCGTACTGCTCCACCAGATCACAAACATCATCGGGGCGGCCGGAGAATCGCAGATAGGCAATGGTCTCGGCGTCCACGGCAAAGAAGCCGCAGGTCGCACCGTACTCGGGGGCCATGTTGGCAATGGTGGCCCGGTCGGCCAGCGCAAGAGCGCTGAGACCGGGGCCGAAGAATTCCACAAACTTGCCCACCACGCCGGTCTGGCGCAGCAGTTCGGTAACCCGCAGCACAAGGTCGGTGGCCGTCACCCCGGCGCGCAGCGCCCCTTGGAGTCGAACCCCCACCACCTCGGGAATCAGCATGGAGACGGGTTGCCCCAACATAGCGGCCTCGGCCTCGATCCCCCCCACGCCCCAGCCCAGAACTCCCAGCCCGTTGATCATGGTGGTGTGACTGTCGGTGCCCACCAGGGTATCGGGGTAGGCCATGGGCACCTCCCCCTCCCCTGTCCAGACCACCCTGGCCAGATATTCCAGATTCACCTGATGGCAGATCCCCGTACCGGGGGGGACCACCTTGAGATTGGCGAAGGCGTTCTGCCCCCAGCGCAAAAAGGCATAACGCTCGCCATTGCGCTCCATCTCTTTTGATACATTGGCCTCGAAGGCGTCAGAGCTTCCGTAACGATCCACCTGCACCGAATGGTCGATGACCAGATCGACGGGCACCTGAGGATTGATCGACTCAGGGTCGCCCCCGGCACGCTTTACCGCATCGCGCATGGCGGCCAGGTCCACGATAGCGGGCACACCCGTGAAGTCCTGCATCAGCACACGGGCGGGACGAAAGGCGATCTCCCGGCTTTCGTCGCGACGCAGCAGCGCCAGGATGTCTTCCGGCGTCACGGAGCTTCCCTCCTCGAAGCGCAGCAGATTCTCCAGCAGGATCTTCAGACTCATGGGCAGCCGCGCCACCTCGGGATGCTGAAGGGACAGTGCTTCCAGGCTGAAATAGTCGAATCGCCGCTCCCCCACCTCCAGGGTCCGTCGCGTGGAAAAGCTGTCTCTGGATGCGCTCATCACTCAACCTCCTTCAAATAAAAAAGTCGCGTTGCCGGCGCGACAGGGCACTTGAATAGACAGACCCAGCGGTCTCAGACCAGGCAGACCTTCTGTTTCAGCTCGTCGATGAGGACCCGATTATTGTCGGAGTAGTCCACGGGCAGATCGATCAGATGGACGCCCCCTTGCTTGAAGCAGCTCTCCAGCAGGGGCGCAAGTCCCTCGGCGCTCTCCACCCGGTGCCCGCCCACACCGTAGGCCTGTGCGTAGAGCACGAAGTCGGGGTTATTAAAGGTCAGTCCGTAATCGGGAAGCCCCCCCGCATACTGCTTCCAGCGAATCATGCCGTAAGCCCCGTCGTTCAGGACCAGCACCACCAGATTCAGTCCCAGGCGCGCAGCGGTCTCCAGCTCTTGGCTGTTCATCATGAATCCGCCGTCGCCGCACACCGCCAGCACCTTGCGATCGGGATGGAGCCGTGCCGCCTCCATGGCCGAAGGGAGCCCTGCTCCCATGGAAGCCAGCGCATTGTCGAGGAGTACGGTATGGGGCTGATGGGCGATATAGTTACGGGCGAACCAGATTTTGTAGACCCCGTTGTCCAGCGCCAGGATGCCATCGTCGGGCATCACCTTCCTGACGTCGGCCACGATGCGCTGAGGCACCATGGGAAAAGCCGGGTCGTCCACCCTCTCCAGCAGGTGTTCGTCCAGATGATCTTTTACCCGCTCGAAATAGGCGAAATCCTTCTCCACCCTTCCCAGCTTCTCCGTCAGGCGCTCAACGCTGTGGGCCATATCTCCCAGCACTTCGAGCTGAGGAAAATAGACATTGTCCACCACCGCGCTGTTCTGATTGACATGGATCACCCGGGTTCCACCGTGCTCCATGAAGAAAGGGGGTTTCTCCACCACGTCGTGCCCCACATTGATGACCAGATCCGATCGGGCGATGGCGCAGTGAATATAATCGTTGTCCGACAGGGCCGCGGTGCCCAGAAACTGGGAGCTTCGTTCGTCCACGACTCCCTTGCCCATCTGGGTGCCGAAGAAATAGAGTCCGGTCCGGCTCACCATGTCGCAAAGTGCCTCCCGGACCTGGCTTCGGTTGGCACCGGCCCCGATGAGCAACAGGGGATATTTCGCCGCCCGGATCATCTCTGCCGCTTCATCCAGAACCTGTTCATCGGCTCTGCAGCTGTGAGTGTGGCTGACCTTGAAGACGGGCGGAGTGATGCTTTCGATCACCTCTTCGGCCGCCACATCTTCGGGCAGCTCCAGATGGACGGCGCCGGGGCGCTCCTCCTGAGCCTGCCTGAACGCCTCGCGAACGATGGAGGGGATGCGGTTCACGTTCACAATCTGCTTGGTGAACTTGGTCAGAGGCTGCATCATGTTCACCACTTCAATGATCTGAAAATGCCCCTGCTTGCTCTCCTTGATGGGCTTCTGACCGGTGATCATCAGCAGCGGAAAGGCACCGAGCTGGGCATAGGCCGCCCCGGTGACCAGATTTGTGGCCCCGGGCCCCAGGGTGGCCAGGCAGACCCCGGGCTTACCGGTAAGACGGCCGTAGGTGGCCGCCATGAAGGCCGCGCCCTGCTCGTGACGAGTCAGGATGAGCCTGATACTGGAATCCCGGATCGCCTCGAGAAAATCGAGATTTTCCTCCCCGGGAACCCCGTGGATCGCTTCTACCCCCTCGTTCTCCAGCGCCTTCACCAGCAGTTTCGCCGCGTTCATGCGTCCCCCTCCTCCTTCGCCTCGACGGCCCCGGACTGGCCCCCCTTGTCTGCTCTCCGCCACCTGTGGAACCGCTCAACGTAGCTCAGCAGTTTCTCAGGCACATGGGCCTTCTTCCAGGCTCCGGCCGCCATCTTGTTGGCCTCGGCCAGGGTCGGATAAATGTGAATGGTACCCAGAATCTTGTTCAGACCGATCCCCTGCTTCATGGCCAGGACATATTCGGCAATGAGATCCCCGGCATGAATTCCTACGATGGTCACACCCAAGATCTTGTCGCTGCCGGGTCGGGTCAAAACCTTCACCCATCCCTCCTCGGCGCCTTCGGCGATGGCGCGATCCAGCTCCTCGAGCTCGAAACGCACCACCTCGTAGGGCACCTTCTGCTCTTTGGCCTCCTGCTCGTTGAGCCCCACCCGGGCCACCTCGGGGTCCACGAAAGTGCACCAGGGGATCACGCGATAATCCACCTTGAAACTCTTAAAAGGAGCGAACAGGGCGTTGATCGCCGCATACCAGGCCTGATGCCCGGCGGTATGGGTAAACTGGTAGGGTCCGGCCACATCTCCGGCGCAGAGGATATTGGGGATATTGGTCCGCAGGAAAGAATCGTGGGCCAGGGTGCCCCGGGCGGTGATCTCGACCCCCAGCTCTTCAAGACCGAAGCCCCTGGCGTTGGCGGCCCGACCCACGCCGATCAGGATGCGGTCGAAGGGGACATGTACCATTTTCCCCTCATGCTCGCAGATCAGGATGTTCTCCCCGTCCCGGACTTCTACTTTCTTCGCGACGTGTCCGGTCAGAACCCGCACGCCTTCTTTCTCGAAAACCGCCTGGACGAACTCGGAGACGTCCTCATCCTCCCGGGCCATGATACGAGGCGCCATCTCCACCTGAGTCACAGAGCTGCCCAGCCGGGCAAAGGCCTGGGTCATCTCGCTGCCGATGGGCCCCCCTCCCAGCACCACCAGACGTTTGGGCAGCTGACGAAGATCCCAGAGGTTGCCCGAGGTCAACACCTCGACCTGGTCCAACCCCGGGATGGGGGGGACGAAGGGACGGGCCCCGGTCGCAATGACGATGTTGCGGGTGGTCAGTACCCGGCCGTTCACCTCCACCTCGTAGGGAGATTTCACCCTCGCCTCGCCCTGGATCACCTCGACCCCCAGAGCCTCGTAACGCTCCACCGAGTCGTGAGGCTCCACCTTCTTCACCACTTGCTGAACCCGTTCCATCACCTTCACGAAGTCGACTTCGGGCTCCGTCGGGTTCAGGCCGTACTGAGCGGCTTTTCGCCCGTAGGAGAGGACCTTTGCCGAACGAATGAGTGCCTTGCTCGGGACGCAGCCGGTATTCAGGCAATCCCCCCCCATCTTGTCTTTTTCGATCAGGACCACCTTCGCCTTCACCGCCGCGGCGATATAGGAGGTCACCAGCCCCGCCGAACCGCCGCCCAGCACCACCAGGTTGTAATCGAAGTGGGCCGGTTTTTCGAAACGGGCCAGGGCCTTGCGGGATTTGACGAGTTCCAGGATTTTTTTCGCGGCCAGAGGAAAGAGCCCCAGGATGACGAAGGAGGCCAGGAGCCCCGGGGAGAGGATGCCCGAGAGCCCTTCGATCTGACCCAGCTGGGTGCCGGCATTGACGAAAACCACCGTCCCCGGCAGCATCCCCACCTGACTCACCAGATAGAAGAGCCCGGCCTTCAGGGGGGTGAGCCCCATGACCAGGTTGATGACAAAGAAGGGGAAGATGGGCACCAGTCGCAGGGAAAAAAGATAGAAGGCGCCTTCGCGCTCCACCCCCTCGTTGATAGCCCGAAGTTTTTCTCCGAAGCGGGCCTGCACCCAGTCTCTCAACAGAAAGCGCGACACCAGAAAAGCCAGGGTCGCGCCTATGGTACTGGCGAAGGAGACCGCCACGAAGCCCACCCAAAAACCGAGCAGGGCACCGCCGGCCAGGGTCATCACCACGGCTCCCGGCAGAGAAAGGGCCGTCACCAGGATGTATATCCCCATATAGCTCAGAACAGTCAGCAGCCGGTTTTCGGCATAGAACTCTCCGAAGGCGGCCTGGCGGCTCTTGAGATAGTCGAGGGTCAGGAACTGCCCCAGATCGAAGAGGAAGAAGGCGGCTACCAATAGCGCCAGGACTCCCAGAAGAATAAGCTTTGCGTTTTTACCCTTCACTGCATCACTCCTGTTGAACCGGGCCCGGGTACGAGAGTCCCCATCGGCCAAGCGAGAAAAGTATCAGCCCCCCAGGGGTTGTCCACCGGGAAGGACCATGAGCTTAAAAGTCGATTTCCACCTGCAGCACATCGAGGGTCTTGTTGAATCCGGTGAAAATCTCCATGACCCCAAGAGCCTCCAGTATCTCTGCATCGCTCGCCCCGCTCTTTTTCAGCGCTGCAAACTCATCATCCTGCATCCGCAGCGGATCCAGATTCGCCTTACGAGCGAAGCGCACCAGCGCCTTATCTTTTTCACTGAAATCCGTTTTGTCCAGATCCTCTTCCAGATCCACAATTTGCTTTTCACTCATCCCTACGGCCTTCAGGCCCCCTCGGTGAGCGGCAACGCAATAATTGCAGCTGTTGTCACCGGAGACCAATACCGCGATCGCCTCCTTGACCCTCCGGTCGAGGGCACCGGTAAAGAGTACCTTCTTCAACTTGTCCCAATTAGCTGAAAGGAGCGGCGGATAGTGGGCCATGGTGCGAAAGATATTTGGAACCATCCCGAATGCTGCCTCAATCTCCGCAAAAAGGGCTGCCGTCTCTTCACTGACTTCATCATTTTTTAGCGGTCTGATTCGTGCCATGATTTTGCTCCCCTGAGTTGATGTGAGTGTTGTATGTATCCTGCTCCAACGGCCCCCAGAGCAACAAGCCAAGCATCTGGATTGCGTTCTTCAGCGGTGCGGCATCCTTACGAAGCCTCGCCAGCATGATTCCACCTTCAAGGCTGGCGACAATCTGCTGCGCCAACTCCCGTCCATCAACGTCGGAGCGCAAGCTGCCACGGCGCTGACCATCCACTATCACCGTTTCCAGACGAGCGGTCCAGCGCACAAAAAAGTCATCCACCTCAGCGGCCAGTTCCGAATCAAGATCACAGGCCTCAAGCGCCGTGTTACCGAAGAGGCATCCCCCCTCGAAGCCGCGGCAGCAATGCAGATCCAGGGCTGCAGTAAAAAAATTCTCCAGCGCTGCTCTGGGCGAATCCCCCTTCAGAGTTTCATCCACAAAAGCCAGAAATTGATCCCCGGATTCGCGCAAGACTTCGCGCACGATGCTCTTCTTGTCCTTAAAGTGAAAGTAAAGGCTCCCCTTGTGGATGGACGCAGCCTCAAGCACGTCACCGATGCTCGTTGAACCAATCCCTTTACGAAGGATCAGCCCAGTGGCCTCATCGAGAATCCTTCGTCGGGTCTGTTCTCCCTTGGAAGACATCAGTGCCTCCATCTAAAATTGACCGTTTAGTCCATTTTAGATCAGAAATCTGAACAGACAAGGTATTGATTTTTTTTCCCCCGTTGCAGGGAACCAAAGCGATCCAGAAAAATACGGAAATATTCGCAGGAATTTGACGCTGGAAGCGGAAGAGGGGTACAAAAACAGAGATTGAAGGGATGCAACTCCTTCTCTCGTAGCCCCCCAATAATCCCGCTCGCCTGGAGATCTCCCATGCCTCAGGAAATTGAACGCAAGTTTCTGGTCACCAACGGCCGTTGGAAATACTCCACCGACGCCTCCATCCCCATGGGGCAGGGTTATCTGCGAGCTGATGAAGACTGCACCGTACGGGTCCGCCTCGCCGGGAAGCAGGGATTTCTGACTATCAAGGGGGCCACAAAGGGAATCAGCCGGGAAGAGTTCGAGTACGAGATCCCTGCCGCGGAGGCGCGCCGGATGCTTTCTACTCTCTGCACAGGGCATCCCATCGAGAAGACGCGCTACATCGTACCCTTCGGAGGGCACCGCTGGGAGATCGACGTCTTCGAGGGGGAGAATGTCGGGCTGGTGGTAGCGGAGATCGAACTGCAATCAGAGGATGAAATCTTCAAACGCCCGGATTGGCTTGGTGCCGAAGTCTCCAGCGACCCCCGCTATTTCAATGCCTGCCTGAGCAAATCCCCCTATGGCCAGTGGAAGGACAGCGCTCAGGATTGAGCAGAATCTCCATCTCGCTAACAGAGATTCTCAAGCCGAAAGCTCGTCAATCCCCTTTTTGTGCCACTCCCTTGATCACCGGCGACACGAAGGCGGGCACCCCCCTGAATTGCACCCGCTCCAGCGTCTCAAACTCAAATCCTGCCTGCACCATCGCCTCCTGCGTATCACGAGCCAGATGGCAATTACAGCAGAGCCTCTTCCAGAGCGGCTGAAGCAACCGCTGCATTCGCAGGGTACGGGGGCAGCCCTGGGCAGCCACATGCTCGATAAAGAGCAGCCTCCCTCCCGGGCGCAGGACCCGATGCAGCTCCCGTAACGCTTCTGAGGGCGAAGATACCGAGCAGAGCACCAGGGTCGCAACGACGCAGTCAAAGGACCCGTCCGAGAAGCTAAGCGCCTCGGCCCCGCACCCCAGAGGTTGAAACTTGCCCCCCTGGTGCGCTTTCAGATTTATCCTGAGCCGCCCCAGCATATGGGGGTCAGGCTCGGTGAGCACCAGGCTTGTGAGCCCATCGGGGTAGTGGATCAGATTCGCCCCGGTTCCGCTACCGACCTCCAGCACATCCCCCCAAGCCTGGCAGAGCAGATCTGAGCGCCAGCGCCCCAGACAGGAATGCTCAAGCGCACCCATCGCCCTGTCGTAAAGTTTCGCCATCAACCAGCCTCGAATCGACATGGTACTCCTCAACTCTTTCCGGCGGGTTCTTCGCTCTCAATGAGCCCCATGCGCCGGGCCCGTCTCTCCCAGCTTCTGCGGGCCAGCACCTGCATGTCCACAACCCCGTCTTGCTCATCGATAATCTCGGTTCCTAGTATTGTCTCGATCACATCCTCCATGGTCACGATACCTGCGGTGCCGCCGAATTCGTCCACCACAAGGGCGATGTGCTCGCGCTGCTCCAAAAAACGGTTGAATAATAGTGTTATGGGGAAAAAGGAGTGAACAACGATGATCTTGCGCTCCAGTGTGCTCAGAGGATCCTCCCCCCGGCCCTGAACCAGGGCGCTGAACAGGTCGTCCTTGAGCACATACCCGGTGACACCATCGGGGGGGGCCCCGCTGTAGAGTGGGATGCGGGAGAAGCGCAGATGCGGGGCTGAATCGTAAAATGCCCGGAGGCTCTGCTGCTCCGAAGCCATTTTCACCACGGTTCGGGGGGTCATTATATCCCTGGCCGTGACCGACTCGAACCGAAGCAGGCTGCCGATCATTTCCGACTCCCGAGGCTCAAAAACACCCTGCCGGGCTCCGATCTTCGCCATGGCCAGAAAATCAGAACGGGTGAAGACGCTTCGGGACTTGTCGGTCTTGAGTCGCCTGGTGATGAACTGGGCAAGCCACACCAGGGGATAGAGCAGACGGATCAACAGCGTCAGTGATACCACGGTAAAAGGAATCAGCTCCCGCCAGTAATTGGCCCCGAGCGTCTTGGGGATCAGCTCGGAAAGAATCAAAATGGCCAGGGTCATGACAATCGGAACGACCAATGTAGTCAACAGAGGGTGCACCGTTGACCAGAGCACAGAAGCCTGTTCACCGACGCCAACCGCTCCCACCGTATGGGCGATGGTGTTGAGGGTCAGAATCGCTGCCAGGGGGCGATCGATATTATCCTTGAAGCTTTGAAGCTGCCTGCCGACCCTGGAGCCATCCTCCAGACGGATCTGGGCATAGGATGGAGTCACGCTCAGAAGCACCGCTTCCCAGAGCGAACAGAGAAAAGAAACCAGAATCGCCAAAAGGGCAAAAAGCATGAGCAGAGAAAGCATGGGCATCGGCTCCCGATGTCGAAGGCTGCAAAACAGGGTCAATAGAAACGCAACGAGTGCAGTCGATTGTGGCTAAGAGAGTCGAAACAGAGTATATACTTAACCGCCCTTCATACTTGACAAAGAAGTGAGAGGGCCTTAGCATTCTCGCCTAACTGTCACCATTTATCTAAGGAGTCCCTCAATGACAAAAGTCACTCGCCCCCTGATGATTCTCGCAGCGACCGCCCTGCTCTCCGGTACCGCCTTTGCCGGTCAGGCTCAGCAGAACACAGGCTGTGGTCTGGGCACCATGATTTTCGCCGGAAAAGCCGATAATTCCGTCGTGCTCCAGGTGCTTCAGGCCACCACCAATGGCACCTCGGGCAACCAGACCTTCGGCATTTCCTCTGGCACCCTGGGTTGCGACCAGCCTTCCAAGCTGGCCGCCAACGAGCGCCTGATGGAGTTTCTCACCGCCAACCTCGATTCTGTAGCTCGCGACATGGCCATGGGTCAGGGAGAGTCCCTGGATACCGTTGCCGAGCTGATGGGCGTTTCCGACTCGGCCCGTCCAGCCCTCTACGCCTCGCTGCAGAACAATTTCTCCCTGGTTTTCGCCTCGGGCGAAGAGACCTCGGCCACCGTGCTGGATCGCATGGTCAGCCTGAACTAAGTCGACGCTCCATATCTTGTGTGCTCTGTATCACAGGGGTCGAAGCAGCCTGAGCTTGCTGCTTCGGCCCTTCCTTTGCTTTGTGCTGCTTCTTTGGGCAGTTCCCGCCACGGCTGCGCCCGAAAACCTTCTGGACCAGGCTCTCAGACTGTCCCTTGCCCAGGATCCCTACTGGAAGACCCTGCTGCATATTGACGGTTTCTCCGGAAATAGTCGTATCGATGATCCGGGGTTTTTCCTCTCTCCCAACGGCAAATCGGACCCGACGGCCGAACTTGAGGCCAGCCTCAACGCACTGCTGCTCAATCCTGAGGACGAAGCGCTGTGCCGTTATCCCGCCCGTTTTCACTGGTTGAAGCAAAGCCTCGGGCTGGAGGATCTCAACTACCCCCTGGAGCGCTGCAGGGAGCTGGACGAGCTGCTGGAGAAAATGGCCCCGGAGCGTGCGACCCTCATCTTTCCGGGCGGGCATCTCAACAGCCCCGCCTCCATGTTCGGTCACACGCTGCTGAGCATCGAAGGCCCATATCGAAGCCCACTGCTCTCCTACGCAGTGAACTACGCCGCCTTCACCGATGAGAGCAACGGTGTCCTCTACGCCTTTAAGGGGATATTCGGCTACTACCGGGGCTTCTTCTCGATTCTTCCCTACTACACCAAAGTCAGAGAGTACGGCGATCTGGAGAAGCGCGACATTTGGGAGTACAGACTCAACCTCACCAAAGAAGAAACTCTCCAGATGGTCCGGCATATCTGGGAGCTGCGGGAGATCTACTCCGATTACTACTTCATCGACGAGAACTGCTCCTATAACCTGCTCTTTCTTCTGGATGCTGCTCGCCCGGGGCTGAATCTTGTGAAACAGACAGAGAATTTCGTCATCCCTGTGGACACAATCCGCCTGGTCACCGAGGCTGGACTGGTAGACAGGGCCACCTATCGCCCCTCCAAGGCCGATCGGATGCAGCAAATTGCCGATGGGATGGAAGCAGAAGAGAAGTCCCTGGCTGCCGACTACTTGGATGCCAGGGTAGAGCTGGATGAGAGCCTCGGTAAAATCGATCGAATCGAAGGGAAAATACTCCTGCTCAACTTGGCCATCGAAGAGCTGGAAAGCAGACTTCTGAAGGGAAAGATGGCCCCCGAGCAATACAGGACGCAATATGTGAATCTGCTCCAGAAGCGAAGTCGTCTGGGGCCGGGACCGAAGCAGGAAAAGATAATGGTTCAGCGCCCGGAGAAGGGTCACAGGTCGTCACGGATAGGAATTTCGGCGGGGGTATCGGATGGCCAGTTCTTCCAGGAGCTGAACCTTCGACTGGCCTACCACAACCTCAGTGATCCGGGGGCGGGGTTCAAGGAGGGGGCTCAAATCGAGTTTGGACATTTACGCCTGCGTCAGGATAATGAACAGGGGCGAAGCCGTCTCGAGGAGCTGGAGTTGCTTAATATTCTCTCCCTTTCACCCCGGGCTTTCCCCTTTGAACCTCTCTCCTGGAAGGTTTCAGCCGGTTTTATTCGGAAGGGTTTTCGCCGGGGCGACAAGTTAAGCTTCGAGCTGCGCCCGGGAGCCGGTTACAGCTATCGACCGGGTAGAGGACTCGTCTATGCCATGCTGGAAAACCCCTGGCAGCTCTCCGGGCACTTCGCCTCCGGATTCACTACCGGTCTTGGAATCAGCGGCGGATTCATAGATTCCTGGGGAGAGCGCTGGCAGATCAATCTGCGCCTGAACGCCGCTCACTACCCTCTGGGCGAAGAGCATTCGGAGGCATCTGTCCGACTGGACCAAACCATTACTCTTCAGGAGAATATTGCCCTCATCATCCGCACCTCCAGTGAATGGGATATCCGGGGGACTCAGAAAGAGGCCTCTCTCGGGCTGAATCTCTACTGGTGAGGATGAAGCATCGGCGGGGAGGGTCAGGCACGCTTTTCCACGCGGCTCTGACATTCGAAACAGTAGGGAGATTCGGGGCGAGCCTTCAGGCGCTCAAAACCAATGGGTTCCTCGCAGTGGCGGCAGTCGCCGTACTCGCCATCTTCCATTAAAACCAGCGCTGCGGTGATCTGCCTTGAGCGTTTTTGCAAAATAGCCTGCCCCGCCCGGGCCATGCTCTGCTGCTGTAGGGCGTCCATGCGGCTGAGGCGCCCGATGGGACGATCCAGTCCCACCGGGGCCGTTTCGCTGCGCCCCTGATCCAGCAGACGCTCCACCTCGAGACGAAGCGCCTCCAGATCAGTGTTGAGCTGGGCGAGCTGCTCGGCAGTTAGCGACTTCAGCACAGACGTCTAGTTAGGCTTTTCGGCAACAGTCTTATCTGTGACTGCAACCTTGTCGGAATCAACAGCCAGAGCATCCAGCAGCTGGATGGCCTCAAGCACATAGGGATCTTCGGCGGCCTCGCTGATCCAGGCGTTGAGCTTCTGCTCTTCGGTCAATCCGTCTTTTTCAGCCTCGTCAAGCTCCCCGTCCAGGGCCAGATCACCGTGGGGAGCCTCCCCTTTTTCACGCAGATCCCTGCGCTCGGCCAGCATCTCATCGATATGCAGGCTTACGACAGTTTCCTCACTTTTGGCCTTGGCCTCGGCAGCTTCTGTGACGATCTCCCTGAACTTCTCGGAAGCAGCGACCCGCTCGCGGCTCGCGGCCACCAATTGAGACAGATCCAGCGCCGCGACGTCCCAAGGCTCAAAGTCGGTACGATCAGTACTGTCCCAGGGCAGGGAGAAGTCGAGATACTGCTCACCACTCTTGATATGGCCAAGGCGATCGGGAAGCACCACATCGGGGACCACGCCGCGATACTGGGTCGAGTCACCACTGACCCTGTAGAATTTCTGAATCGTCAGTTTCAGAGCGCCCAGAGGCTTATACTTGTTCATTCCGGGTAGATTTACGCTCTGATCCAGGTCAAGAATGGCCTGAACCGTTCCCTTGCCGTGGGTGTGCGCGCCCCCCACCACCAGAGCTCGGTTGTAATCCTGAAGAGCCCCCGCGAGAATCTCGGATGCCGATGCGCTGAACTGATTGACCAGCACCACCAGAGGCCCATCGTAAACGACATCGCTGTCGCGGTCGCGCAGTACCCGGGAGCGGCCGTAGCTGTCCTTGACCTGCACCACCGGCCCCTTCTCGATGAAGAGCCCCGAGACGGAAACGGCGTCGGAGAGTGACCCACCACCATTGTTGCGCAGATCCAGAATGATGCCGGAGACGTTTTCAGCCTTGAGGCGTTCCACCTCGGCCCGGACATCGTCAGTGACATTACGCCCTGTGCTCTCGTGGCGATCGTCTTCGAAATCTCGATAAAAAGAAGGGATTTTGATGAAACCTATACGCTCATCGGCATCGTCCAGCACGGTAGACTTGACGAAGGTTGCCTCAATCTGGACCACATCCCGAACAATGGGGATAACCATGCGCGTCCCGTCGGGCTTGCGCACCGTCAGGCGCACCTCGGTGCCCTTGGGGCCGCGAATATAGCGTACGGCGTCTCGGATGCGGGTATCGGTAATATCGACGGAGTCTGCCCCGGCCTCAGCCACCTTGAGGATGATATCCTCGGCCTGCAGCTGCCCCTGGCTTGATGCGGGGCTGCCCGGGATGATGGCTACGACCTTTATGTAGCCGTCCTCCTCGCGAAGAGTGGCACCGATTCCCTCCAGAGAACCGCGCATGCTGATGTCGAAGTCCTCCCGTTTAGAGGGGGGCATATAGCCGGTGTGGGGATCAAAAGCCCGGGCCACGGCGTTAAAATAACGGTCGACGTGATCGGTGTAGGTATCCTGCCGGAGCCGGGAGAAGTAGCTGTCATAGCTTTTGGTGACCTTTTCGGCGGCCTTTTCCCACAGCCCCTTGAGCACCTCGGGATCAGCGGCAGCAGGATCCTCGACCCCCTCGTCGTCCATCAGACCGAGATAGCGGCCTATCACCTGATATTTGAGACTCTTGCGCCAGCGCTGCTTGATCTCGGCGCTGTTTTTGGCGTAAGAGAGTTTCTCGGCATCGGTCTCCATCTCTTCACGGAGATTGAAATCAAACCCCCCGGCCATGAGTTCGGCAACCATTTTTTCCACTTCGCCAAGGCGCTGTTCCAGAATCAGGGCTCCCTGCATCGGCAGCTGGGGGCGCCCTCGGCGCATCTCGTCGTCGATCCGCTCCCGATAGGCTTCGAGCACCTTCACATCCTGCTCCAGCAGAAAACGCTTTTGGTAATCGAGCTGCTCCAGATAGAGCTTGAAGGCGTCGCGAGACAAGGCGTCATCGAGATTTTTATGACTGTAATGACTGCCCTGAAGCTGCTCACGCAAGGCGTAACTCAGGAGCCTGATGCGGTTTTCGGTCTGATTGTCGACCTCGATTTTCGCCCAAACCGGCGGAGCGGTAAATACCAGCGCCAACAGCAGGGCAACGATGCTTTGTATCAGTCGTCTTTTCATCATCAGAAAAAATGGCCACGGATGATTGCTCCGGGCTCTCTCCTCTCAAGGCCCGCCAGGCTATCAGGCGGAGGGTGGCGTTTTCAGAGCCCGGGGATCTTCGGGCAGCTCCAGGGTGATCGAACCGAGTTTTCCGTTGCGCAGCTCCAGCAGAACCAGGTCGGCGGCCCGAAGGGGCTGCACCTCGCCGCCTGAGACCAGACAACCTCGACGGCGACCGATCTCCAGCAGCAGCTCAGCGCTCGGCATTTCCAGCGAGGAAATATTATAACGCGTTTGCAGAGTTTGGGGGTAGCGCTGCACCAGAAAGTCGAGCACGAAGAGCGCTATGCTGTAGGGATCCATGGCATTGATGCCGATAGAACCTGCGGCGGCCAGGCGAGCGGCTCCGGCCTGGTCGTCCAGGTCGGGCCAGAGCATGCCCGGCGTATCGTAGAGCAGGATGCCGTCGCGCAGGTCCACCTGCTGCTGGCAGGTCGTGATGGCGGGTTTGTCGCCGACACGGGCGATCTTACGCCCGGCCAGGCTGTTGATCAGGGTGGACTTGCCCACGTTAGGAATCCCCACCACGACCACCCGCACAGGCTTACCGCGGGTGCCCCGATGGGGAGCCAGCTCTCGACAGAGTTTCTTTATTTTAAGCACATCCCCGGCCTTCTTGGCGCAGAGGGACAGGGCACGGGTATTTTTCTGGGCGTTATAATGGCGGACCCATTCTTTGGTGGAAGCGCTGTCGGCAAGATCCGCCTTGTTGAGCAGCTTTAGACAGGGCTTTCCCCGGCGCAGCTCTTCCAGAAGCGGATTGGCGCTGGAGCGAGGCAGACGGGCATCGACAACCTCGATGACCACATCGACCTTGGGCATGGCCTCTTCGAGTTTACGTCGGGCCGTGGCCATGTGTCCGGGGAACCAGTTGATGATCATGTAGACAAATCCTGTCAGAAAAAGGGGGTCAGGGAAAACCCAGCAGCCGGGTTCGCCTCACTTTTTGAGCATAACCGACTTCCTGTGTCAGTCGCCGGTACTCCTTCAGGCGCCCGGGCAGAAGGCGCAGCCCCCAGAACACAAAAGGGGCCATGGATGCCAGGGTCGCCCAGCGAAGGGGCCCCGACTGAGCCTCGAGAAGCCTCAATCCCCCCTGATTCACCAGCATGGAGAAGAGGGCAAGGGAAAACAGGGCCCAGAGGGCGGGCAGGCGCATCACCGAGATGACGACCGAAGAGCAGACGCGGCGACGCCGGGCAGCGCCGGCATAGTCCAGCAGCAGCGCCAGGGCCCCCATGCAGAGCGCGGGCAGGGCAATAAGCAGGCGGCCAAGCAAAAGGCCGCTCAAAGCGCCGAAGAAAACAGCTTTAGCCCAGAAAAGGGGGGGGAATTCCAAGGGAATAAATCTCCTGTACAACGTTGTGGGCAGCATAACACAGCCGGGCAAATCTTGGAAAGGAGGGCCTTTAGCCGCCAATCAGGGCTCAGGAGGCAGCAAAGACCAAAAAGCCCTCGGCCAGAGCGAAGCGGACGATCTCCTCCACCTCGGACGACTCCAGCCGCCCCTTAAGAATCTCATCGGGAGTGCGACGTCCGTCGCTGCCCCGCAACAACCGGACGAATTCCTCGTCCAGCTCCTCGCAGAAGACCTGCTCTGCCCGTCGCCAGAAGAGCATGGTCGAGGCGGCGGGCCTGTTTTTTTTCACAAATCGAAGAAGCTGCCCTTGCGATGCCAGCAGCTCTTCCACCGGATAACTGAAATCCACCAGCCGCACATGGGGCGACAGGCGGCAGGGCGCTGAGCTGAGTCGCCCTTTGCGACGGCCGCCGGCAGGCAGCGGTTCAGGGCCAATGAGGGTCTCGGCGAAATGAAAATGATAGTTCAGCAGATCGCTCAGGGCCTGCTTCAGCCCCTGTTTGCCAGCCTCGCTGAACAACTGGGCCATGAAACCCTGCTGCAACCCCAGGGCTTCCCGGGCGGAGAGAATCTCCCCCTCGAGCACCCCGGCGAAGCGTTTTGACTCCTTCGCCTCAAGCCACTGCTGAAAACGGAGGAAAAACTCCACCGCCGTCAGCCCCACAAGCCCTGGCAACAGGGAGAAAAATCCGGCGGCCCGACCGGCCTTATGAAAGATGTCGGCACTGGCGGCGAGCCGGCGACAGCGCTCCATATCTTCGGCGCTACAGCTGGCCGTCTCCAGCACCCGATAGGGGGCTTCGGGCTGAGCCCTGAGCCCATAGCGGGCGGCCTGCCTGGAAAGCTCGGTGCCGGGCAGCAACGACAGAGGGAAGATATCGAGGTGATTGGGCTCAAGGGCCAGAGCGCCATCGAGACTTCGGCAGAAGCCCTCGAAGCTGTCACCGGGCAGACCGTAGATCAGGTCGAGTCCGAAGGTCACCCCCTGAGGCCCCAGCAGGCGCACACGCTCCTCGAAGCGCTCCCGGTCGAAGGGACGGTTTACCCGCCCCAGCACCTCGGCATGAAGGGACTGAAGCCCGATCTGCACAGAACAGCTTATACGGCCAAGCAGCAGGGCCATCTCAGCATCCAAAAAGTCCGCCTTGGCCTCCAGATGGAAATGGATATGCGGCGCCTTCTTAGCGATGAGCCGCAGCAACGCCTTAGCCCCTTGCGGATCGGCGTTGAAGGTCGAATCGAGAACCCAGATCTGGGAGACCCCGGCGCGAACAAACAGATCCAGCTCCGCCTCCAGCCGTGCCTGACCGATGCGCCGCACGCCCCGCTCTCCCCGGGCGTCGAAGCAGAAATCGCAGGAAAAAGGGCAGCCCCGGGAGATCTCCCAGAGCGCCGAGTCTGCGGGATGGAGTGCCCCGCAAAGCCAGGGCGAAGTCAGGGCGTCAAAGTCCGGGGCCACCGGCCTGTCCCCCCCATCCAGAATCTCCCCCCTCTGGCGCAGCAGCACGCCAGGTGGAACCGGCCCTGCATCGGCGCTGGAAAATTCAAGAAGCTGCGCGAAGCTCTGCTCCCCCTCCCCTCGGATCAGGGCATCAGCACCGGACTGCAGCAACACCGCCTCGGCATCGGCGCTGGCTTCGGGGCCGCCCAGCACGATGAACAGCTCGGGGCACCGCTGCCTGAGCTCCCGGCAGAGCGCCAGAATCGGGGCGCGGTTCCAGCTGTATAATGAAAAACTGACCAGCGACGCACCTTCGGCCTCAATGCTCTCCAGCATAGATTCCGGTGTTTCGCTCAGATACAGATCAAGAATCCGGCTGCATCGGCGCCGGGCCTCCGGCAGGGCCGCCACAAGGCTCCCCGCTGCCAGTGCAATAGACTGGGCGCAGGGCCGGACATGAACGGAGACAAAAAGCAGGGTACTGGTCACGACAAAGCCTCCGCGGTTCGTTTTTGAGTCAGCAGCCCTTCGAGCGAAAAGCTGAGCAGCCCCGCCCAGATGAAACAAAAGCCCAGCAGCTGCGAAGTCCCGAAGGGCTCCCTGAACACCAGAACCGCCAGGAGAAAGTTAATGCTCGGGGCCAGGTACTGGAGAAAACCCAGAGTCGAAAGCTGAAGGCGGCGCGCCGCAGCGGCAAAGAGAATCAAAGGGACCGAGGTCACCACACCGGCCAGGGGCAGCAGCAACATATCTCCCGGCCGGGTCCCCCAGAAAGGTCCAGCACCCGAGATAGACGGCACCAACAGATAAAGAAGAGCCAGAGGTGCGAGCATGGCGGTCTCCACCCCCAGACCCGCCAGGGGATCAACGGGGCGAAGTTTGCGAACAAGCCCATATAGGCCGAAGGAGAAGGCCAGAACCAGGGCGATCCAGGGCAGCTGCCCCTGCTGTAACGCCATCACCAGCACGCCCCCGACGGCGAGCACCACCCCCAGCATTTGCCCAGGGCGCATCCGCTCCCCCAAAAACAGGAACCCGAGCAGCACCGAGACCAGAGGGTTGATGAAATATCCGAGGCTGGCCTGAAGCACCTCCTGCTGGCTTACGGCATAGATAAAGGTGGTCCAGTTCAGCGCGATAAGCAGGGCCGATACCAGAAGATACGTCAGAGAGACTCTGTCCGAGAGCAGCCGAATCATCGCCCTGCCCCTCCCCGTGATCAGCACCAGCACAGACAAGAGCACCAGCGACCAGAGAATGCGGTGAGCCAGCATCCCGGCAGCGGGAATGTGCTTCAGAGCCACAAAGTACAGGGGGACAACCCCCCAGAGCAGGTAGGCCGAAAGGCCATAGAAAACCCCTTCGCGGGGAGGGTGGACGAGAGGCGACATGAACGGTTAAGGTATCCTTTAAACGAATTCGTACGAAGTTCCTATTACGGACAGCGCTCAGTCTAGGCCGATTGTTCGAAACGGGCAACCCGCAAACTGCGCCCACCCTGCGGGCATAACTACAGCACACAGAGCGTAAAAAAACACGAGCCGCCCCCCTTGAACCGGAAGCGGCTTAAAACTTCATAATTATACCCATTGAAGGGATGAAACGGCCCTGTCAGTAAACAGGTTTATATCCGTAGGTTTTCTCTTCGCAGGTTTCAGCTGGCCAAATAGCGTGTCGCCCCCCAGTCTTGAGTTCAACCTCAACCCCTTCATCGGTACAACTGATCACCTTGGCAACCATGTGACTTTCCTTGTTCTCCACGAACTTGCGTTGCCCGGCCTCTTCACCCGACATGACCAGACGGCACATCCCCTTGAAATTCTCGCTGTCCATAACCCCTTGCCTTTCCGCCCGGGGACTCCCACAACGAAACAAAGCCCGGACTTTCGACTACTTAGAAGGGTACACCCGAGTCTCAGCAAAGGCAAGAGCGCCCCAAAACAGCTCCCTGCTCCCCCGTAGGGGAAGACGCTTCGCCTGAAGCCATACACATGATTAGATTCTATTCATTTCTTTATTTTTCTCCTTGAAATCAAATACTTTCAGGGGTTTTCAGCCTCCCCTTATTTCTGTATAGTGGGTGATTAATAAATCTGACCATACTTGCCGATGGAGAGCCACTGTGATAGCCGCACAAGACCTTCTCGAACTGGTACAAAATAAACTCGCCACCTCAGAGATCGAACTGCCCCCCTTCCACCCCCTGGCCCTCAAGCTTCAGGAAACCCTCGAATGCGAGGACTACTCCATCGACGAAGTCGTCTCGATGATCTCCAGGGATCAGGCGCTGGCCAGCGAGATTCTCAAGGTCGCCAACTCTCCTCTGTTCAGCGGTCTGGCCAAAATAGCGACCATCCACGACGCCGCAGTACGACTGGGAGCCCGGGAAGTTACCAACGTAGTGCTGATCGCCACTCAGAAGCAGAATTACCAGGCCACCAACGCCCTGATCGCAGCCCAGATGTACCGTCTATGGAAACACGCCATGAGCTGCGCCGTGGGCGCCCGTACTATCGTGGAGCATGCGGGGCACTGGGAACTGGCCCAGGAATCCTTCATGGCGGGGCTTTTTCACGACATCGGAAAACTGCTCTGCCTTCGGGCCATCGACGAGGTTCTGGGCGCAATGGAGGCTCCCAGCATCGATGCTGAAACCCTGGTGGACATCACTGATGTTCTCCATGTAGAGCAGGGCGCACTGCTCATGCAGAAGTGGAACCTTCCCGAAAAATTCCATCTCGTGGTCCGGGAGCACCACGCCCCCGAGTGGGACACCCACAACATCACCCTCACGGCGGTACGCCTGGCAAACCTCATCTGCCGCAAGCTGGGTGTTGGAATGCACAGAGAACCTCTTCTGGACCTGGCGCTCAGCGAAGAGGCCCTCTGCCTCGGCATTCAGGGAAAAGCCCTGGAGAACCTGGAAATGAAGATCGAAGACGCCATGAGTCTTGCCGCCTGAATTTCGAGTCAGAGCCCTGAGACACAAAACAACAAAAAACCGTCGGACCTGCAGGTCCGACGGTTTTTTGTTATTCAATCACTATGGCCTTACCAGAAAAATCAGTAGCGACGGCTGCGTCCACCACGGGAGATCTTCCCTGCAATCCACCCCACTAACAACACGCCACCGCCGGCCAGAAACCAGAGGATACCCGAACTGCGCAGCAACTGGTTGTTCTCTTCGATCAGTCGCTTCAACTCAGGAGCCGTGCCTTCAAGCTCGGCCTTGAGGCGATCCCGCTCGGCGATCACGGTCATCAGATCCCCCGACGACTCAACGAGCCTGCGATGCTCCAACTCCAGCTCTCTGAAACCTGACTCGAACTCCAGTGCCTTCTGCCGAACTGACTGCAGCTCATCGTCGAGCCCGGAAAGTCCCGCAAGTCGCGCCTCCAGGGTCGCGTTGCGCTTCCTGAGCTCCTTGATGACCTGGGACTTGGGGGCGGAGCTGGTGATGTACTGACGAAGCACAAAACCCTCGACCCCATCGGGGGTACGAACCTTCAGAAAACGACCCTCTTCGTCCAGCACCTCCACAGATGAATCCGTACGCAACGACATCAGGACCTTGTAGTCTGCCCCGGTCTGATCGCGCAGCGACACCACCAGCTGATCCGACACATAACCTGTCGAAGCAGCCCCGAGAACCGGTATCAACAAAATGCCCAGACTCAACAGGGCCTTGACAAACTTCATCACAGAGCTCTCCTCAAAAAATGTCAACCATTCAAGCCGCACACTATAGCCTTGAAACCCCAGATTTTAAAGCCCCCAAAATATCGACGGTAAAGAAAGCAGATGCCAGCTTGACAATGAAAACCACTTTCAATATTCTTATGTCAAGGGATTTGAGATTGTCGAACTTGGAGGAGGCTGTCATGAGTATCACATTGGTCGGCGGCATGGACCGCCTGGATAGGCATTACAAAAAAGAAGCGGTGCGCTTCGGTCACAAACTCAAGATTTTCTCCCAGGCCGCCAGCGGTCTGGGCGGAAACATTTCGCGGGCCGATGCCCTGGTGCTCTTCACCAACAAGGTCTCCCATCAGGCCCGCAACGAAGCCGTCACGGCG
The DNA here is from genome assembly GCA_012974445.1 of Desulfuromonadales bacterium. Lineage (GTDB taxonomy): Bacteria > Desulfobacterota > Desulfuromonadia > Desulfuromonadales > JAAXQG01 > JAAXQG01. The sequence goes on from JAAXQG010000034.1 coordinate 25,656, forward strand.
GCAAAAAAAGCGGGCATTCCCATATTCATGTATCACTCCTGTGGCATCTGTACCCTGCGCGAGTGTTTCGAGGGGATTGAAAAGGTCGAGGGAGCAGCAGTCTGACCCCCTTATCTGCGGCTGTTCTAAATTCACGAGGCGAGAGTTCTGGCAAACGGAGCCCTCGCCTTTTCATTTCCCCCCTCCCTCCCAGGGCCATCGCGCCTGTGCAGCGATACAATTGAGACAACAGAGGGGAGCGGGACCATGAAGGAGCTTCTGGAGCTGGACGAATTGCTGAGTGACGAGGAGAAGAAGCTGAGGGGGCGGGTGCGGGAGTTCGTCAGAGGAGAATTTCTCCCCCTCATCTCCCGGGCCTATGAACAGGGGCGTTTTCCTGCGGAGGCCATCGCGCCTCTGGCCCGCATGGGGCTGCTGGGAATGAAGCTGCCCGGCTATGGGCGCGGCGCCAGCGGCGTCGAATATGGGCTGGCCTGTCAGGAGCTGGAGCGGGGGGACTCGGGGCTGCGCAGCTTTATGTCGGTGACCAGCTCCCTGGTCATGTACCCCATCTACAGCTTCGGCACCCCTGAGCAGCAGCAGCGCTGGCTCCCGCGCTTAGCCCGGGGAGAGAAAATCGGCTGCTTCGGCCTCACGGAACCCGAGGCGGGATCGGACCCCTCCAGCATGAAGACTCGCGCCACCAGGGACGGGAAGCACTGGAGACTCAGCGGCACGAAACGCTGGATCTCCTTCGGGGGCATAGCGGATATGGCCCTGATCTGGGCCAGGACGGATGAGGGAATCGGCTGCTTCGTGGTGGAGAAGGGGCAACCGGGTTTTTCCACCCGTGCGATTCCGGGAATGATGTCCCTTCGGGCCTCGGTCACCTCCAGCCTGATCCTGGAGGATGTGATTGTTCCGGAGAGCCACCGTCTTGCCGGGGCCAGGGGCCTGAAGAGCGCACTGGCCTGCCTGAACGAGGCGAGGCTCGGCATCGCCTGGGGCGCCATGGGCGCAGCCCTGGCCTGCTATGAGCGGGCTCTGGACTACGCGGGGCGACGCGTTCAGTTCGGGCGCCCCATCGCCTCCTTCCAGCTGACTCAGCGCAAACTTGTCAAGATGTTCACCGAGATATGCAAGGGGCAGCTCTTGGCCCTGCAGGTGACCAGGCTGCGCGATCGGGGCCAGGGGGCAGCAGAGCTGGTCAACCTGGCCAAGATGAACAACGTCGCCGAGGCGCTGAAAATAGCCCGCTGCGCCCGCTCCATCCTCGGGGGCAACGGCGTCTCCCTCGAGTTCGACGTGATCCGTCACATGTGCAATCTCGAGAGCCTCTACACCTACGAGGGGACTCACGAGGTCCACTGCCTGGCGCTGGGACGGGCCCTCACGGGAATTTCGGCCTTCAGCTGAAACGCCCGGCAGGAGAAAAGACATGAAGAAGCTGTTCGAAAAACTCGGTATCACAGAGAAGCCCAAAGGAGCCAGCACCGGCACCGGCTGGTTTGCCGGAGAAGGTGGGCTGCTGGAGGTACGATCCCCCATCGACGGGACGCGGATGGCGCAAATCAGCAAGGCAGGAGACGAAGAGTACGAACGAATCCTGGATGCGTCCTGCAAGGCCTTCGAGCATTGGCGGCAGGTGCCAGCTCCGCAGCGGGGTGAGATCGTGCGACAGATCGGCAACCGGATCCGGGAGCTGAAAACGGAATTGGGGGCACTGATCAGCCTGGAGGTGGGAAAGATAAGATCCGAAGCCGAAGGGGAAGTTCAGGAAGTCATCGACATGTGCGATTTCGCCCAGGGGCAGTCGCGCATGCTCTACGGCCTGACGACCCAGAGCGAACGCCCCGGCCATCGCCTCTACGAGCAGTGGCACCCCCTGGGCCCCATCGGCCTCATCACCGCCTTCAACTTCCCCATGGCAGTTCCGGGCTGGAACGCCATGAATGCGCTGATTTGCGGCGACACACTAATCTGGAAACCTTCGAGCAAGGCCCCGCTCTGCGCCATAGCCCTGTGCAAACTCATCGGCGACGTTTTGAAGGAGAACGGGCAGCCCGAAGGGATCTTCAGCCTGCTTGTGGGCGAGCGCACAACCATCGGGGAGCGCCTCAGCGCCGACGGGCGACTGCCCCTGATCTCCGCCACGGGCAGCGTCGCCATGGGGCGAAAGGTCGCCGAAAGGGTCGGGGCTCGACTGGGCCGGTCCCTGCTGGAACTGGGTGGCAACAACGCCATCATCGTCACCCCCAGCGCCGACCTCTCCCTGGCGATTCGAGCCATCCTCTTCGGCGCCGTGGGCACGGCGGGGCAGCGCTGCACCACGACCCGCCGGGTCATGGTCCAGGAATCGATTTTCAACGAACTCTCCTCTCGCCTGATCGAGGCCTACAAACAGGTTCGCATCGGCGATCCTCGTGACGAGTCCACCCTCATGGGTCCGCTCATCGACGCCCGGGCCAGAGAGCGGATGCTCAAATCGATGGAAGAGCTGAAGAGCCAGGGAGGTCGCATCCTCTACGGCGGCGAGCCCCTCTCGGGAGGAATCTTTGACCGGGGCGCCTACGTCACCCCCTGCATCGCCGAGGCCCGGAACCACTACCCGGTCGTGCAGCGCGAGACCTTCGCCCCCCTGCTCTACCTGATCCGCTACGAAAAGCTAGAAGAAGCCATCGGCTACCAGAACGATGTGCCCCAGGGGCTTTCCTCCAGCATCTTCAGCAACGACCTGGGAGAAACTGAAATTTTCCTCAGCCATACCGGCAGCGACTGCGGACTCGCCAACGTCAACGTCGGCACCAGTGGAGCCGAGATCGGGGAAGCGGGAACCGAAGCCTGGAAGAACTACATGCGCCGCCAGACCAGCTGCATCAACTTCTCGGGGAAGCTGCCCCTGGCCCAGGGGATCAGTTTCGGAGGGGATGGATGAAGATAGCTCAGCGTTAACTCCCTCTCCCCTGGCGGGAGAGGGCTGGGGTGAGGGGGGACGCCTCGGAATCGAGGTGCGGCTTTCTGGTTTGCTGGCAGTCACTTGCTAAAGGCTCGTAGCATACGGCGGGATTGTGGCCTTGGGTTTCGCCCCGCTCGGGCTACTCACTTTTGACTACAGCTTCAAAAGTAAGCAAAAAAGCCGCCCCCCTGTGGTTGCTCTCGAAGGCCCCGTGTGGCGGCACCCGCTAGCGGGGTTTTTCGCATGGGGCTCCTGCCCCACGAAAAAGCTCGGCGTCCTTGCCTCGCCCCCTGCGGGGTCTATTCCCGCTGGCGGATGCCGCCGCACGGCGAGAGCAAATAGGGGGGAGTTTTGCTCGCCCGCTTTGCGGGCGAGTGATATTTATAAGCAGTGGTTTTCCCCATCTGTCGCAGCCGGAGCGAAGGTTGCTGATTCCGAAAAGGCCCGAAGGGGCGAGGCAGGGATGCCGAGCCTGACAGCGGGACAGGGATGTCCCGTCTGGCAGCCCGGAAGCAGCTGCCGTAGCGCAGGGAACCTGCCGCCAGGCAGGCAAGACAGTTGGGTGCCCTTTTTCTGCTTCGTCTTTTTAGGCAAGCAAAAAGATGAAGGCGCCTGGAGGGGTGAAACCCTCCGGTTTTAGATGGTTTCAGGGTAGCTGGGGGACGCCTCGGGATGGAGGCTCTTTGGCTGACGGTGCTAAAGACTCGCAACATACGGCTAAATTGCGGCTCTGGGTTTCGCCCCGCTCGGGCGACTCACTTTTTTCATCAGCGAAAAAAGTAAGCAAAAACGCCGCCCCCTTTGGTTGCTCTCGAAGGCCCCGTGTGGCGGCACCCGCCTGCGGGGTTTTTCGCATGGGGCTCCTGCCCCACGAAAAAGCTCG